>DATALE010000216.1:0-18322 GCA_036261235.1 Ruminiclostridium sp. | reverse complement strand
GCTGACGTACAATTTCGAATAAAAGTGTATCGAGAATCGGAATGTGATAACCGAAAATATCGTCAATGTCATAAAGTGCGTGATAAAAGACCATTGAAAGTATCGCGACACCACGAATTGCGTCAAGCACATCAATTCGGTTGTTTTTATGAATAACAATCTGCACAGTTTTACCGTCCTTTTCAGGTAATAAATTTTAACTGCGTCTAAATGTTAATTATATACGAAAACACAAGGATAAGGCAAGTAAAAGAGCAAATATAAAGATTTTCGGGGATTTCTTTCTTAATTCGGCATCAGGTCAATTTTTTATTTTAACCTTTTTGAGTTGATTTTTGAGCCTCAAGTAATATAATTATAAATATGTACGTTAACTGAAACTTCAAATTTTCAATACATAGATATCCGGAGGTAATTCAATGTCCTGTTTTCTTAAAAGAACGTGGGCAGAGGTTGACGCCGATTGCATAGCGTTCAACTATCACGCCATACGCAATTACATACATGAAGGCTGCAAATTCATGGCTATCGTAAAAGCTGACGCCTATGGTCACGGAGCGCCGTTTGTCGCGGGTGAGTTTGAAGCGCTCGGAGCGGATTATTTCGGCGTTTCGAATATGGAAGAAGCGCTTCAGCTGCGCAACAGCGGTATAAAAAAACCGATACTTATTCTCGGATATACCCCGTCGGAATATGCCGGGGAAATGATTTCGAAAAATATAACCCAGACAGTGTTGGACCTGCAATACGCAAAAGAACTGTCAAAGGCGGCGCAAAGTGCCGGCGGCACTTTGAAAACACACATAAAAATTGATACGGGTATGAGCCGGATCGGTTTCCTTTATCATGACGCTGAAAATAACAGCGGAAGTGTTAATGAAATTTTGGAAGTGTCAAGCCTTCCGGCGCTTGATCTTGAAGGAATCTTTACTCATTTTGCCGTGTCTGACGAGCCTGAAAAGGGATTTACAAAAATCCAATTTGCACGGTTCATGGACATTATCGAAAAGCTATCTCAAAAGGGACTTAATTTCCGTCTGCGGCATTGCTGCAACAGCGCCGGGCTTCTCAATTTTCCTGAGATGCAGCTTGATATGGTGAGGCCGGGCATAATTCTTTACGGAATGACGCCGTCCGAGGGTATGCCGCTTCCTATAGAATTAAAACCCACGATGGCACTGAAAACGGTTATTTCACAGGTTAAAACGTTGGCCGGAGGAACGGCAATAAGTTATGGCATGAAATACGTGACCGACGGAGAAAAACGTGTCGCGACGCTGCCGGTGGGTTATGCCGACGGATTTGCCAGATGCCTTTCAAACAGGGCGGATGTCCTGATTTGCGGCAAGCGCGCGAGGATTATCGGGCGTGTCTGTATGGACCAATGTATGATCGACGTTTCGGAAATTGACGAAGCCGCCGAAAACAAGGTCGTTACGGTCATCGGACGCGACGGCGGCGACACGGTTTCAATGGAGGAAATAGCAGGGTTCATGGGTACCATAAACTATGAGACCGCATGCCTTATCGGGAAACGTGTTCCTCGTGTTTTTTATAAAGACGGTAAAATTGTGGGTACTCAGAACTACATACTGCCTTAACATTTTATAATCAATAAATTGGCGTGTTCAAAACGTCGGAATCGGGGGATCGGCCTTGTTTTTTGTTACAGGTGATGTTCACGGAGATTTAAAGGATTTTACCGACCGCAAATACGGACGTATTAAAAAGAATGACCATATAGTTGTCTGTGGGGATTTAGGCCTTGTCTGGGAAGGGTCAAAGGAAGAACAAAAGAACCTTCAAAAACTCGGAAAACGCAAATATAATACGCTTTTCGTTGACGGAGCACACGAAAATTTCGATCTGCTGTCCAAATACCCTGTTACTGAATGGAACGGCGGCAAGGTTCATATTATCTCAGGCAATCTTATTCACCTTATGCGCGGACAGGTTTTTACAATAGACGGCAAAAAGATTTTTACGTTCGGCGGAGGGGAAAGCATCGACCGTGAAATGCGTACTCCTCACAGGACATGGTGGGAGGAAGAAATTCCGACAGAAGAAGAGATGAGGGAAGGAATTAAAAACCTCGTCGAAAACAACTGGCAGGTTGATTATATCTTTACACACGAGGCGCCGACTACATTAAGAAGATATCTTGAAGGCAGCGATTTTGACCTAAATGCCCTTAATGTTTATCTCGAGTGCATCCGTGAAAAGTGCAAATATACAAAATGGATTTTCGGGAACTATCATAAAAACCGAAGAATATCAAATCAGCATGAAACAGTGTTTGACAGCGTCCTTAAACTTGACTGATAATACCGTATTTAATATTCATCAACAGGCTGCCTTGAAATCGCGGCACTGGCTTTTCATAAACAGCCATCTGTCCGCAAAATAGGACAGCCTGTTTTTAACCTTAGGCAATACCGCACAATTCACGGCTTACGCCTTAAATGCCCCTACGCTTGCAAATTTTCCGTCATATTTCACAAAAAATCTTCGTCAATACATACAGTATTGACTACGATTTTTGTTTTATCTTACGAAAAATCTGACGGCGCATCTGAACATTTATAATTATGCGGCATTGCCATTATGAAACTGAAAAACGGGAAGTGACTGAAAGGTGAAGATACTTCATACATCGGACTGGCATCTCGGAAAAACCGTCATGGGCTGCCAGATGCTGCCCGAACAGGAACACTTTATCGATAATGTGTTTCTGCCAGCGGTTGACGCCGAAAGACCTGACGCAATCATAATAGCCGGCGATATTTTTGACCGTCAGGTTCCTCCGGTTGAAGCTGTCAGGCTTTTCAGCCGCGCTATCAGTGAAATCTGCGCTGTCAGGGGAATAAAAACCGCGGTGATATCGGGAAATCATGACGGGGCGGAAAGGCTCGCGGTATATTCTGATTTGCTTAAATCCCAGGGCCTTTTTATTTCGGCAAAGCCTTTTGACACCGAACCGGTTCTGATTAAAGGCGGCGAGACGAATGTTTACATACACCTTTTGCCATATTTCGACACGGCTGTGGCGAGGGACATTCTAAGGCGTGATGATATAAGAGGACAGAACGCCGCTTTTAAAGCGGTTTTGGAAAAAATGAAACCCATCGAAGGTGCCATGAATATACTTGTTTCGCACTGCTTTGCGGCGGGGGGCAAAACCTGTGAGTCAGAATCGCCTTTATCAGTCGGCGGCAGCGATGAAGTCGACCCGTCACTTTTCGGCGGTTTCGATTATGTTGCGCTCGGCCACCTTCACGGGCCGCAGCGCACAGGAGCAAACGGCGCTTACAGTGGTTCCCCGCTCAAGTATTCCTTTGATGAGGAAAAACAAAAAAAGTCTATTGCCGTTCTGGAGCTTGGCGGCGATGCTGTCGAAAGAAGGCTAATTCCTATACAGCCGCTTCACGATATGAGGACAATTACCGGAAGCATTAAAGAGCTTATCGACGCGTCGGAGAACGACTCCAAAAGCGATGATTTTATCTATGCAAACCTGACCGATACCCGCCCGGTTTTTGAACCGATGGCGCTTTTGCGGGAACATTACCCTAATATTCTTGGACTGCACCCGGGCTGGCTCAATATGACGGCTGCCGAAGGCTGCCGGGATAATCTCAAACAGGGCATCAGAACGGGAGCGGGGGACAGACTGCTCTTTGAGGAATTTTTACGTCAGGTCTGCGGAGCCGAGCCGCAGGAGGACGAGCTTGCGCTGTTTGACGAGCTGATGGAAAAGGCGGGTGAGGAAGAATGAAGCCGCAAAAGATAGTCATGGAGGCATTCGGACCATATCTCAACGAAACGGTTATTGATTTCACAAAACTATATTCAAGCGGGCTTTTTCTGATAACGGGGGCAACCGGGTGCGGAAAAACCACGATACTCGATGCTATGTCATACGCACTTTACGGGCGCGCCACAGGCTCTTTAAGGGACGTCAGGGATATGCGTACAATGGGCGCGCCGGATTCAGCGCAAACACGCGTTACTTTTGAAATGGAGAAATCCGGAAGGCTGTATAAATTCGAACGCGGAATGAGAATCAGAGAGATAAAAAGGCGTTCGGGAGGGGTCGACCGGGTTACAGATTATGAAGAAAACTGCTCCGTAATGGAAGACGGTGAATGGCGGCTGTTGTGTTCTGGCGCACAGATGAAGGACAAGGCTAAGGAACTGCTCGGCTTTTCACACGAACAGTTTTCACAGGTTGTCGTACTGCCGCAGGGTGAATTCCGCCGCCTTTTAACTGCTCCGTCCATCGAAAAGCAAAAAATCCTTGAAACCCTGTTCGGGACGGCACGCTGGCAGTTTTTTTCAAGGTCGCTTTCCCAGAAATCAAAATCAATAAGCGAAGAGCTTCTGCAATGCACCGAAAAATCAAAAACCCTTTGCAAGAGTGCGGAGTGCGAGACCCCGCAGATGCTTGAAGATGAAATATCTGCCGCTTCCGGACGCCTGAAAACTTTGAAAAGTGAAATCGAAGAGCTTTCAAAAGCATATAATGAGAGACTCGAAGGATTACATAAAGTGGAGAGCCTTGATGCTAAATTCAAAGAACTTGAGGAAACGCTTGAAATTCTTAATAAGCTTAAAAGCAGGGCACAGGAGATTTGTGAAAAGAAGCAAAAGCTGGCTCTTGCCGAAAAGGCGGAGGGGGCTTTGCCGTACTTAGACGCGGCGAATGGGGCGAAGAATTCGCTCAGCCTTGCCGAAAAGCAGCTCGAAATATCCGAAAAATCGTTTATTTCGGCGCAGGAGGAAGAGAAAAAGGCGCATGACAGATCGCTTTCATGTGACTTAAAAGAAGAACAGCAGAAAAAATTGTACGGCGAAATTACGCGGCTTGAAAATATTCTTGAGCCTGCTAAAACTCTTTGCGCGGCGGCAGACGAGCTTAGAAGCAAAGGAAATGAGGAAAAATCCGCCCGGGAAAAAGTTTATATCGAAACTGAAAAGGTAAAAAAAATCGAATCGGAACTCGAAAGGATAAAATCCCGGATTCAGGCGGACAACGACTTGTTCATAAAACGCCTCCCTCAGCTTGTCGAAGAAAAAAAAGAACTTGAGGCGGATATTGAACTTCTTAAAAAATTTGACGACCTTAAAAAATCAAAAGAGGAGATAGAAAAGAAACTCGAATCAAAGCGCACTGAATTTTTAAAGCTGCGCCAAAGCCTTAAAAACGAGAAGGGCGCACTTGAAAGCATGCAGGCTGTATTCGATTCCGATTCCGCGCATCGTCTCTCTCAGGGACTTCACGACGGGGAAAAATGTCCTGTGTGCGGTTCTGTTTCGCACCCGTTTCCCGCCGCGGCGGTTTCGGGAACACCAAAAAAAGAGGAACTTGAAACACAAAAAGGGATAGTCGAGGAACTTGAGGAAAAGCTCAAAAAAGCCGGGGAAGACGGTGCGCGCCTTCACGGAGAATTTGACTCGTGCGACAGAACTTTTTCTGATGTCTCGGAAAAATGTAAAAACATTGATTTTGACCTGACAGGGGCACAGCAAAAACTTTCTTTGCACATCAAGACCCTTTCGTCGGCACAGGAAGCGGCGAAACGCCGGCAGGAGCTTGAAGCACGGCAGAAGTCAGCCGAAGAAGAACTTTTAAAAGCGCGTGAACGTCAGGATAAAATGAAAGAATTGGCGGATAAAACGGCAAACGTTATGTCGGCGCTGAAAGGCCGACTGTCACAGCTCGGCGACGCCGTCCCGGTGGAATTAAGGAATGCCGTGGAGGTTGAACGGAAAATCAACATGCTGAAAACTGCATATGAGAATAATGCGCTTGAAATAAAGAATGTACGGCTGCAATATGAAAACGCTAAAAGTAACTTGTCCGGCGCGGCGGAAAGACTGATTGCAGCAAAAAAAACCGTGGAATCAGCCCAGTCTGCTTTTAAAAAAGCAGAAGAGGAGTACAATGGGCGACTTGAAACGCTCGGTTTGCCGAAAAACACAGATGTGAAAGCGATTTCACTTGACGGTAATGCACGGGATATGTTAAAGCGGGAAATTGAGAGCTGTGACCGTGAAACCTTTCTGCAAAAAGACAGGGCTCAGGCATTAAATTTGCAGCTCAAGGATAAAGCCCGCCCTGATATCGAAACGATAAGGCTTGCAGAGCAACAGGCAAGGGAAGAAAACGCCAGGGCTATGTCTTTAAAAGGCGCACTTGAAGCCAAACTTAAAAATCTTGAGAAAATCAGCGAAAAGCTCGTGGAAAATTCGAAAAACGAAGAACGGCTGAGAAAAGATTTTGCACTGTATGATCGTTTGAATTGTCTTATCGGCGGTGACAACCCCCTTAAAACACCGATACACCAGTTTGTTTTGGGCCTCATGCTCGAGGATATAGTCGCGTGCGCAAACATTCACCTGTCGGAGCTAAGCCGCGGACGCTACACGCTTTTAAGGGCTTCACAGCCGTCAAGGGGAAACGGAACAAAAGGACTTGACTTGTCCGTCGGCGACGCGTGGAGCGGTGGAGAAAGGGGCGTCAACACTCTTTCAGGCGGCGAAATGTTTTTGGCGTCGCTCTCACTTGCTTTTGGGCTTTCAGATGTCGTTCAGTCGTATTCGGGCGGCATAAGGCTCGATTCGCTGTTTATTGACGAAGGGTTCGGCTCCCTTGACACCGAAACGCTTGAAACTGCAATGGACGCGCTGGAAAAGCTGCGGCTGTCTGGGCGGCTAATCGGGGTTATTTCGCATGTAGGTGAACTGCGGGAACGCATAGCTGCGCATATAGATATAATAAAGAGGCCTGACGGTACTTCCGACGTAAAAGTTGTAACACCATAGAATCAGACTTAAAAAACGACAAAAAGGAGAGATGACGGTGGAAGAACTTTCAATATCGGGTATTATACGGGAGTCAATTGTAGACGGCCCGGGAATAAGATTCGTCGTTTTCGCACAGGGCTGTCCTCACCATTGTAAGGGCTGCCATAATCCACAGACATGGGATTTTTCAGGCGGCAAAAAGGTAAGCGTAAAAAGGATCATTGACGAGGTAAAAAAAGACCCTCTTTTATCGGGGATAACGCTTAGCGGGGGCGAACCGTTCTGCCAGCCATCAGGTATGGCGCAGCTTGCAAGAGCCTCACATGAACAGGGGCTTAACGTAATCGCATACACGGGCTTTCTTTATGAGGATCTCCTCAGTAAAGCAGGAGAAGATACTTCTGTTTTGGATCTCTTAAAAAACATAGACGTGCTTGTGGACGGGCCTTTTGTTACGGCCCTAAAAAGTTACGAACTAAAGTTTAGGGGCTCGTCAAACCAGCGCGCGATTGATGTGCCAAAAAGCCTTGCGGATAACGCGGTTGTAACAGCTTGGGATTAAACATTTCCGGATATAAATAAACCGGGGATGCTTTGTTTTTAAAGTAAGCCCCGGTTTGCTATTTACAAATGTTAAAATAAGGGATAAAATAAGTCACGGAAATTATATATTTCCGGTAGCGAACATAATAACCGACAAAGCACAAATCGGCGCGGTTTCTGTCCTCAGTATTCTCGGCCCCATACCCGCTGTCAGGATATCATGAATGCGGGCGTATTCAACTTCACTATCGTCAAAGCCGCCCTCCGGTCCTACCATTATTCCGATTGACCCGCTTTTTACTTTGCCGTTAAAGATGCTGCCCAATGTTCCACCGTTGTGTTCATACAGCATGACGGCAATATCGAGTTTATTTATCATTTCTAAGGCAGCAGTGAAATCGACTGCCTCACGAACCGTCGGAAGAATCCCGCGTCCGCTCTGTTTTGCCGCTTCTGCCGCTATCTTATTCCAGCGTTCAGCTTTTTTTAAAAGGTTTTTTGCATCAGGCCTTGAAACACTGCGCTTGGTAATGACAGGTACGATTTGAGTTACGCCGAGTTCAACGCTCTTCTGAACGATCATATCCATTTTATCGCCCTTCGGCAGTCCCTGAAAAAGTGTAACACTGACGGACGGTTCCGCTTCGGACGCGCGGCGTTCATTGATTTTAAGAGTAACCGCCCCAGAGTTCAATTCCGTTATTATGCAAGAATAATCATAGCCTTTGCAGTCGCTGACGATAAGGCTATCGCCTGCTTTCATCCTCAGCACCTTGCCTATATGAACGGCGTCTTCACCTTCAATCAATAAAGTATCGCTTTCGGAATTTCCTGTTTCAATAAAGAATTTTGGCAAATGGAAGCCGCTCCTCTCGTGAAATACTTATAAAGTTTCTTTATTTCTTTTTGCAGGCCAGTGCCACCCAGTTTTTCTCGCACTTAGAATTGAATACATATAATCCGTTTTCAGCAAGAATGTCTCTGACTTCTTTCTCGCGGGAGGAGATAATCCCGGAAGCAACGAATATTCCTCCCAGCGCAAGATGCTTCGGCACATCGGGAGCCAGCTTTATTATAACGTCCGCAACGATATTTGCAGTTATAAGATTGAAAGCCCCTTCGACGTTTTCGGCGAGATTGCCTTTTCTGGAAATGAACTTTGTTTCAACTCCGTTTAGTTCTGCGTTTTCATATGCTACTTTTGCCGCCAGTTCGTCAATATCAATGCCGACGGCGCTTTTGGCTCCCAGTTTCAGCGCAGTGACGGCGAGGATTCCGCTGCCTGTCCCAATGTCGAGCATTCTTGTATTTTTATTGGCAAATTCCTCTACAAATTCGATGCAAAGCCGCGTTGACTCGTGTGTTCCGGTACCGAATGCCGCTCCAGGGTTCATTTTAACCACAGCGTCGCCGCTTTCGGGTTGAAATTCTTCCCATTCCGGAACGATAACAACATGTCTTCCGATATGCGTAGGTTTATAATATTGCTTCCAGTTGTTAGCCCAGTCTTCTTCTGAAGTTGAGGACAGTTCAATTTCGAGCCTTCCGAACTCTTGCTCACTGTCAAGGTTTTTGAGCTGATCGATACTTTCTTTAATGCACTCAATGGTTTCCCTGCCGGATTCGTTATCAGCAACATAAGCCTTGACTTTGGTTTCGCCTGACATTTTTTTTGCAACGCTTTCGTCCACATAGTCCCAGTTTGGAGTGTTCTCCGCCAGGAATTCATCAAAATCTTCTTTGTCCTCAATTTCCACACCGTTTAAACCAAGAGTGTAAAGTCTGCCTGTTACCGGTTCTATTCCTGCGTGGGTCGTATATACAGTAATTACGATAAAGTTCATAAAATCCTCCGTTATCCGGATACCGGATTGATATATTAGTTTATTATTTCTTTTTGTTTTAAAATTCTTACATCTGCATAAATCTTATTATAGTATTATTTTGTTTTCAGAGCAAGAATTGACAAAAAATATATCATACATAATACAATAAAGCAATACAGAAATAAAGAGAATACGTGATACAGATTTCAAATAGGCAACAATAAATTACAATTTACATACGAAACGGTTAATTATCCGATTTGCTGATTTAAAATCAAAAGAGCAAATAATATAATATTCATATACGCTCTATTTAATATTCAAGGAGAAACGACATGAAACATTATTGGCATAAAAAGCTTATAGTTAATATCTTTTTGTTTGGAATATTATTCGGAACTATCGCGGCTGTAGCGAGTTCCGGAACCGTTGGACCTTATACATTCGGTGGAGACGCCCAGATTAAAAGTGAATCGCTTGATTCTGAAGCAGAGCTTCATCATAAATCAGTTGTTAAACCGGTTTTGAAAAAACAGGGTGAAAAAAAGGCAGAAGGAAATAATCGCGAAAACAGTAATATACAGGAAAATGGAGAGGACACAGAGGCTTCAGAACCTCATCCGCAGGATATTGTTCCGCAGCAGGCGATAAAACCTGTTTTTACAGGTAAAAAAATAGCATACCTGACTTTTGATGATGGCCCCTCGAAAAACACCCCGGAACTTCTGGATATTTTAAAAGAGGAAAACATCAAGGCTTCGTTCTTTATTGCGGCACTTTCAGAGGATACACCGCTTAAACGTTCATGGATAAAAAGGGAATCAGATGAAGGCCATACCATAGGGATTCATTCATGGACGCATGATTATAAATACATATACAGCAGCGAGAGTAATTTCAAAGACGATTTCGACAAAGTAAGAGATATGATTGTTTCGGTTACCGGAAAGAATCCTAAATTTATGCGGTTTCCCGGCGGTACGGATAATACGGTATCACTGAAAATAAATAACGGAAAACCTATTATGCCTTTACTTTTGCAGGATGTTACAGACGAAGGGTATATAGCCGTCGACTGGAATTCCGGAGGCATGGACGCAGTAGCTCATGTTCCGTCAAAGGAGTTCCTGGCTGCCAGAATAACGGCGGAATGCAGTCATCTGAACATTGCGATAATTCTTCTTCACGATTCCGCTCCTCACAAGAGTTCGGTTGAAGCAGTACCGATTATAGTACAGAATTTAAAGGCGATGGGGTTCAGCTTTGAACCTCTTACAGAGAGCGGGGACATTGTGCGAAGAAGCCCTGCCGTTAAGTTTTTTAAAAATTAGTTTGTTAATGTTCAATAAAAGTTTGCAAAGTAGCCGCCTTACATATATAATATTTATATACGTATAAAAACGGGGTGGCAGAATGATTTCAATAAACGATAGTGATTTTGTCAAACTTACACAGTTTATCAAAAATAATTTCGGAATCAATCTTACACATAAACGAACTCTTATTGAAGGACGGCTCAGCAACATTATTCTTGAAAAAGGCTTTGATAATTTCAGCAATTATCTTGATTTTGTATTCAATGACAAAACCGGTGACGAGATTGTTATTCTAATAAATAAGCTGACAACAAATCATACATATTTTATGCGCGAATCAAAGCATTTTGAATATATGCGCGAAACAGTCCTCCCTTTCCTCGCCAAAAATGTCAGGGATCATGACCTTCGGATTTGGAGTGCTGGCTGTTCAACAGGTGAAGAACCATACACTCTGGAGATGATTTTGCAGGACTTTTTCGGCCCGGAAGCTATGGCCTGGGATACGCAGGTTCTTGCAACTGATATTTCAAACCGTGCACTTGGGCTTGCAAGGCGAGGCATTTATACCGCGGACAGCATAAAAGAAGTCCCGCCTATGTGGAAGCTGAACTATTTTGAAAAAGCCGATTCGGATGGTGAAAATTTCAGAGTTAAAGAAATTATTAAAAATAAAATTGTATTCAGAGAATTTAATTTAATGACCCAGCAGTTCCCTTTCAGAAAAAAATTTCATGTTATCTTTTGCCGTAACGTGATGATATATTTCGACCAGCCCACAAAAGACGCACTGATAAACAGGTTCTATGATATGACTGAACCGGGCGGGTATCTTTTCATCGGACATTCGGAATCAGTCAACAGGGAAGCGTCAAGATATAAATACATAATGCCCGCAGTTTACAGAAAAGAACTTTGACACATATCAGAACGGCGCATGTGGAGGCCAGTATGAAAATAAAAAGAAAAATCAGAGTGCTTGTTGTCGATGACTCGATGGTATTTCGCGAGACTATCGTAAAAGGGCTTTCAAGTGACCCAGGCCTTGAAGTTGTTGGCACAGCGGCCGATGCTTTTGAAGCAAGGGACAAAATTATTGAGCTAAATCCTGATGTTATGACTCTTGATGTTGAAATGCCCAAAATGAACGGTGTTGAGTTTGTCAGAAAACTTATGCCGCAGTATCCGCTGCCTGTTGTTATGGTAAGCGCTCTTACCGATACCGTGTTCGACGCATTAAATGCGGGTGCTGTGGATTTTGTCGGAAAACCCGATAATTCCGGCGTCGGTATAGATTCTTTTATAAACGAGATGATTATTAAGGTAAAAATAGCATCGACGGCAAAAGTCGGCCGACTTAAACGTTTACCCATAACAGAAACAGGAAAACCGAACAGCGATGCCCAAAAGGTTAAAAACGACTTGCTTATTGCTATCGGTGCGTCCACCGGTGGTACCGAGGCTATCTTAGAAGTTGTTAAAGAATTGCCGCGGGAAATTCCGGGCATAGTTATTGTTCAGCATATGCCGCCGGTTTTTACAAAAATGTATGCTGACCGGCTCAACGATATCTGCAAGATTGAGGTCAAGGAGGCAAAAAACGGCGATGTGGTTCGCCCCGGCCTTGCGCTTCTTGCACCGGGAAGTTTCCAGATGCAGGTGATGAGGGACAGCAGCGGTTATTATGTTAAATGTTATGAGGGTGAAAAAGTGAACGGTCATGCGCCGTCAGTTGACGTGTTGTTTGATTCTGTTGCCAAAAACGTCGGTGACAAAGCAACCGGAATTATCCTGACAGGAATGGGAAACGACGGTGCGAAGGGACTTTTAAACATGCGAAAAAACGGAGCTTTCACTATCGGCCAGGATGAAAAAACCGCCGTGGTTTACGGCATGCCTATGGTGGCATATAACATCGGTGCTGTGGAAAGGCAGTGCCCGTTAAATTCGGTGGCAGGCGTTATGCTTGATCATCTTAAAGAGAAAAATTCATTAAGTTGAATATGGCCGCTGATAAGCTATTGTATCCGGCAGCACTGCCGGTATAATCTGTCAGCGGTTCCTTGTTTTTCACTAAGTTAAAGTTTTTATCAAAATTAATACTCCGGTTCTAAAGAAATTAAAAATTCTGACGATAAAAAAATAGAGAAGAGAAATGTGGGTATGACCCGGGGTGACGACTATGCAGATTAATAGTTTTAATTTTACAGCGAATTCGCAAACTATAATGCCGGAAAGACAGTCTGATGACTCAAAGGCCGCCTTCTTAAAAAGAGACGATTTATTACCGGCAGAAAAAAATAATGATGAGTCAAATAAAAGCACTTTTAAAACAAAAGAAGCTAATAAAACAGAAAAGACTTTACAACAACAACATCCAAACACAAAGCTTAACTTTAAAATCCACAAAGGCACAGGCGATGTTATGATTCAGATCATTGACAGTGACACCGGCAGTATTATCAGGGAGTATCCTCCCGAAAAGATTCTTGATTCAATCGCTGATATCTGGAAATGCGCCGGAATTAAAGTTGACAAAGAAGCATAACCAAGGAAGGTGAATTATAATGGCTACAATCAGTGCGACATCCGGTTCAAGCTCAAGTTCAAGTACTTCCACCGTTCAAAACGGTCATTATTGGGGACTCGCGAGCGGCCTTGACGTGGATTCTATTGTCACGGCAATGGTTTCCAAGGAACAGAGCAAAATTGATAAGGCGCAGCAAAGCCAGCAAAAACTTGAATGGAAACAGGAAGCATACAGGGATATAATTTCAAAATTAAGCAGCTTTGAGAATGCTTATTTGCAGCTCGGTCAAAGCACTTCAATGGGCGCGTCAAGCATGTATACGTCCTTTTCCTGCACTTCCTCAAGCCCGTATCTGACAGTTTCGGCTAATTCCGACGCCGACGGCGCCGCTCAAAATGTTGTAATAAAACAAAGCGCTACTATTGCCGCTTTAACAGGATCTTCAATCAAAGGCATTGTTCAGAACAGCAAAGACCTTGACAATGTCCTTTCAAACCTCAAACAATATGCGTCCATGGCTGAAAGTGTTGGTGACGCGGATCCGGCAATGACGGTTACAGTCGATGGTGTTTCCAAGAACCTGTCTTTCAGTTCTTCTGATCTTAGCACTATATCTACCGCTTCGGATTTGGTAGGGCTTGTAAATACAAAGTTGACCAGCGCTTTTGGTACTGTCCCGAATACGAGCGGAACCGGGACGACGACAAAGGTAGTCGCGTCGCTCGGAGCGGGCGACACGCTTGTACTTTCTACGGCCGGAGGTTACCAGACACAATTCTCGCTTACCGGAGTAAACGGCGATTTTGACGCCAGAATGCTCAGTACAGTTACGCAGCTTGCTGCTGATAACGGAACAGCAGCTCCGACAATGAATGTATCATATGGCGGAGTCAGCAAGACGCTGACCTTTTCTACAAGCGACGATTTAAGTCAAAGCGGATATCTGGCCACTATCAACTCAAAACTTGCCGCAGCTTTTCCTGACAAAGGCCTTACTGCTTCAGTTGACAGCAAGGGCGCGATTACTATCAAAGACACTTCCGGCACAGCCGCTTCTGTAACTACCGCAAATACCAGTTTCAACGCGTTGGACGCATTTGCAATGTCGGACGGAACCAACAACCGCCTTAATATCAACAATACGACATTGGGCGATTATCTTACGTCCAAAGGTGTCACCCCTGCGGCTTCCAACGTTGACGCCAACGGGAATATATGGGTTACGATAAACGGACAGAAAGTTACCCTCGGCACATCCGGCACAAAGCTGTCAGATGTATTTGCAAATATTGACAAGTCCGGAGCCGGGGTTACAATTTCTTATGATAAAACTCTGGATACAATTTCACTTACGGCAAATCAAAGCGGGGCCGCGGGCTCTGTTGATATAAGCAAGGATACGTCAGGCATATTCTCTGCTTTCGGCTTTACGAACAATTACGATATCGGGAAGGACGCGCTGGTTACAATAAACGGCGTTGATTATACGAGGGATTCCAACAATTTTGTAATAAATGGTGTGACATACGGCATTACGAGCAAGGTTGATTTGAACGATGCCAGCACAACTATAAAATCAACGGTTACTTTTGCCCAAAATACCTCAACGCTGAAAAAAGGCATTCAGGATTTTGTTTCAGCTTACAACACACTCATTGCGGCGGTACATACACAAATAAACACGTCCCCCGACAAAGACTATCAGCCTTTGACCGACGCTCAGAAGAACCAGATGTCGGAGACTCAGATAGACAAGTGGAACGATAAGGCAAAAGCAGGAATGCTTTTTGACGACGGAACACTTGAAACAATTACCGACCAGATGAGGGACCTTCTGTATCAGCCGGTGACTGCTTCTGACGGAAGTACGATATCGCTATATGATATCGGCATTACGACAAGTGATTTTGCGGATGATTATGGAAAGCTTGAGATAAAAACAGAAGACGAATCGAAATTTGAGGACGCAATCGCGAGAAATGCCGACAAAATAAAAGATCTCTTTACTAAGACCTCAGATATTCTTCTGGATATAGCTCCTACTACAGACTCCGGCGTCCAGGCTCAAAAAACGAGGAGGCAGGAAGAAGGCCTTGTCGGTCGCCTTGACGATGTTATCAAAGGCGCGATAGGCTCGGTTTCCGGCAGTAAAGGTTCACTTCTTGTTATTGCAGGCAATGTAGGCGATTCAACCCAATATGACAACAGTATCTACGACCAGCTCAAGGATATAAGCAGTACTATCAGCGATTTACAGGATCGGCTGAAAACAGAGAAGGAAAGATATTACAGTCAGTTCGAAAAACTTGAAACATTTATGGCGCAGGCGAACTCGCAAAGTTCTTCCCTGACGTCCATGCTGGGGAAATAATCTATGAATCCATATGATATTTACAGAAAACAGGATCTTGAGACCAGCAATAAGCAGGAACTGGTAGGCAAGCTTTTCAATGAAGCATCGGTTTCTCTCAAGAGGGCAAGACTTGCTGTTGAACAAAATGATTTATTTGCCGCCAATGAGAGCATAAAAAAGGCTGAAGTAATCGTTAAAACCCTCAATAACAGCCTTGATATGCAATATGATATTTCGGTCCAGCTGCGTCGGCTTTATACATATATGGACAAGAGAATGCTTGAAGCTAACCTTAACAAAGACCCTGAAATCCTGTCGGAAATATCCGGTATGCTTTCGGAACTCAGAGATACATGGTTTGAAGCTATAAGGCGCAGTAAAAAAATGCAGTCGTCTTAAAGGGGGATTATCAGTTGGACGAACTTCTCGCGAAACTCCTTGACGAAACGCAGGATTTTTACAACGCTGCGCGAAACGGCGACCTTGAAAAAATAGGTGAATCTCTTGAAAAACGCGGACATACCATCGAAGTTTTGCGCTCAAAGGGTAAAATTACGAACCGCACCCCGGAACAAAAAGCTGTTATTAAGGAGATAATTGATTTAGACGCAAAGGCGACGGTTAAATTAAAGGAACTGGCGGAGAATCGCGGCAAAGCCGCGTCAAATTTTAACCGGAAAGCCAGTGGGCTCCTGAAATATAACAACAGTTTATATAACTTTGCAAGCGGGCAGCTTGTAGATAAGCGCGATTAGCCGAAAGCGGCTCAAGAGGAATTATGATTAGAAATTTTTACAGGTTCAATTTTGCTGTATTTGCGGCGATTCTGATTGCGCTTGTTTCCTGCTTTCCGCTTCTGGGAGCGGATGGCAGATCAGAACATAACGCTGCAATAACAAAGTCACAGATTCAAAAAACCGCCGCCGTCCAGCCTGTAAAAGATGCCGTCGAAGTTCAGCTTGAACAAAGCGGCCTTGTCAATCTAAAAAACATGGGCGCTGATTTTGTATATGACCAAAGATACGGAACCACAAATAATTTCACTGGTTCGAGAATATACAATTCCGAGAGGGTTTATTTAAGGCCCGCTACAGCACAAAAGCTCGTTGATGCCGAAAAAGAGTTTAACTCTTTAGGATATAGAATAAAAATCTGGGACGCTTACCGCCCTTATAGTGTGCAGCTATTACTATATAAAAAAGTTGCAAGTGACAGAAAATATTTTATTGCGAACCCTTACAGCAAGGAAAGCAGTGTTCATAACAGGGGAGCGGCTATTGATATCACACTCGTTCACACAGATGGTTCGGCTGTTGAAATGCCGACTGATTTTGATACTTTCAGTTATGCTGCCAATATAAATAACAAGAACTGCTCAAAACAGGCTGTTTATGACCGGGAGCTTCTTGCCAGCGTTATGAATAAGCATGGATTTGTCGGAATTGAATGTGAATGGTGGCACTTTAATGACAGTGATATTGTAAACGATCCTGAAAAATATTCAATAGTCGATGTAATGTTCTGAATAGTTTACACTCTTATATAAAATAGGATATACTTAAACTTTCTCAATGACGAAAATTTAAGAAACGACAAATATTATGATTTTCGTCATCAATATCCATTTTGGAGGATATATTGATGAACATATTATTTTTTATTGGCCTTATAATTGCTTTCGGAGGTATTCTTCTTGGTTTCAACCAGGAGGGCGGAAATTTCATGTCGCTTATAACGCATGTTTCTCCGCTTCTCATAGTTTTCGGAGGTACTTTCGGAATAGCGCTCATTGCTTTCCCTTTTCGAAACATAAAGCGCATACCCGGGGCGCTTAAACTCATAATATTACCTAAAAAACATAATTACACAGCGCTTGTGGACATGCTTTGTGATATTGCAAATAAGGCAAGGCGCGACGGACTTCTTTCCCTTGAAGCAGAAGCGGATAAAATGTCCGATTCGTTCATAAAAAAAGGGCTTGGATACATAGCTGACGGTGTTGACCCAGAATTTTTAAGAAAAGTTCTTTATAACGAAATAGAATCAAATTATA
This sequence comes from Ruminiclostridium sp., assembly GCA_036261235.1. Lineage (GTDB taxonomy): Bacteria > Bacillota > Clostridia > Oscillospirales > Ethanoligenentaceae > Ruminiclostridium_D. The sequence goes on along the minus strand of DATALE010000216.1, from coordinate 894 downwards.
AAAAATATGAAGATGCGGCCAAGGTTTTTGAAAGTATGGGTGGAACAGCCCCGACCATGGGTGTTTTGGGTACGGTTATGGCAATGGTTACCGTCCTCTCCGGCGGAACGGACAACACCAGTAAACTTGTTAAAGACATATCAACGGCATTTCTGGCAACACTTTTCGGCATCGGTTCCGCGAACCTTCTGTGGCTGCCGATCGGAAGCCAAATCAAGGTCGTTGCGGGGCAGGAAAGCGACTACCGCGAAGTTATTGTTGAAGGCTTGATGGCAATTCAGGCGGGCGAACCTTCTTCGCGACTAAAGGATCGTCTTTATGCGAAAATCGGCGATATTAAAAGTGGTACGGCAAAATCCAGCACTTCTGCTAGCAATGAATAATTATTGTCATACAGCCGAAGAAAAAAGAAGGTGTTTGAGTGCGTAGTCCAGAGCCTGAAAAAGACAGAAGCGAAAGGTATCTTCTGACATATGCGGATTTGATGAATTTACTGCTCATATTGTTTATCGTATTGTTCTGCACATCAACACAGGATGTTGTGAAAACCAGCGCGGTAATGCAGGCTATTAAGAACGGGTTTGCAGGTGGAGGAGCATCGTCTTATTCCGCTTCGGCAGCCTCATCCAAAAGTTCCGGCGGCTCAAATTCATCAGCGTCAAGCGCGACAGATTATTCCGATTTTTATAATCAGCTGATTGCCCTTATGAAAGAACGCGGTGTTTTAGATAAAGTCGATATAAACGCAAAGAACAACGAAGTTGTAATTTCACTTAAAGATAATGTGCTTTTTGCCCCGGGAAAAGCAAATTTAAGCAATGACGCGGTTAGCCTGCTTACAACCATGGGTAACCTTATTGGAAAACTTCAGTACGGGCAGGTAGCGATTGAAGG
>DATALE010000209.1:0-1650 GCA_036261235.1 Ruminiclostridium sp. | reverse complement strand
TCAACGAATTTAATAACACTAAGTACTTGAAACTATGAAAAAGGACAACTCAGTACAACTATATCTAATTTACGACAACATCCATTTTATTATAGCATAATTTTAGGCATTTCGCAATAATTTAGCAACAATTATGTAATAATAAGGAAGTAATCAGACTATTCAGATATGGTAAATAGATCAAATACTGAATGTTTAATAATCAAAAACATTAAATAAAAATATAAAAACAAAATGAAAGGAATAATTAATTTTCCGGGCAAAATGACAGAAGCAATCATAAGCGACGAATCGTTTATGCAGGTTATAAAAACTTCTGCCATATGGGAAGACCCGGCAAGAAGGGTGAACTTGACGGCGCAATCATTTACTTTGCTTCCGACGTGTCAAGATGGATCACAGTACAGCTTCCCACTATCGACGATGGATGGACAACTATCTGACCGTTAATATTCTATTTGACAAAAGTGTGAATTAGAATAAAATAAAGCCCGCGCAGCATTTTTGCTGCGCGGGCTTTTCAATAGAAGTTCAGCCTTCAGACGGGTGCATGTACTGAAAAGAGTTAAACTTCATACATTTTTTCATAGTATTCTCTGACCATTCTTGCCGCGGAGAAATTCCAGGTTGACATTTCTATGCTCTTGCCCATCATATCAACCCATTTTCCATTGTTGTCATAGTAGGTCGGAATGACTTCTTCTTTAAGAACCTTATAGAGTGATTTAGAGTCATTATCATCACTGTTATCACCCTGATAGCCACCTCCGATTGACCAGCCATTAACGCCGTGTTCACAGCCCTCAGGCCACCAGCCGTCAAGAACGCTTAAATTAAGGACGCCGTTCATAGCTGCCTTCATTCCTGAAGTGCCGCTCGCTTCCATCGGACGGATAGGATTGTTAAGCCATACGTCACATCCTCTTGTGAGCATTTTCCCGACAGCAATGTCATAGTTCTGAATAAAGACAACACTTTCAGGATATTCCTGTGAAATTTTATAGAGGTTAGAAATGATGCCCTTGCCAGTCAGATCGTTAGGATGAGCTTTGCCTGAAAATACGATCTGGAGTTTTTTATTTTTGAGGAGCGAGTCAATAACTTTTTTATCGCGGAAAATAAGGTCGCTGCGCTTATATGGCGCCGCGCGGCGTGCAAAGCCTATCGTAAGTACGTCTTCTCTCAGACGAACTCCGTTACGCTTTTCAATTTCGTCAATCATTGCGCGCTTGCAGCGCATATGTTCGTCCCAAAGGCCATTTTTAGCCTTAAAAGCATTGTAAACACCGCTGTCCTGCCATGTCTTGTTGTGAACGCCGTTGGTGACAGCGATTATATCTGAACCGCCGGGGATATCTTTCCACATTTCGCGTGCGGTTTCACCGTGAAGCTTTGCGACCGCGTTGGCTTTCCTTGAAAGGCGAAGCCCTGCCGCTGTCATCGAGAATGGATTGCCGCCGATTTTCAGCATCTGGCCGTAAGTAAGTCCGTCATAGGCACCCATATATTTGAGAAGTTCGTGTTCATGTACTTCATTTCCGGCAACAACAGGCGTATGAGTTGTGAAAACGATTTTGCTTTTCACCCTTTCAAGAGCTTCATCAAAATCAATTTCCTCTTTGTCCATAAGCTCTCTTATCATCTCAATTC
>DATALE010000198.1:0-2733 GCA_036261235.1 Ruminiclostridium sp. | reverse complement strand
CGCTGACTTCCTTTGCCTGTAAGGTATTCTTGCACCACTTCTAACTTAAACTCTTTGCTGTATTTCTTGTTCCTTCTTCTTGACATAGTAAAATCCCCTTAGTGTAGTCTTGAAATCTTTTTGTTATTTCAAGTGTCTACTTGACAGGGTGCGAATCAGAGTTTCGGCTGCCTTTGCAATTTGATTCCATATAAATTTAACAAGAAAGCTCATAGATTGCCTGAAGGCAAATTTCACAATGTTTCATAAAATCATCGATTTCCAAAAATTCATCCGCACCATGTATATTGTAATAGGAGAGCGGTTTCATTCCAGCCCCGAACGCCGCACCGTTTTTCAGCATACGTGCATAGGTACCGCCGCCTGTCGAATAAAGTTCAGCATCATTGCCCGTTGCTGTTTTGTACGCATGCTTCAGTTTTAAAATCAGCTCGTCATTTTCTTTGATAAAAAGCGGCTTGTTATCGAGCAGCAGAGATGCTTTAACCCCGTAATTACCTGCCGCAGATTTAACCTTGCTGAAAATTTTTCCGCCGTCGCCTGTCACAGGATAGCGTATGTCAATCAAGGCTTTTGCAGAATTTTCAATATCAACAACCCCGAGGTTGACTGTAAGGCTCCCGGACGGTTCATCAGCGGATTTTATACCGAGGCGTTCGCCGTAAATATCCTTCGTCAGCATATCATTGAGAAATTTAAGCAGCGTCCCTGATTTAGCTCCAAAAATACTGCACAGCAGCCTTACAAGGCCGCCGGCTGCGTTTATGCCTTCTTCCGGAACGGAAGCGTGGGCGGCTTTGCCGGAACAGTTGATTGTTACACCACCGTTCAGTTCGGACAAACTGAATTTGCATTCATCATTTTTAAAATCGTTAGCTACTTTTTGCACGGTCTCTTTATCCTCAGATGAAACAAATGCATCCGCTTCAACTGGTACGATGTTCACAGCGCTGCCTGACTTAAATTTCAAAACACTGCCGTCGTTCTTTTCTGTTTCAAGGCTTAAATGCAGTATGCCTTTTTCACGGTTGCAGATAGGGTATTCACTGTCTGGAGAAAATGCAAGTTCAGGCATTTCTTCATGTGCAAAATAGTATTCCATGTCCTCCATGCCCTCTTCTTCGGACGCGCCAATGATTACCCGAATGCGTTTTTTGGGTTTTATACCGAGGTCTTTCAAAGCTTTCAGACAATAAATTGCGGCAATTGCAGGCCCTTTATCGTCCATCGTACCCCGCCCATATATACGGTTCCCGCAAACCTCGCCGGAATATGGCTTTTTTGTCCAGCCGGTTCCTGCCGGAACGACGTCGCAATGTGCAAGTATCCCTACAAGGTCTTCACCTTCACCATATTCTATGTGTCCGGCGCGGCCATCCACATTTCTGACCTTAAAGCCCATATTTTCCGCAAGGTTAAGACAGAACTCAAGAGCCTTTGCAGGGCCTTCTCCGAAAGGCATTCCGTCCTTTGGAGCCTCCCTGAAGCTCGGTATATTTACTATATGAACGATATCCTCAAGAAGCTCATCTTTATATTTCTGCATTTGGCCGCTTATATTTTTCATTTTTTTACCTCCATAATATAAACTAACAAAAAAATAATATGTTCAAAGTTTATAATTTATTAGGCTGTATTTGTATAATTATACAATATCCATATCCATGAAATTTTAATGCGGTTAACAAAGTATTAATATGACTTGATTAAATTTAAAATATACTTTATTATCTTCTAAATTTTTAAGTCTGTAAAAATCACAGAAGCGGCATTTACAAAGACTGCATATTCCAAGCAACAGTATCGGAAATCTGCCTGCAAAAATTGAACAATATAAAGACCGTGGTTAAAACCACGGTTTACTTTTATTTGTGATATTTAATTCCGTTGATTATCGTCATGGCACGGTAAATCTGTTCAAGAAGCATTACCCTTGCCAACTGATGCGGAAAAGTCATATCCGACATCGACAGTTTGAGCTGAGCGCGGTTTTTAACTTCATCAGAAAGTCCGTATGATCCGCCAATGATAAAAGAAAAGCTGCTTTGCCCTGAATTCATCGCACCGGATATACTATCTGCAAGCTGTTTTGACTTCAAGCGCTTCCCTTCAATGCACAGCGCCGCCGTGAATGATTTTTCGGGGATTGCGCTGATTATCCGTCTACCTTCTTCATTAAGCGCTGAATCAATCAAAGTCTCATTATCTTTAAAAAGGCGCTGTTCCGCAATTTCAGTTATGCGCAGCTTCGCCCAGGGAGTGAGCCTTTTTGAATATTCATTTAAAGCGTCGCGCCAGTAACGTTCTTTCAGGTTTCCGACGCAGATTATATCAATTGTCAGCATAAACTTCCGCCTTATATGGTTAAAACATGTTCCGGCCCGCTTCTCGGTGCTACTTCGATTTCATATTCGCTTTGCGGAATGCCTGATATTTTCATTGAAGATACCGCTGTTTCAAGAGCAAGCTCAGGAATATTATTATCACGACTCAAATGACCAAGAACAAAATGTCTTGTACCGTAAGAACAAAGTTTCGGCAAAACATTCGAACAATCCTCGTTCGAAAGGTGGCCGGTTTTTGACATTATACGCCGCTTCAGATAATACGGGTATCTGCCGTTTTGGAGCATTCCGGTATCATGATTGGATTCTATCATTACGGCGTCACACCCAGTTATCCCATTCATGACGGTATCGCTGACATAACCAAGGTCGGTCGCAACGGCAATTT
>DATALE010000182.1:0-13196 GCA_036261235.1 Ruminiclostridium sp. | reverse complement strand
TAATTGGTTGCCTGAATATTAGCAACCACACATTTTGGTTTATTGTTGACTCAGAGAAATTGTCAGGATTAAAGAGGCAGTTCACCGTTGAAAGATCTATGACATACCCGCAATTCTTATCTACATATCTGGCAAACGAGTTTTTAACGATGCATGGGATTTATAACGCAAGAGAAGAAATATATGAATTTATCGGAAATGAACTGTATATGTCTTGCTCCTATAAAAAAGAGGAGAGAGCTTTTAAAGCAGAAAAGCTATATTGTATACCAATCGACAAATGTACCAAACTACAACGAATTTTTGGGGATATTGAGGGTAAAAAGTGTTTTGCAGGGTTTGGTTCCCCTATAACAGGCAAAAATGATTCTAATCAATTGGAAGTTCAGCTGCGTAACTATAATGAAGAAAGGCAAACACTAGAATCCAAGAACAATCTTTTTGAAGAGCTCTTTGGAAAATGGCGTCAAAGTATTCTAGAGGAATTTGAAACACTTAAGGATAAAAGTATTCAAATTAATTATAATGATTCTTGGTTTGAAGGTAACCGCTTGTATATAAATTTGAATAGCATCAAAGGTATTGATGTTGATGATTTATCATCAGAAATACATTTTGTTTTTGATACACCGCAGAATCCGAAAGAAAAGACCATACCAATTGGATATTTTGAAGATGTAATTTTTGAAGAAGACAAGAGCGTAATGGTAATAGCTTTGGATCGAGGGGTATCAAGCAGAAAAATCAGACCATTTTTAGAAGCAAAAATGGTCATCTTTGAAGATTACGGCAAAAAAAGCATTGCTTTAAAAAGACAGTTATCCGCTATAACCGCATTAAAGAACAATGAATATAATTCAGCCGGGCTAAAAGATATCATTTTGGAATTGGCTTCTCCCACATCAACACATTCAATTATATCCTTGAAATATTTCAATCAAAAGTTAAATGACTCTCAGCGTTACGCAGTAGAAAAATCAATTTATTCCAATAGCATCAGCTTAATTCAAGGGCCTCCAGGTACGGGGAAAACAAGTGTTATTTCTGAAATATTACAGCAAATATTAGCAAAATCCGCGCCAAGTGACATACCTCCCAAAATACTTGTTGTTTCTCAATCTCATACCGCCGTCGATAACATTCTTGAAGGAATATCGTCATGGAACAAGCAGGATAAAGTGCGCGTTGTTCGAATAGGAAAGAAGTCAAAAGTATCAAAGGATGTTGCAACCAATTATTTAGTCGATGCAATTAAAGATAAATTATTTGTTAACGTACATAGTTCATCTACAGAATTTATTAAACATAAATTGGATTCTTATACAATTTATGAATCGGATGATCAACGAGTTCAAGAATCAAAATTAGCTAGTTTGGCAATATGGAAAGAAGTGAAAGAAATTCATGATGATTGGTTAAAAAGATGCGGTGATTACAATTCATTAAGATATCAAATAGTTAATAGCGCAACTATAATAGCGGGAACATGCATTGGATTTCTTTCTGATGAGAATGTTCGTGATATGACTTTTGACTATGTCATTGTAGATGAAGCAGCAAAAGCCACTACTCCTGAATTGCTCGTTTCAATTGTAAAAGCAGATAAAATAGTTTTGGTAGGCGACCAGAATCAATTACCACCATTTGCAGATAGTAATCTTTCTGTATTAGCAACCATGCTAGTTAAAGATCCCAAATATCGACTTTTTGATATATTATTTGATTCTCTTCCGGATACACATAAACAGTTTCTCGCAACTCAATATCGTATGTGTAGTACGATTGGTAATTTAATAAGTACTGTTTTTTACGACGGTAAAATTATAACTGGAGTCGAAGATCGTGACAGGTTGCACGGTATCTCCAGATTTACCGGTGCAGCTATTGCTTGGATTGATACATCCAAATTAGAAAAACATGATTCAAAAAAGGAAGCCGGTGGTTCATCTTATAATTTCGCGGAAGTAGGGATTATCCGCAATCTTCTTGAAGAAATGAATGCACAGGAGAATGCAGAGTCCCTTGATATTGGAATTATTACTGGTTATCGGGCTCAGAAAGAAGCTCTTTTGAAAGTCTACAAAAACGGTGACTACAAAAAAATCGGAAATGTCGATATTAACACGCTTGATGCATTTCAGGGACGTGAAAATGATATAATCATTTATAGTACTGTCAGAACAAATGGAAGCATTGGTTTTCAGCAAGAAAAAGAGCGTATCAATGTGGCTTTTTCACGAGCAAAGTGCTTACTTATTGTCTGTGGAGACATTCAATTTTTTGAATCGTGGTCTGGCGGAGAGAATAAATTTGTCGATGTAATACAATATCTACGTAACAATTCACAAACCTGTGTTATAGTTGACGCACAGGAGGTAATACAATGATGAAAAAGTATATTGAGACTATTCTCCAAAGCAAAGTTCCAGAAAACAAGGGATATGTATATGTAACAACTGAGTTAGTCGAAGTACCCGTTTATAAAGTTAGACTGAGTATATCCAAAAGGCATATTACTAATCTTGAATTGGTCGAAGAAATGGTACTTAGACTTTCAGCTACAGGCGTAACTAATTTGGATACAATTTCAGGTGTCTTAGGCTTGCCAAGAGATATTATAGATATAACTGTCGGCGACTTGCATCTTAAAAACTTAGCATTTCATTCCTCTGGCAATTGTGTACTTATGGCACAAGGAAGAGAGGCTCTAAAAAGCCTTTCAATATCAAATCGTGAAAAAGATGTATTGCATAATGTGTTTGTTGATGCAATTACAGGATCAATTAGCGGCGAAAAAGATCATTACTATCAAGAGGGTTTCCTTTACAATGAAACCAAGATGAAACATCTTATTGAAGCTAATTCGCTGGATCATTATAGAAAAAATATGGATAGTATCAGACTTATTTTTGAACAGTCAGTAAAAGCATATATGGATGACAATATGAAAGTTCAAGACGAATTAGTCAGTATTGATTCAATAGATGATATAAGTACAGGTTTTATATCTGTCCCAATTCATATATATGTTAGTGAAAGTGGGTTTGAAATTGATATTATTGCTCAGAGAAGATCTCAAAAGCAATTTTTAGAAGATCACAAAGGTGAAATTATTGAGCAATTACGAACGCGAAAGTTGCTTCCTAATTTGACCAACTATACGTCCTGTAACCATCCCTTTCTCTCGGACGCACCATATCTTTCATGCCAAGAAGTACATGAAAAATTGAAAAGCTTACTGTCAAAGAGCTCTATTTCTGATTTTGAAGACCAAGCGTGCGCTATATTATTTAGCCCACGAATGATGTTTGAAACTGAACTGATTGATTTTTGTGAAGTAGCATTTAAAAAAGCCGAAAAAATTGAAATAATGATAGACAATTTAAACTATTGGGTGAAAAGCCATAAGTTTTTGACAATTTGTAGCTTTGTAAATGCAAGTGCTGATTGTCATATTTACTACAGCAATTCAAGTGAAAATATCACTTCCCCTCTACGAAAATTAGAAAATTCTTGTCCTAACATTCCTAAAAAGCAGATTTTGAAGAGTATGCATGGTGAATGGTTTCAAGTTATCATAGATTCAAAATTAACGATTAATCTTTATTCCGAATCTGTTAAGGTTTTTTCAGAAAATCGGTATATGTTCCGTACAATGGCCTATATTTCTTAATTCGTTTTATAGAAACGAAAAATGTTTTAGTGTAACCGCTGGTTGCAAAATGTTTTTGTATGCCGAATGACGTGATCTGCCAGTGGGACAGGCTGGACTTGTACACTGTCGCAGTATGTCGAGAAACGAAAAATGTTTTAGTGTAACCACCCGGTTGCATAATGTTTTTGTATGCCGGATGACGTGATCTGCCAGTGGGACAAGCTGGACTTGTACACTGTCGCAGTATATCGAAATTTACGTGAAGGAACACTTTTTGTTAAAGAACAACACGCGAAAATTATTCACCTGAAGTTTCCATATAATACTACAGAATACTTCTTTGATGTCAATTTTTTATTCGGCTGGATAATGTGTCTCGACGAAAGGTGGGAATGTCAATGGCCAATTCCACTGCAGTTCCTTATCATATTGACCATCAAATCCTGATTATCGATAAAACCATCTGTGACAGCATTGATACGCTGGATGACGCTTCGAAGAGAGGATTTCTTTCACAGCTGATATTATCGCATCTGCGAAATTTTGTAGAGCATATCATGCTCAAAATTTATGCTGTCTCAAAACTTAGGACTCAAGAGATAGATGATACCTGGAATAATATTGGCAAAGCTGTAGAGTTTGTAAATACAAGAGGAGATCTAAAATTTCTTCGACGGTTTCACGATTTTTTGCAGATTTCAGCATCCCATTATACCCTTGAGCAGGAAAGCTCAGAACGGTTGATGTTGAAATACTACGAGTACCTTTTGCGGATCAAGGACTTTGTTAAAACAAATTACTCGCTTGATGTCCTTGAGAATATCGATAAATTCCCACTTAACACTGACAATACACTGGACGAATATTATTCCAAGATTACAGAAAAAATAGATCGCCATAGATTTACCGATCCAAAGATTGCAAAATCCGACAGTTATTATATCCATAAAGTAAAGCCTTTTTTTGTTAATCAGCGAATATACTATGAAGTTACTTTTACCCCTGCAAACGAGAAAGCGAGCAAATTTGATCGTGTTATTGCATTTACATTTTTTGATATTTCTCAATATTATGCTGTTCGGCTTTATGTTATAAACGATAGCATAGAGATTCTTGGAAAGATAATGCCTGTATTTGTAATTGTAAAATGGGAAACATCAATCCGTCCTTGCGAAATAAACAATTTTTCAAGAGTGCTTGGTGCAGATCCAAGAATTCAACGTGGCCATTCAGAATATAGAAAGCTCATGCAATACCTGACTGAAACAGGGTTCAGTTTAGTTGACATCGTAGATTTACCGGATGACCATTTCCAAAGCATTAAGCAGGATATAGTTCCAAACACGAGCAATACCCATTTTTTTGACGTATTGGAAGCATGCCGTGATATTATAAAAAAATGTGGGGCAGGCAGTAATATATTGAGGTACCTGCTCTATCATCTTAATAACGGTGTTATTAAGGATCAATGGGATGACAGTAATGAACGTCTTTCCAATCTTAGGCTAAGTTATCGGTGTATTCCCTTCGATGATATGCCATTCAATTCTTCGCTGATTGGTCATAATCCAAGGCTCTTTGATTTGCTTGACTGTATTGATCCTTCAAATCGAAGGCATGAAATTTTCGCACGATTAATAAGAAACAATACCGAACTAAACGGTAATCTTTTTACAGCGGTCAAAGATATTTCTGGTTTCGACGACGTAAATGCACTTGTTGCTACATATAATAGTAAGCTGTATTACAAGCATATGGGGCGAAAACTGAAGATTGATAAAGAGCATGTTTATATTAAAGAATACAAAGATGACACGAAATTTATTGTTGATCAGCTTATCGAACTTGCAAAAAGTGGAGTTTCTAATTACTCTAACTCTGTTAATTCTTGGATATCATCCGTTGTTTACAATATTGACTGTCCCGAAAAAAGACAAGCTCTGATACAAATGTTTGAGCATTCAAAGGTAGCACTTATTTATGGCTCCGCTGGAACTGGAAAATCCACGCTCATAAATCATATTTCGCATTTCTTCTCTGATAAAAGTAAACTGTTTTTGGCAAATACTAACCCCGCTGTTGACAATTTGAGAAGAAGGGTTGACGCATCGAATTGTGAGTTTTCAACGATAACAAGGTTTGTAAAAAAAAGAAATATTCAAACGGACTACGACTTGCTGATAATTGATGAGTGTAGTACTGTCAGCAACAGAAATATGCGGGCGATTTTGGAGAAATCGACATTTAAGCTCTTGGTTTTAGTTGGAGATACGTTTCAGATCGAAGCTATCCAGTTCGGCAACTGGTTTAGTGCTGCTAAAAGTCTTATGCCAAAAGAATCCAAGTTTGAATTAACCAAGCCATACAGAACCAGTAATTCTAACCTGCTTGAGTTGTGGAAGCGCGTCCGCAATATGGAAGATACAATTGTTGAACTACTTGCCAAACAGGGCTATTCCACTAATTTGGATGGTTCAATTTTCGAAGCCGCTGAAGTAGATGAAATTATACTCTGCCTGAATTATGATGGCTTATATGGCATTAACAATATTAATCGCTTCTTGCAAGAAAGCAATTTAAATCCAGGTATTCCGTGGGGACTCCAGCTTTTTAAAGTTAATGATCCAATTTTGTTTAACGAATCTGAACGTTTTGCTCCGCTGATTTATAACAACATGAAAGGGCGAATCGTCAGAATTAAAGTTATGGAAGACCAAATCCAATTCGATATTGAATTGGATAAAATCATAAATGGCATGGATGTTGAATCCTTTGAAGATTTGGAACTCGTAGAATATCCAAAATGCAGAAATTCCGTTGTCCGCTTTTCAGTTGATAAATACAGAGGTTCTGATGATGATGACGATGATTCCTCGTCAACGGTGGTTCCTTTCCAAGTAGCTTATGCTGTTTCGATCCACAAAGCGCAGGGTTTGGAGTATAGTTCTGTAAAAATTGTTATCACCGACGAGATTGACGAACTCATTACCCACAACATTTTCTATACGGCGATAACCCGTGCGCGGGAAAAGCTTAGGATATATTGGACTCCCGAAGTAGAGAAGAAGGTTCTAGATACCTTAAAACCCAGAGATTATAGCAAAGATGTAAATCTGTTGAGGACGATTTGATGGTTTTTGATGAAATATTTAATGATTTGTATACCGGATGAAGCAATTTTCCATTCTGACAGGCAGTAATCCAACCTACTCTAATTTTAAACAAGTAATACGGACAAAATATGGCTTCATATACTGCACCAAAAGCTTATTTAAAGCAGGTGCAAGTGTATGAAGCCACGTAATTGGGTCTATGTGGGTGAAAAGATCCCCGATATCGACCCCATCGAAAATGCTGATTTCTTATTATGTATGCAAAATGCTATGCTGCAATCTCTCGTAAAAAGAAATCTTCTTACAACCTCGCAGATGGAGCAAATAAAAGAAAATATTGAAAGCCGTGCCGCTAAACGAAAATCCTGACGGTTATTTCGTGGCGGCTTTCTTTTTTCTTAGGCGCAATGTCTTTGTCAAACGGATTCTTTTTACTATACCGTGCAAGCACTTCGTTAGAACGAATCGAATGAATCAGAATACCCGAAAAAGGCTTGTCCGTCATAGAATTTTGCGACGGGAGCATTTCCGCAACGGATATACCTATATCGTTTAGAACACCCTTTACCTGAGCGTAAGGCATAGAATAACGCTGGCTGAGGTACCGGAGTGATGCCGCCAACTCCCCGTCAGGCCCGCCGTACTGAGTTATTATTATTTTTGCAAGCTGCGGATCGCATTTAGATATTTTGACAGGATACTGAAGCTTCTTTTCATAAACCCACATTACTGTCTGCCTCCTGTGTGTAGTCCCACGGCCACGGGTTGGACACCCACTGCCAATGTGTCGCGGTTGTGACATTCTTCATGCTGAGAGGGCCGTATTTTGATGTGTATTGAGCAACTAAAATTTCACGCTGCTTGCCGTATTTTTCATGCAGTGCCAATGCTTCGGTATCATTCGGATGTGTGTCCAGATATAAATGAAGATCGTACATAGCAAAGTCAACGGTATTGATTTTCCTTAAAAGCATTTCCCTTTCATTCATTTCATGTCGCCTCCCCCGTCAAGCCATGGCTTATCAAGGTCAGGGAATATAGTACCTATTTTAAATCCCGCGTTTTCATCATAAACAGCGCTCAATTGCTGGAAAGGCACATATGCCATTGCTATCGGCGTTTGAGCCGGAAAAGCCGTTTTATCCGGCTGCATTGGGTACATTTGACTGAATACATCATCGGGGATCAATGCAATTACTCCTTTCAAAATTAACAACATACAGCAATTTTCCTGATTAAAATTGCCATAGCCGGAGCATTGCAGTTACCGTGCCGCGTTATGTACTATTAATCTTCTTTTGATGTAGTGACACTCTTTGTCGAAGATAAGTATTAACTGCAGCCACAGCCGCAATGTCCACTATCATTATATGTACAAGCGGCGGACAGGTTCCAAAGTTATCGACGAAAACAAAAAGCACGTCCCGTTATGGGACGTGCCTGAAAAGTCTTTTTGTAAGGCTTGATTAATCCTTTAGAAGCTTTGAACTGCCGAGAGCTTTTCTGACAGAATCATTTAAAGGTATAGCTATTAATATACCGACTACGGTTGTAAGAATTGAACCGACGATACCGGAGCCAACAGTTACCAACGCCGCCATAACGCTGTTCCCGGTTATCAGCGCATTAACAAAATCACATACTGCATATCCTGCAAGCGATATAACACCGCCGACTATACATGCTAACAGATTGATTTTCTGGTCATTTCCCTTGCGCCCTTTGCCCCATGCGATTTTACCGACGGCAAAACCTGTAAGGAATTTGATTACCAACGTCCACGGCGATGTCATTAAATAACCGTTTAATACATCAAAAAGAGTCATACCGATACCGCCTGCCAAACCACCGGACAAATCCCCGAGCAGTAACGCCGCTAAAAAGCACGCTGCGCTTCCAAGGTGTACCATTGTGGAACTTGCCGCGCCGCCGAGACTGAACTGAATGTGTATATAAGTAGCGGCAAAAGACAGCGCCGCCATCAGTGCAGTAAAAACAATAAAACGGGTTTTTTTCAAATTTACCGTATCCATTGAATATCCTCCAAAATTTTTGAATCTATCCTTTACAATGGCTCATAGCCTACTATTGTATTTTGCTCAATGAGCCATGGTATAGACTTTTCGACCATAACTCCCTCCCTTGGTTCGCAGTTGTAGCCATAGGCAGTACTGACGGCAATCTCGACAAACTGCGAAGCTCGTGAGATTGCAAGGGGCAAACTGTCTCCGGTCAGCAAACCGCCGACAAGAACACTCGCAAAAATATCTCCCGTACCCGGATATGATATAGGAACAAATTTGCAGTCAACGCGCCAGAACGCATTATTTGTTCGATCATACCCGATATTTGATACTTTTCCCGGAACTACGACAGCACCGGTTATAACTACAAACGAAGGGCCCTTTTCTGAAAGTCGTACAAGCATGCTGCGCGCTTTGTCACGTCCGAGAGCGGCGTTTGTGAAACTGTCGCCCAAAAGTATGCCTGCCTCTGTCAGATTGGGAGTTATAAGATCTGCTTCTTTAACAAGCTCGCTCATTTTTGTAATAATCTGAGGTGTTACAGTCCGGTATGGTCTTCCGTCATCACCCATCACGGGGTCAACAACCGCAAGAGCTTTCGGCCAGGCCTTAATAAAGCTGCCGACCTGTGCGGCCTGTTGTTCGCTTGCGAGGAAACCACTGTATATACAGTCAAATTCAATTTCCAGACGTTTCCAGTGGTCAAGGCACGGCGAAACAAAGTCAGTAAGATCACGCATTTCAGGTTCCCCGAACCCTCCGGTATGTGTCGAAAGTACTGCCGTGGGAACAGGGCATGTCTGAACCCCCATAGCCGCCAGAACCGGAATTATAACAGAAAGCGAGCACCGTCCAAAACCTGAAAGGTCGTGAATAGCCGCCACGCGAGGCGAACGGTTTGTCATAAAGCATCCCCTTAAAACGTAATTACGCAACTTAATTATAATCATATAGGCAAGTATGTGCAAATCATAATATGAGGAGCATTATTCGATTATCTTTTTGCTTTTTAAACAATTTCATCTTTGATATTTCAGTGACTTTTGTATATATACTACAGCAATTATTCGCAAAATAGATGAGTAGCCGTCGAATTTGAGGACAATGCACTAAATTTCCAAAATTTATGTTTGATTTTTGTCAATAACACTGATATAATAATATTTCAGAGGGTAATATGTCTGCTCAGTAAAACAGATAAAAAATTAAAACATATAAGAGTTTACTATTGACAAAAATACGTGGTTTATGATATCATATTTACCGTCGCAAATGAGGAGAGATGTCCGAGTGGTTTATGGAGCTGGTCTTGAAAACCAGTGACCCGAAAGGGCCGGGGGTTCGAATCCCTCTCTCTCCGCCACAAAATTTTATGGGATAAACGGTTCTGCCGTTTTTATCCCAAATGTTTTGATTTGAATTCACCATGGAGAAGTACTCAAGTGGTGAAGAGGCGCCCCTGCTAAGGGTGTAGGTCGGGTAACCGGCGCGAGGGTTCAACTCCCTCCTTCTCCGCCAAACCAGTGTGTATCTTTTGATACACACTGGTTTTTTGTTGCCATTTTCACTTCCTTGGCAAGCAGATACAAGTGTCAAAGCCACATTATTGCAATATTTATTAAAATCATATGTTTCAATAGACAATGCCGCTTCACAATCTGGGCAAGGTGTGCGGTAAATTTTCCATTATATTGAGAGCTAACTTCCGGAGCTGCAAAATCCAGCCGACAGTAAAAGATAAATGGAACAGCAATACGAGCGCTATTGTCAGCCCGTCTTGATGTTCCATAGTGCAAGCAAGGCAAGTAAACCTGAATTCGGCTTACTTGCCCACTCAAAATTTATCATATATTATGCCGCTTATTTTTCGCTGAGCCCTATTACTTTTCATTGTGTACAGGACAGTCATCTGATTTCTTTAC
Organism: Ruminiclostridium sp.; assembly: GCA_036261235.1. Lineage (GTDB taxonomy): Bacteria > Bacillota > Clostridia > Oscillospirales > Ethanoligenentaceae > Ruminiclostridium_D. Next base: position 2,482 of record DATALE010000182.1, on the reverse strand, counting down.
GCGAATTTCTTCCCACGTTCCGCTTAACCCGTCATAATTAAGCAAGCGGCCGTAAAGCGGTTCACCAACTCCTAATAACAATTTTATACACTCATTTGCCTGCATACAGCCTATGGCCCCGGCTGTTACTCCCAAAACCGGCACGGGTGTTTTGGGTTGAACTTTGTCGTAACCCAAACATGAAAGGCAGGCAAAATCTCTGCCGATATCAATAACATATCCGTAAAAACCGCATACGCCGCCTTCTACAAGCGGAATATTTAGCTTAATGCACGCACGGGCAGTAATGATTCTGGTGGCTATATTATCCACACAGTCGACTACGACATCAGAACCGGTAATAATCTCGTGGATGTTATTGTTATCCAATCTTTTATTAATTACTTTAAAATTTACGTTCGGATTAAGCAGCGACAGTTTTTCCTTTGACGATAGAATTTTCAGTTTGCCAATGTCTTCTGTGTTGTGCAAAAACTGCCGATTCAGGTTTGATTCCGAAACTATATCACAGTCGATAATCCGTATTGTACCTACCCCTGCTGAAGTTAGATAGGTAAGCACCGGGCTGCCAAGGCCTCCCGCACCGATTACTGTTACTGTGCTTTGCTCAAGCTTCTTTTGCCCGACCTGCCCGATCTGAGGCATTAGCAATTGTCTTTCATATCTCATATCAGCCACCTCCCACAGGCGGAAACAGGGCCAAAACATCTCCGTCTTTTACGGGGGTATCGGCTGCTGAGTACCGGCCGTTTATCAGAAGAATCGAAACCTCCGTGCGTGGTATTTTCAAATGGTCTATAATATCTCCGGCACTTCTAAAATCTTTTGGGTTCAGGAAAGCTACCTTGTCTCTTCCTTCCCTGAAAGTTGCAAACAGACGCACCTCGATCAAACGAATCCCTCCTGCCATAAAACTACAATCTTTAAAAACAATAATCAAAAATCAATATACCGGCAGGCTTTATACAGTTGGGTATAAGCCTGCCGGTATATTTTTTATGCTTAATCCAGCGAAAGCTCTTTTCGCTTTTCTGGTGTCGGCACGCCTTCTTTGTCCCATCCTCTTACTGAATAGTACTCAGGAAGCATCACATCCAGTTTGTTGACCTGACCTTTTGCAGGGCCCTCGGGAATGGGCTCATTCAAAAGTCTCGGCGGCAATGTGTCGTCTTTCTTTGAAAACCCATTTTTCATATTAAATATTCTTTCAAGATTCCAGATTCTTTCACCAAGTTTCAGAACTTCTTCATCTGTATAGTCGAGTCCGGTGCAGGTTCTGAACATTTCAGCAATCTCCGGAAGACCGATTGCAAATGTGGTAAAAAGACATATTCCAACGGAATCAACAACAGCTGTGAGATCCTGGAACACCTTCAGTGTTGCAGCCTTTCCCTCGGTTACAGCTGGATCCATTTTCTCTGGAATGCCAAGTATTTCGGGGGAAGTCATATAGCCGCGAACATGGCAGCCGCCGCGATTGGATGTTGCATATTCAAGACCGATTCCCTGCATGGCACGTCCGTCGTAAGCCGGCATCTCCTGTTTCTTTACAGTCATTGAAAGCTCAGGGTGTCCAAACGTTTCGGCCATTCTATAGGAGCCTAATGCCAGTATGTCACCGAAACCATCCCGATAGCCAGTCATTTTCGTAAGCTTTACAATTGCTTCAGCCGAACCGAATGGAAAATCCATGCCGATATCTTTTTTTGTTGCATAACCCTTTTCATACAATTCCATTGCGCAGGCAAGAGTCGAGCCCATTGTTATCGGATCCATACCAATCTCATTGCAAAGGAAGTTTGCTTCACATACAGCTTGAAGGTCATTAATTCCGCAGTCCGATCCGAATGACCAGCCCGCCTCATATTCAGGTCCTTCACCAAAATTGGTAAACTGTGATCTCTCAATCTTTGTCACTCTGCCGCATCCGATTGAGCAGTCAAAGCAGCCTCTGTTCCGTACTAAATAATTCTTTGTAAGAGATTCGCCGCTCACATCATCCGCCTTGTCATAGTAAGCCTGCTGCCAGTTCCGTGTCGGGTGCGCTCCCGATTGATTTAGAATATTCACCAGAATTTGCGTTCCATAAGTCGGAAGTCCTGCACCAGTAACGCCATTGTCTTTCATTATTTTTCTTGCTTTGAAGCAGGCGTCCAAAAATTCCTGCTCTTTTGCCACCTCGATTGATTTCGTACCTCTAACCGCAATGGCCTTTAGATTTTTGGAACCCATAACAGCTCCAAGTCCTGAACGTCCGGCTGCACGATTTTTATCATTCATGATTACTGCAAACAGTACAAGCTTTTCACCGGCCGGGCCGTTGCATGCTATTTTTGCATCTTCATCAGTTTCTTTTACCAGCTCGTCCGTTGTTGCAGGCACTTCTTTGCCCCAAAGGTGGCCGGCGTCTCTGATTTCAATATGATCATCATTAATATACAGGTAGACCGGCCTTTTGGCTTTACCTTCAAAGATAATGCCG
>DATALE010000166.1:0-1977 GCA_036261235.1 Ruminiclostridium sp. | reverse complement strand
TTTTCAGCGCTTTTTTGAACCGCAAGTGCGCTTATTAGCGACACAGCCGGAGACCTTTCTGCTTTTTGATTTTTTATCAGCACAGAGAATGCCGCCATTTGTCCCTTCGGCGAAACCCATGCGTGTCCTCTTCTGCCCTTCCCCGCAAGCTGTTCCATCGTCACAGCGGCGCAGCCATCCGGAAGCCCATCCGCCGCGTCTTTCAGAAAATCATTTGTTGAATTCAACTTTTCAAAGCAAAAAAGGCTTCTGCCGATATATTCCGTTCTAAGCAGTTCAGAAATTTTTTGCTCAGTCAATCCCTTACCTCCACAATATTTAAAACCACTCCGGCACTTGTAATATCAATTACCCCGTAAGTCGGCTTTCCGTCAAGCGGATGTCCAAGACTGCCCGGATTCATTATATAAAGCCCATTTTCATAGGTTGAAATCGGCACATGCGTATGACCAAACAGTAAAATATCAGCATTTCTGCGCCTTGCTTCATCGATAGCGGTGCCGATACCGAACTTAACGTGATAAGGATGCCCGTGTGTCAGAAAGATACGCTTGCCGTTTGCTGTCGTTTCGTCTTCCGGCGGCGTCACCGAACCAAAATCACAATTTCCCGAAACGCTGATTATCTGCCTGTCCCTTAAAAACGGCCTTATGTTGTCTATATCCCGTTCGCAGTCCCCTAAATGGATAAATAAATCCGCTTTAGGCTGCTGGCTTATCGCAAGCTCAAAATTGTATAAATCACCGTGAGTGTCTGAAATTACAACGATACGCATACTTGTGTTCACTCCGAATCTTTTTCGCGTAATTATTATTATAACCCTTTTCAACTGTAATGTCATTCAAAGGTTTCGCATAATATGAAATATATACATATTTTGAATATTACGGAGTCTATGTGACTAAAACCTAATATCAGGAGGTTTTCTTTTATGCCTAATAATAAATCAAACGACCAGCTCGGAGCCCTTCTTGACGCCGCCGGGAAAAAGCTTGGAATTTCCCCGCAAACACTTCGTGAAGCACTGAACGATCCTCAAAAGGCGCAGGCAATAGTCGGGCAGATCGATAAAAAAAGCGGAGGGAAAATCAGCTCCGGGGGTACGGATTCTCTTGAAAAAATGATAAAAAACAATCCCAAAGCCCAAAAACTGTTCAACGACATAATGAGGGGCGGTAAAAATGGATGATTTAAGCGGAAAAATAAATGAGCTTCTGTCGGATCCGGCCAGCATGGAACGCATAAAAAATCTTGCTGGAATGCTCGCCGGAAACGGGGGTGGCGGTCAAAGCGCCGCCCCACCCCCCGAAGAACAAGCGTCTGAAAAAGCCGGCGGATCAGGCACGAATGATTTTCCCATAGACCCGGCAATGCTGTTAAAGCTGAAAAGCGCGTTTGATGTCATGCAAAAAGATGACCCCAGAATAGACCTTTTAATTGCGTTAAAGCCGAATCTCAGTACGGCAAGACGCAAAAAAATAGACGACGCAATACATATAATGCGGCTTCTGAGCCTTATGCCTATGCTCAAAGAGCAAGGCATTTTTAAAGATTTTTTTTAAAAAATAAGAATTCAGTTATTTGAATCAATCAGGTGAGTTGTGCGCAGTTTCTGACTACACCGGTTTTTTTCAGCCTTTAACCGAAGGTATTATATACTTATCTTATATATAACATAATAAATATTTAATATATCTGTATGGCGCACATTGCTGATTTATTATGTTATATATTGCGTATGTGCGTTTCGCGAAGCGAAAAATCACACAGGCATATGGCGTTTAGCTCAAACTATATATAACCAAATAATGCATTAAAATATTATTCGGTTATATATAGATTAAGATATCACAACTTTACAAGAGTATTATTAGGGCACACAGCATAATCACACGATAATAAAAAAGAATACCGGCAAAAGCCGGCTTGAAAGGAAGGATATATCGTGGCAAAACGCAGTCCGGAATCGGATGACGA
>DATALE010000151.1:0-6575 GCA_036261235.1 Ruminiclostridium sp. | reverse complement strand
GAGGGGCTGCCGTTCTTGCTCACCCGGGAGTTTACGGCAATTTTGACATAATTGAAGAATTGTGCGGCCTTGGTCTTGACGGAATTGAGGTATGGCATCCCCGGCAGTCGGACGATGACACCAAACGCGCGCTCGAAGCCTCGAAACGTTTTAATCTCATCAGAACCGGCGGATCGGATTTTCACGGAATGTGCTCGTCAAAAGTTACTCCGCTCGGAACAAAAACCGCCGAAGATTCGGACTTTCAAAAACTCATTCAGCTTTTTGAATAGTAAAAGATTTAACTCTTTTCTTATATTAATACTGTCGTATATCGGAGGAGCAAATGGATATTAAAGAAGAAGCCCTGAAAAAGCATTATGAATGGAAGGGAAAGTTTGAAATAACGCCTACCTCGAAGCTTGAAACCCGCGAAGACCTTTCCCTCGCATATACTCCCGGAGTTGCCCAGCCATGCCTTGAAATAAAGGACAACCCTGAAAAATCATTTGAACTCACACGGCGCTGGAATATGGTCGCCGTTGTCACTGACGGAACAGCCGTTCTGGGGCTCGGCGATATCGGGCCTGAAGCCGCAATGCCGGTCATGGAAGGTAAATGCGTCCTGTTCAAGCGTTTTGCTGGGGTCGATGCATTTCCAATCTGCATTGGTTCAAAGGACGTCGATGAAATTGTCCGCACTGTCGAACTCATTTCGACCGGTTTCGGCGGCATTAATCTTGAAGACATCTCAGCTCCCCGGTGTTTTGAAGTTGAACGCATGCTCAAGGAGCGGCTTGACATTCCGGTCTTCCACGATGACCAGCACGGAACAGCGATTATAGCCTGCGCAGCACTGACAAACGCTCTTAGGATTACCGGCAAAAAAGCGGAAGAAATAAGGGTTGTCATAAATGGAGCCGGCGCCGCCGGTATCGCCATCGGACGCCTTATGCTCAAACTCGGAGTAGGTGACCTTGTCATGTGCGACAAAAACGGAGCGGTAACAAAGGAAAACGCGCTGAACGAAGCACAGGAGCAAATGGCGACTATAACAAACAAAAGCGGAATCAAAGGAACGCTTGCCGACGCTCTAAAAGGAGCAGACGCATTTGTCGGCGTTTCAAGACCGGGCCTTGTTACAAGTGAAATGGTCAGAACAATGGCAAAAGACCCGATAATTTTCGCTCTTGCAAATCCTGTCCCCGAAATCATGCCAGATGAAGCGAAGGCCGGTGGGGCAAAGGTAATCGGGACAGGGCGTTCAGATTTTCCGAACCAGATAAACAACGTCCTTGCTTTCCCCGGAGTATTCAAGGGTGCTTTAGCCGTCAGGGCACGAGATATTACCGACGGCATGAAGATAGCCGCGGCCCGTGCGCTCGCGTCGCTTGTCGATGACAAGGCCATATCGCAGAGTATCGTACTTCCCGACCCGTTTGACACGCGTATTGCTGAAACTGTCGCGAATGCAGTGGCAAACCAGGCAAAAATCGAAGGACTGAACAGAATCTGACTTTTCTCTTTACAAATTTCAAATTTTAGAATAAAATTATGCAAAACGCTGGTAATACGTTCATAATATAATTAATGCTTAAATTCTAGTGAGATTTTTATCAATGCCTCAAAAAATTAGTATAAAACACACTTCTTGCGATTATTTGGGGGAAGTTTAATGGAGTTCAATTATAAAACTAAAGGCGTCTGTTCGAGGTATATACATTTTAAAATCGAGGACGGCGTTTTGACCGATGCTTGGTTTGAAGGGGGCTGCAGCGGGAACGCTCAGGGTATTTGCAGCCTTGTAAAGGGAATGAAAATAGGTGACGTAATAAAACGCCTTAAAGGTATAAAATGCGGTTTCAAAGATACTTCATGCCCCGACCAGCTTGCTGCCGCGCTTGAAGAGGCTGCCGCAAGCTCCGAAGTGGTGTCATAAGTATTATTCTACATATAACCGAATAATGTTTTAATACATCATTCAGTTATATATAATTCGGGCTAAACGCCATATGCGTGTGTGATTTTTCGCTTCGCGAAACGCACATACGCAATATATAACATGATGAATTAGCACTGCGCCATACAGATATATTGAATATTTATTATGTTATATATACATAATTTTTTGCGACGGAGGTTTACGATGAACATTTTGCTTATTATTTTTTCGATGTCAGCTTTTATGTCTCTTGTTCTTCTGAATAAACAGGCACACCGACTTAATTCAAAGAAAGTTTCCTTTGAATTTATAGAAAGCAGTGCGGAAGACGACAGTGACATAAAAATTGCCGGCGAGGATGATAAAGGCGACACGGGGGAACAATCTGTCGAAACTGACGTAAATGAACTTGAAATCCAGCGCGCCAGCGGAAACGTTGAAAAAGCCCGCGCTCTTGGTAAAACACTCACACAAAAAATTATAAGTCAGGATGGCGAATCCTCTTTCGGTGAAGACGAAAGGGAGGACGCTTCGTTAAGAACCCAAAGGCGTTTGCTTCTCGCATTTGCCGCGATAAATACTGTCGAATCAAATGTTAAAAGTAAGGTTCTTCAAGGGGTTATTATCAACGAGTTCTATAACTCACTTAAAACCGCTCTTCCCGAGTTCTATGACGATATTGGGGAATCAGGTTCCTTCTCATTTTACACGCTGTGCGTAAGGCGGGGAGGAGACGTGGATGCATGCATTGGCCAGACTTTTGCGATGCTTGCCGACAAAGGCGGGGACAACGTTATGGAGGAGCTTGGAAAGGCTCTTTATATGAGATTTGTTGACGTAGCGCTCAACACAATCAAATCATTTAATATTAAACAGTAATAGTCAGGAAACGAAACGGAGGATTTTTAAATGGATTACATGATAGAGTATGAAAGGTGGCTTAAAAGCCCGCTGATGGACGAGGCAAACAAGCGGGAACTTGAAGCTGTTAAAGGTGATAAATCAGAAATTGAGGCGAGATTCGGTTCGCTTCTCGAATTCGGCACCGCCGGCCTGCGTGGAATTTTGGGCGCAGGGCTTTCACGCATGAATATCTATACTGTAAGGCAGGCTACTCAGGGGCTCGCAAACCTTATCCTTTCCGAAGGGAAAGACGCCGTAAACCGCGGTGTCGCAATTGCCTATGACTGCCGCCACATGTCACGCGAGTTTGCCATTGAAGCCGCGTGTGTTCTCGCCGCCGCGGGAATCCGTTCTTTCGTTTTCGATGAGCTGCGCCCGACCCCGGAGCTTTCCTTTACTGTACGTGAACTTAACTGTATCGCCGGCATTAACATCACCGCGAGCCACAACCCAAAAGAGTACAACGGCTACAAAGTTTACTGGGAAGACGGCGCGCAGCTTTCCCCGACAAACGCCGACAAGGTTTTAAAAGAAATCAGGGCAAGCGATATCTTTGATGATATCAGGGTCATGCCTCTTGACGACGCAGAGAAAAAAGGACTCGTCAGCTATATCGGCAAAGAAATAGATGAAAAATATCTGACCAACGTCCTGACACAGTCCGTCGGCGGAGAAGAAGTCAAGAGCGCGGGCAGAACTTTCAAAATCGTTTATACTCCGTTCCACGGCGCCGGGTACAGGCTCGTGCCGGAAGTACTTCACCGCCTCGGATTTGAAAATATAATCTGTGTTCCGGAGCAGATGGTTCGCGACGGCGATTTTCCGACCGTCAAATCACCGAATCCGGAGGACAAAGATGGCTTTAAAATCGCCATTGAGCTGGCTGAAAAAGAAAACGTCGACCTTATTATCGGCACAGACCCTGATTCCGACCGCGTCGGCATAGTCGTGCGCGATTCCAAGGGGGAATACGTCAGCCTTACCGGAAATCAGGTCGGTGTGCTTCTCACCGATTATGTTATTTCCGCGCGCCGTCAGAACGGCAATCTTCCGGAAAACGCCGCGGTTGTCACTTCAATAGTTTCCACACGGATGACCGGGGAAATATGCCGCCGCAACAACGTTGCTATTTTTAACGTTCTGACCGGTTTCAAATTCTTCGGTGAAAAAATAAAAGAATTCGAAGACACCGGCAGCAACACATATATTTTCGGTTTTGAAGAGAGCTACGGTTATCTTGCGGGCACCTATGCGAGGGACAAGGACGCTGTCGTCGCTTCAATGCTCATCGCGGAAATGGCTGTCTGGTACAAAAACAAGGGCATGACTCTTTATGACGCTATCGAAGCGCTTTATAAAAAGTACGGTTTCTATGCGGAGCGCACCGTAAGTCTTAAAATTACAGGCAATGACGCTCAGGACCGCATGAAAAAGATGATGGCTGAGCTGCGCGGCGAAGCTCCGCGTGAAATAAACGGCGTTAAGGTTAAGGCGGTCAGGGACTATCAGAGCGGTGAATGCATCGACCTTAATACCGGCGCTAAATCACCGACAGGCCTTTCAAAATCAAACGTTCTCTATTATGAAATGGAAGATAGCAATTTTGTTGTTGTCCGCCCGTCCGGTACAGAACCGAAAGTTAAACTCTATTTTCTTGTCAGGGGAGAAAGTTCCGAAAAAGCAGGCAATCTTCTTGACGGTTACGAATCTGCAATGCGGCAACTTCTTAAATAAATTGCAAAGGGTAAAATGGGGTGTTTAAAATGGCAAACATCATGCCAATTTCCGAACTGATCGAAGACCCTGTAAAACTATCAAGGCTTTGCCACTCAAAGAATGAACCAGTTTTTTTGACAAAAGACGGCTATGGAGACATGGTTGTTATGAGTATTGACACATATGAAAACTTAAAGGCTCAGGCTCAGGCATACGTTGAATTAAAAGTGCTGGCACTTAACAAGCCTGAATCAGTTAAAAACCCCGAAGAAAAAGAAGACATCGAGAACGAAAAGCAAAAAGCTGAATCTTCACTTCGTGTTGGTATTCAGAAACTGCCGCTTGAAGACGTCTATGATATTTTAAAAGAAGAAATTCAACAGCAAAAAAACAAATTCAAAGGAAAAAGGTTCCCATAACCGGGAACCTTTCTTTTTTGCCGGCAAACAGTATAGCTCAAATTTATACGCTGTTTGCCACAAGTCGTTACCTGTAAATTCTGATGAACTTGATTGAAAAGAAATCACAGAATAGAAGATCGTCTGTATCCGTTTCGAGCATAAGTATGTAATTTGCGCCAACCGCGAGCAGGGTTCCGGTTTTGTCCACGAATGTGTTTGTTCCGATAAGGAAGCTAACCGTTACCCTCTTACCGATTTGTGTTCTCAATGCTCCATTAAGATACTGCACGCTCTCGACAGTCTGGGGCATAGGCTGTGTCAACGGCGTTATCGGCAAAAAATCTGCCGCGGTCAGCCCCGGCTGTGCGCTGGGGGCTCCGGTTGTTCCTATCGGGCCGGTGGGTCGCTGCTGTAAGACTGCTCCTCCCGCCTGTGCATAAGGACCGCCGCCGACACCTGTCAGCATTGCGTCCGAAGCCAAAGGCCCCAGAAGTACGCTTCCGTTTGAATGAGCCGCGAAATTCTGCGATAAAATATCGGAAAGTTCGCTTTGGCCCTGAGCTGCCTGACACGGCATCTGTCCCTGAACATTCGAACTGTTCATTAAGTTCATCTCCTGCAATTAATATTAATAACTAATGCTTTTATACCTATTCAAGAACTTGCATAACTTTGGGTAGGTATGTAAAAGCAATGGTTGTTAATGCGGTTTTGTACTACACCGTTTCCATTATAAGGAAAAAAGTTCGGACATTGCGGGCGGAATGGATTTAAGTACCAAAGTGAATTTGCGATCGCGCCGAAACCGCCGCCGCCAAGCGCCCAATCGGCAATCTCGTAATGAATTTCTTCCGGATTCATGTTATATACATTCTGAAGATTCGTCTGACCGCCAACGACATCTCTCATGCAGTCAAACTGTCCGGGCTGTGTGATTATTTTCCGCAGGTCACCCTGACCCACGCGAAAATACTCGCCGTACGGGACATGAACCCTGTTCATAATCGTTACGGCGACCGCTTTCATGCCATTGTCGCCTTCACCGCCGGCTTCACACTGTATAATTCTTGCAAAAAGCTCCCTCGTTGTGAACGGCATAAAACATATCGACCTCCATATAAACCCGAAAATGCCCCTCGGATTTTTTGACTTTATAGCATTATACTTTTTCTTTAAAAATGTGTTACCGGGAGCATATTAAAAAAGGCTCGAAAAAAGGGAAACCCTAAGGTTTCCCTCTCATAAGTATTATTCTTAACTGTGCTTTACCCCAAAACTCAATTGCTGATTATTAAATCCACGGTTCGTTTCCTGTTTCAAAAAGCAATGCCCTGACAGGCGCACCCTCTGCCGCAAGCTTTATCGGCGCGGCGCTGAGAAAATACTCCCCGTCGCAAACGTCCGTAAGATTGAGCCATTCGAGAACCGCTACTCCCGCCTCCAGCAGTATCCTGTGAGTCTGCGCCATGCTTTCTCCCGAACCGATACTTGCGTAGTCTATTCCGACAAGGGCCGTACCTTTGTCGGTAAGAAACCTGGCAGCATCCGCTGAAACAGCACAAAAATCCATATAAAAGTCCCTGTCAAAGATATGCCCGTCAATGGAGTTCCGTGTCTTAAAAAGCAGGCGTTCT
>DATALE010000145.1:0-2080 GCA_036261235.1 Ruminiclostridium sp. | reverse complement strand
GCCTGTTATTTCATTGATTGATTCGATATTTCTTTCAAAAACAACTTTTATGTTGCTCCCTGAAGATTCAGGGCCGGGGTTTTGACACAGTCTGGGGCGGCTGGCCCATAGCCGCCTTTCCTTTCTTTGGCGGGTCAAAGAAAGCGCCTGTCGCGGCGCAGAGCGACAAAATTCTTATTAACTGTTGCTATTTTTAACCCGTAGTAAGAAAAACATATGCTCGTTCCCCAACAAGGAACATCATAAAATAATCTCTTTGTCGCTCGAGCCGCGACAGGCTGTTTCTTTCTGCTCGTCCAGAAAGGAACTAAAGAAGACGTAAGGGCGCTGCGCCCCAGACTGTGTCAAAACCCCGGCCCTGAATCTTCAGGGAGCAACATAAAAGTTGTTTTTGAAAGAAATATCGAATCAATCAATGAAATAACAGGCTGTTCAAACCTGTATAGCCTCAATCATTTTTCTTGTTCCCAAGATATTGATTGCTCGTCTTAAATTATACGCCAGAAAGGTAAGCGAAAATTCCCCGGTAACACCACCTTTACATTTGGTAAGGCAGTATCCCGAGTCCATGCTGCGTTTAACGGTTCCGAACGGATGTTCCACAATAGATTTTCGCTGTTTGACGATTGCTTTGTCAGGCGCAATTCGTATTTGTCTTACAGACAGGTTTTTATCATCATAAATTTTTGAAAAATCCGATTCTTTCATCGGAACCTGATGACGTTTTCCTCTCTTTTCGATTGTGCATTTACAGGTACAGTTGCTGCACTCCGTAAAGTTGCAAAACACGCCCATCTCTTTTGTCTTTTTGTAAAATCTCGGATACAGCACCTTGCCCATCGGACACAACACAATATTTCGCTTTGCATTGTATACGCACCGCCCGTTTTGGTGAGATCCAATTACCGTTTCGGCTTCGTGATTAGACGGCAAGCATATATCAAAATCTGTTCCGGCAACATGCGGTTTAATCCCTTGCTCCATACTGTTTACAATATCCTGAACGCTGTCATATCCCACATCGGCAACTGCTTGTATCTCATCGGTTTCCAATATTTCAGCGGCTTTTTTCGCCATCGGCGTAAGTTGGTTCTTGTCAACTGCTTCACTGGTTACTTCAAAATCTGCGATCAACTTGTTTTTGCTGTCTACTGCCGTCTGTATATTGTAGCAGACATCAAGCTTACCGTTTGCCATCATCAAACGACTGTCGGGATCGGTCAACGACTTCTGGGTATTTCCGCTTTCCTGTAATTCTGCTTCATAACCCTGATAAGTCACTTTTCTGTTTTCAAGCTCGGTTATGATCTTTGCGATTTCTTCCGATGACTTTTCTCCGGGTGCCACATTTTCTTCAGTATCGCTTTTCTCCAACTGATGCAGATATTCATCAATTTTGGAATTAATGCGAGCGATTCGTTCGGCGAGCTTTTTATCATTAAAACAACGATCTTTGGAATTCACCGCTTTAAATTTACTTCCGTCTATGGCCACCAGTTCTCTGCCGTAAAGCCCTAACTTGATGCAAAGCTTCACAAAATCACGAAACACGTTTTTAAGTGCTGCGGTATTGTCACGGCGAAATCGCGCGATGGTTTTATGGTCAGGCGAGAGCTTGTTCATCAGCCATATAACTTCAAGATTACGCTTAGTTTCAATTTCAAGTCTGCGGGAGGAACGTACACGGTTCATATACCCGTAAAGATACAGTTTCAATAAATCTTTCGGATCATACATGGGGCGACCGGTTTCATTAGGCTGCGCTTTAGAAAAGTCCAATCGTTCCAAGTCCAGATGATCAATGTATGCGTCAATCACTCGCACGGCATTGTTACCATCGACATAATCATCTATGCTGTCCGGCAGAAGAATAATTTGATTGCGATTTTCCCCACTAATGAATTCCATGCTGCTACCCTCCTGATTTTGCAAACTTTCATTAGCTTTATTATACCATATTTAGTGCTATTTCCCTATACTTTTGACACAGTCTGGCCCCTTAACTCCGCTTTCAGGGGCACAAAAACGTTCGCGAGTAGCTTAGTGCACTTATTTAGACACGCGCGCCTTTGAGGTTTCG
>DATALE010000141.1:0-6658 GCA_036261235.1 Ruminiclostridium sp. | reverse complement strand
CAATTTCAATAGTAAATAACAATTTTGTTAATTATATTAATGGCATTATTGTAATGTTTGTTTATTCGTTTATATGCATAACATTTGCTATAAAGTCTTTTAACGTAAAAAATATATTATGTTAGTTATATTTTCCACTGGACTGATCTGCAGAATAATGTCAAAAGTCTCTTGCCTTAATGCATTTGAATCAGATGACATCGTTCTGACGATGAACCAAATTCATACAGAAGAAAAAGCTGAACAATTAGCGCTCAGCTTTTTCAATGTGGAAGATTCCTGCTTTACGTGATTTAAACCAATAGCCACTAAAAACATCATTCTGAAGCCGAGACTTCATAAAAAGTAACATACAAAGTGATTATACGCCCCGGTTAACAAACTCAATAAAGTGCTTTAATAAGGTGGATTTTCCGATTACAAAACAATCGATCGGAAGTCCATCTTTTGTTTTTATACGCTTTTTTATGTGCTGACAACGCCGATATAGCAGGAATCTCAGAATTTTTCTTTTTTGAATTGCAAACGTAATTCTCTCGCTGCAATTGACTATAATGCCATCCAATTTGGGCATACATTTAGGTAATCAATAATTATTTATCGTTTTTCGATATATTTTTATTGACAACCGCTAATTTGTAAACTATAATAATTACAAAGCGATATTGCTTACAACAGAAACAGGGGTTGAGAATATGGAATCCAGGTCAACAAAGTGGCTGGTTATTTTACTTAGCGCAGTGGTGCTTATTCTTTCGGCACTTGATATCATTATTATCAGTACCTCCCCATGGTGGCTGCACACGCTTTATAAAAGCGATTTTGCAGGACTTAAACTCATGCTTGGTTACAATTACACCATGTCGAGTGTTATTTATCCTTTAATGCTTACATTTTTCATCATAAGCGGACTTTTATGCCTGGGCATCCTTGCGGCAGCATTCCGTATTCTCGGGCGCATACGCCATAACTCTCCGTTTTGTATCGGCAATGCCATGAGCCTGCGCAATGCTTCAATCTGCTCTTTCGGACTTTTTATAGTATTTATTATCAAAATGTTCTTTTCCCCTTCGATTCTTACACTGGTCTGCGGAGGCATGTTTTTGCTTTTTTCACTTTTTGTCCTTGTGATGTCACAGCTGGTTCGTGTTGCCGCTGGAATAAAGGAAGAAAACGACCTGACAATTTAGTTTCTTATTGAGGTGAGAATATGTCCATAATAGTTAATTTGGATGTCATGATGGCAAAGCGAAAAATGAGCCTCTCTGAACTTGCCGCGCAGGTTGACTTAACCCTTGCAAATTTATCAATTCTCAAAAACAACAAGGCGCGCGCTATACGTTTTTCAACTCTTGAGGCTATATGCAAGGCTCTTGACTGCCAGCCCGGCGATATTTTAGAGTATTGTAAAGACGGCAAACCATAATTTCAATTTTATAGTTTGCCTTCTGCGCGAGACGCAACATATTTGTAAATTAATTATATTTTATTCTTGAATTTGCTTTTTACTGCTTTAATGGAGGGTGTTTTATGAATCAGATAACATATTCCCCGGAATCTTCATCTGAAAAGCCGCTGACCGAAGCACCAAAGCTCGGACGATCAGACAATATATTTGTGCTGCTCTCATTTGCTGTTGGATTCGTGTTTTGTGAATTTATTTTGTTCGGCGGCTTTGGAGTCGGCGTACCGTTGTTCTTTTTGGTTTTCTACACTATTGCTGGCATTTATCTCAGCCGAAAGCATAATATTTTCACGAAAACATCACTGATTTCATTTGTCCCGGTATTTTTACTCTTGCTTTGCTTTGCCGTATTTGACAATGCACTGCTGCGCGGACTTAACGTAATAGCCCTGTGGATATGCACCATGCTTAACCTGCTTGCTATGGCGGGGCTTGAAAACCGTCCGATGTTCTGGGCATGCACCTGGTACGACATTTTAAGGGCAACTTTTTATCTGCCGCTTCATGAACTCAGCAAACGTATCGCTGCTTTTGCCGAATCATTTAAGTCGGACAGGCGAAAAAATTTCGTCATTGTTCTGCTTACATTACTGGCAATAAGCCCCGTAGCTGCACTCGTTCTTGTGCTGCTTTCAAATTCTGATTCAGGTTTTGCATCGCTAATGAATGGTTTCAACAAATTAATTTCAGCGCAATTAGGCTCTGCTATCTGGAAAATTATTGTTTCATTATTGATTACCTTTCCTATTTTTAACCTGTTGTATGCCTTAAAACATAAAACACGCCCGGCAAATCATCCGCTTGAAGGCTTTGTATCGCAGCTCGGCTGTATTAAGGCGCTTGTAACCGTTTCCGCGCTGAATCTATTCAGCATGATTTATCTCATTTATATTTCGCTGCAAATAAACTATGTTTTTTCAGCAATTCGCGGTGTTTTGCCTTCCTCGTTCACTTATGCCGAATACGCAAGACGCGGATTTTTTGAACTCGTTGCTGTAGCGTTCATAAACTTCTGCCTCATTGCCTTTGCCGTACTCCTTACAAAACGTGAAAATGGGCGGCTTATTAAATCGTGCCGGATTTCAACCTTTATTCTGGCCTTTTGTACGCTTGTGATTATCATAGCCGCAGCATCGAAAATGGTAATGTATATGCAGAACTACGGATTAACGCCCATGCGTATTTACACTTCCTGGTTTATGGTTTTGCTCGGTGTTCTTACTCTTTTCACTTTGATTAAGATGATTATACCAACCTTCAGCTTTTATAAATTTGCTGCAGTCGGCGCAATTTCGTTATACCTTATGCTAAATCTCGCAAATGTTGACTGTCTGATTGCAAAATACAATATCAATCTTTATCGTCAAAGCGGAAAGCTTGATACAAATGTGTTTTATGAGCTTTCAGACAGCGCAATCCCGGAAATTGCGGTACTAAAAAATGACCCCAACTATGGCAAACAAATAAGTGATATGATAAAAAACCGTGAATCTGGGATAAAGAACATTAAGTGGCAGGACTTTAGTTTTTCGGAACTTGCTTTGCGACAGGAATCAGATCACATAAAATGAACGTTCGAAAAAGCAGGAATAAGTACAGCAGTACCTATTCCTGCTTTTTTAGGCTGACTTTCAAATGCAACACAGCAGCCGCCTTTCGGACTATGTTTGGTCAGCAGACTTGTGAGTTGAACCGACAACATCATTCTTAAAACAGCAAAAGCCATGCATAGACGACCCAAATTAGCATTACATTATAAAGGCCAGCTATCTTTAAATTAACTAAGATAGCTGGCCTTTTCTAATTAGTTAGCGTGATTTTTTTCAGACTTTATCCGGCTCCAAGATTCTTATAAACCTGATCATCCACGGTTGCTATCGCAGATTTATCCGCCCATTTCTGGATAAGGATATTCCGTGTGCCCCTGCCGATAATCCTGAACGGGATATCTTTTCCGTTCGCGTCTTTTTCAACGGAGCTCCACGATGTTCCATAGACAAATTTAAATATATCAAAACATTTTACTTTGCCCTTTATTGTATAGGTTCCATCAGCCTGCTTATATAACTTGTATCTGTCGTCTCCGCTTGCATTCCAGTTGTTAAACGAGCCAACAAGATAAACCTTGCTCATATCTGTTCCGTTAGGAGCAGTGACATTAAAAGCAGCGCCGCCCACTTTGACTGTAGCGTATACCGCCTGCTGTACCGGCTTTGTATAATCCGAATTTGTATACATAACAAGAGCAGAATAAGCCGGAATTGTTACCGTGCCCTGAACAACTGAAAGCGGGGTCGTGCCGGCGTTTTTATCGTTTACAACAACAATCCATTTACCTTGCACCGAAACTGTTTTTTCTGTCGAACCGCCATTGTAAGCCACATAGATGTTTTTCCATGAGTCGCTGTTTGCATTATTTTTAATTATATATTGAACAAAGCTTGAATCGTCAGATTGAGAAAACTCAATATTATTCGCAACCTGAGTGTTGTCTGTCATTCTGAATGCGGGGTGCTGTTTACGCAGCTGAATAAGCCCCTTGTAGTAGTTATATAAGCTCTTATTTGATGACTTCAGCGACCAGTTAATCGGATTGACATTCGGGCTGTTGTCATTAAAACTGTTGCTGTTGAAGTTTTTTGACCTGCCGAACTCGTCGCCTTCTTCAAAGAACGGAACACCCTGTGCTGTCAGTATGATTGCATTTGTAAGCGCATCCATTTTTAATTTGTCGCTTGCGGAAGCGTCAGCGTTACTTGTATTGATCTTGTCGAGCAGGTTCATATTATCATGGCAGGTTGCATAGTTGATTGTCTCGTTCGGTGACGCGAGCGCGATACTGTTCGGGCCCATTGATTTTCCGACAATCTCGTTAAGGAATTTGCTGTATGAAGAAACTGTGCCGCCAAGCGCAAAGCCTTTGGCTTTATCGTCGAAAACAGTTCCCTTTACATCATCACGGATGCCGTCGTTGAAAGCCGCAATACCTGTTCCAGCCATGTTCGCCTGTGTAGCCTTAAGGTCGCCTGAGAGAAGCGTCGACATATCCCAGCCCTCGCCATACAGAACAAAGTTGGGGTTTATAGCTTTCGCGGCCTTGTATACTTCGAGCATGGTTTCCTTATCAAGAAGCCCCATGAGGTCAAATCTCATTCCGTCTATATGATATTCTGACACCCAGTATTTAACGGAATCAATGATATATTTTCTGACCATTGGGTTTTCAGAAGCCACATCATTATTGCAGCCGCTCCCTGAGGAATAAGATCCGTCGTTGCCGACGCGGTAATAATAACCCGGCACAATTTTATCAAAAATCGAATAAACGCTGTCGCCTGTTTGATAAGTATGGTTGTAAACCGCGTCAAAAATTACACCGATATTGTTTTTGTGCAAAGCCTCAACCATTTGTTTATATTCGTTCTGGCGGGCCGTGCCGTTGGGATTACTGGCATAGGAACCTTCCGGCGTGTTGTACAATACCGGGTCGTAGCCCCAGTTGTACCAGTCATAACTTGTGTTGGATTCTGTTTCATTTCCTGTACCATAATCGTATGACGGCATTATTTCTACATGTGTAATACCTAAATCCTTTAGGTTGTCGAGCCCCGTGGATTCACCTTGCGGAGATTTTGTTCCGGTTTCGGTGAGTCCCAGGTATTTTCCTTTTTCGCTTTGTTTTACTCCGGACGTATCGCTTATTGTATAATCCCTTACATGCATTTCATAAATTATCGCGTCAACATTGTTTTTAAGAGTAACATATTTATCATTATTCCAACATGACGGGTCTGTCTTTGAGCAGTCATAAATCAAAGACTTACCGCTGTTGGCGGAAGCACCGTAAGAATAAGGGTCATCCACCTGATAGGTAGTTGCCGCGCCGTTTATCATAAGATGTGTTTCGAACTGATAATATGTATTGTTGAGGTTGCCTCTGACAATCATAAACCAAGTTCCATTCGATGATTTATACATCGGAATAGAGCGGTACGGAGTTTTGCTGTTTGCAGATTTGAAAAGCAGCACATTGACCTTTTGAGCAGTTGGCGCCCACAAGCGGAAAGTTGTAAGCCCTTTGTTGTATTTAACGCCGAGGTCATTGCCGCTGTAGTAATACTTGCTTTCATCAAGTACGTCCCGCGCCGTTGCGTAAGAATCGGTAAAACCGCTTTTCATAACTTTATAATTCTGCGTTACGTCTAAATTGGAATCTGTATTAATATTAATAACGTCAGTCGTTCCGTCAGAACTTTTTGTCGTGCTTCCGTCGTTAACTGATGCAATCATAACCGGTTTGTTATTGCTGTCAACAACCGTAAACCCGTCGTTGTTTTCTCCCGTAAGCTTTATCGCGTAATTCAGCCCGACAGTGATTTTTTTATCCGCGTCAATAAAAGTATGCATCTTTGCAGCCTTCTGCGGAGCTGTTTCATAAATACTTGTGTCTGACTGTAAAAGCCAGACTTCCTTGCTGCCGCTAATATTCTCGATATACCGGTTTGCGCCGATATCTCTGTTTGCCCAGTCGTTTGTTCCAACTCTCTGCCTTACAATAATACCAGCACGCGAAACGTTGCCGTTAAAAGTAACCTTCGCCACTTGACCATAAGCGTCGGAGCCTGTAAAGTCAACTTCCTGCCCGTTTCCGCCGTCCGGCCAGCACCAGATATTCCAGCCGGTGTAATTCTGGTCAAATCTGTAGTAATGAATGGTTATTGTCGTTGATGCAGAATCTGCCCTGACAATAAAAGCCTGTGAAAAAACAGTGGTTAAGACTATGGCGATACTTAATATTGCCGATAACATCTTACTGAATTTTCTCATTGTCTTCCCTCCTGATAAAATTATTGTGTTTTGCCGCTTTTTGCATATTTTTGCACTGAATTTTTCCGCACCTCCGATTGAATTTTGTTATTTTATTATAAATTTATACACCTTATATTTTATAAAAGTTTGTCTTAGTTTTCCATAACTAATTACAACAAATATTTAATATATATTTGTTGATATTTACCATTGAGCTTATAATATTTACACTAATATTTTTAATACACGCATGAGCGTTGAGTTTGCGGAATAATTGCACAAATACTGATACTTATTCCAAATTAAAATTCTCCAACGAATTTGCGTCAAAATCATTGATTTTCGATTTTTACGCGAATTCTTTCCTTAAGTTTATATGGAATT
>DATALE010000134.1:0-1881 GCA_036261235.1 Ruminiclostridium sp. | reverse complement strand
CAATTTCGAATTGATGCATTGCTTCATTGTAGCTGAGCTTTTCCTTTTGCAATGCTTCTACAACCATTTGCTTAAAATCCCCGGTATATCGCTTATTCGGTATCCCTTTTGGCATAAAAACACCCCATTTGTTTTCAGTATACCATACTGTCTAACAAATGGGGCGCAGTTCAGAATGACTGGGTGATTTTATCATTATTAACAACTATTCTTTATGCAATTTTCGATTCGGAAAGACTTGTGATACAGCCCCTGTTTTTTTATTTCTTTGTTACAAATTTGACTGCGACCTCCGCCGCAGAAGCAGCGTCCGGAGTATAAGCGTCTGCGCCTATTTCATCACAGAACTGCTGCGTGACTGGCGCGCCGCCAACCATTATTTTTATTTTATCTCGTATTCCCGCGTTTTTAAAAGCCTCAATGACCTCGCCCATAACACCCATTGTAGTCGTCAGCAATGCGGAACACACTACGATATCACATTTCTCATTAACTGCTGTATCAAGGAACTTCTGGGGTGAAACATTAGTCCCAAGATCGATAACTTCAAGTCCTTTGCCTTCCATCATCATTTTGACAAGGTTCTTGCCGATATCGTGCATATCGCCTTTAACGGTACCGATACAGACTTTTCCCGCCGCTTTTTTTCCGCCCGATACCAGAAGCGGTTTCAACAGTTCAGTCCCGGCGTTCATTGCCCTTGCCGCTATCATTACTTCCGGGACGTAAATCTCATTCTTTTTAAACTTGTCACCGATTATATTCATGCCTTCAAGCAGGCCTTTATCCAAAATTTCCTGGGCATCCATCCCCTGGTCAATCGCTTGCTGAACGAATTCTTTAACTATCTTTGCCCTGCCCTTTTGTAGATTTTGCGAAATTTCTTCAAAAATGCTCATTTTAAAATACAACTCCTGATTTTTCAATTGCTTTTGCAGATAAAATATTGCTGGTTAAGCAAATAAATTCGAAACGGCCTGTGACGTTTTATACAGCAAACAAGTGCGTGGCGCGTTCCTTTTGAATATCCATTCCAAAAAGCCAGTACATAGTCCGCTTTGTCAACAATTTCACTGTTTCGGACAAGTGGAGCAACTCTTCCGTACTTTTTGTAGTTTGGGCGGCAGCACGTAAATTTTAGTCCCAGTTCCTTCGCGGCTCTTTTCGCAAGAAAATCAACTCCCCTTGCACCACCGGAGATTATTTCCGAGCAACCGATTGGAATCTGTTCCAAAATCATGTCGAAAGCGCTTTCACAAGCGTCCCTTGAACCGATTACTGCAACTTTCAATGCTCACCGCCCCTTTTCTGATTAAAATACATAATTACATATATTATATACTATCATTCAATTGCCAAAAAGTAAATATCCTTGTATTTCAGTTTTTTAAAAATAATGAATTAGTTTTTTAACCGTCATTTTCATATTACAATTTCGTTATACAATTTTTTAAAACAAAAACGCGCTAAAAACTATATGAAATCCCGAAACGAAATATCACGGAAGTATTAGGCTTACTTATTTGAAATAAATAATATACACCTGTTGATAAACAGGAATAAAATAGTGCATTATATTATAAATTTATCTTTCGATAACCATGTAAACCAAAAACCGTTCCCATTAAAACTAACGAGAACGGTTTTCTTAACTGGAACGGAAATATACAATTCAGTTATTGATGCCTTTTTATATTCTTGTGGCTGTTTTCCGCTTCCTTCATCATACGTCCTTCACCGGCGTTTTCTCCCAATTGATCATTGGAACATCTCGGATTCTGCCCCTTCGGTTTAAAACCGCTGTCTTTATTAACTCTTTTCTCCGGCATAATATTCGCCCTCCTGTAAATGTTATAACTATATTTTTACAATAAGTTAAAA
>DATALE010000133.1:0-6492 GCA_036261235.1 Ruminiclostridium sp. | reverse complement strand
CAATTTCGAATTGATGCATTGCTTCATTGTAGCTGAGCTTTTCCTTTTGCAATGCTTCTACAACCATTTGCTTAAAATCCCCGGTATATCGCTTATTCGGTATCCCTTTTGGCATAAAAACACCCCATTTGTTTTCAGTATTCCATACTGTCTAACAAATGGGTGCAGTTCAAACCTGCAAAACGCGGATTTATTGGGTGATTTTTAATGTTTTTTCTATGCAAATATTTTTGATATGGCACTATTTTTTTGATTTGTCAATATTTCAGCCTTTTTTACCTGAGTTTCCCGTGAGATAATAAATTGCAATCTGTGTCCTGTGTGAAAGCCCTGTTTTACTCAGTATCGCAGAAATATAGTTTTTTACGGTTCCCTCGGAAATATAAAGCTCGTCGGCAATGTCTTTGTTGGAATAACCTCTCGAAATGAGCTTGATTATATCCAATTCTCTGTCCGTAAACGGTTGTGCGTCAAATTCAGCAGTCGGTTTATTGCTGTTAAGACCGGTTGTTACTTTATCAAGAACAGCTTCCTCAAGAATACTGCCGCCTTCATATACTAACTTTACCATCTGCTTGATTTTTTCAGGCGGATGATTTTTTATAAGATACCCTTTTGCCCCCATCTTAAGTGCCTGTACAATCAGATCATCATCATCAAAGGTTGTAAGTATCAGGACTTTGGCAAGTTTTTTTGAAACTATGTATTTTGTGGCTTCAATCCCGCTGACTTCCGGCATTTTGATATCCATGAGAAATATATCCGCTTTGCAGCTGTCAGCAAGAATGATAGCTTCCCGGCCGTTTGCGGCGCAGCCGACAACATCATAGTCGTCGTCAAGATCAAAAATAATTTTAAGTCCTTCTCGGACAAACGGGCTGTCGTCTGCGATAACCAGGCGAATTTTATTCATGTGCAACTGCTCCTTAAAGTGTATCGTCAACCGGAATCAGCATATTTATTTCAAATCCGTTTTCACCGTTTATATAAACTTTGCCGCCGAGCGCCTGAATGCGTTCCTTAATACCGGACAGTCCCATGCTGTCCATGATTTTTTCTGCGCCGACACCGTTATCGGAAATTGTATAACGAAGAATCTTATTATATACCATAAGAACCGCGTTTATCTTTGTGCATCTGGCATATTTGAGCGAATTGGAAAGAGCCTCAATTGTATTGTCGATAAGCGCACCGAAACACTCGAATGGTATCTTTTGCAAATCACCCTGGGCGGCAAAGTTGGTCTCTATTTCATATTTATCTGTAAAATCAACAAAGAGTGTTTTAAGTTTATTTATATTCAAAAGTTCCGCGGATGGCTTTTCGTTGCGAAGCAGTGCTCTTATCTCGTCAACGCTCTCTCGAAGCGCGGATATCACATCGGCAATCATGGCCTCGCTTTTAGCGGTATCCCTGTTAATCAGCAGCTTTGCACCTTCCAATTTAAATATCGAACCGTTGATAGCGTGACCGATTTTGTCGTGCAGGTTTTGAGACAACTCGCTTTTTTCCTGAAGACGCTGATTTTCTAAACGCAGTATCGTTCGGTTAAGCTCCAGCTTGCGCGCTTTATCGGCCACACTCAGCCGCCGCAGCAGCTGTTGTTTCTTTTTTATGCTTTCCTCGATTAAAACACTCTGTGAATCCACAATGGAAAACAGCAGGTAATAGAGAAAAGTCATAATCAAAGTGAATATCATAAAAGCAAAGCGGTACTGCCCGCTGTATGGATAAAGCAGCAAAAAAAGCAGCCCGAATAACGCGTTTAAATTAAATAAAGCCAAAATATCAAACAGGCAAATGACAAAAATCAAAATAAAAATCTTGTTATAGACAAAATAAAGCACACACGAAGCTGAGATTGAAATAATAAGGCATGGAACTTTTAGTCTCTTTGATACCCATAAAATTATATTTGCGCTGAACATTGCAAGAACTATGAACACAATGTACGCATTATTAAGTATCTTAACGTCAAAGCCGCTTTGTGCGTTAAAAATCGGATAACCGATTATGATTGAAATAAGTATAACCCTTAGAAGAGCGCTGTAAAGTTTTATATGGCTGTCGTTCATTTTTTTCACCATGCGTTTCGCTGTGCCTGTTTTTGAAAAACCGGAAGACAATAAGGCGCCTAAATCGTCATAATATTTCATCAAATTTTGTCGCCTTCAATCATTTTATCATATAACATTAATCTAATCAATCACACTTGCAATAGCAAAAGCGGCAGAGCACACTCGCCGAGCGAGTATTGAACTCTGCCGCCTTTTGACTTATAGTTACGCGTCTAATTTTGAACGATATTTAAAACCGAGCATGGCAATTGAGCTGAAAAATACGATAAAACCGAGGGTCGCAAGCCAGAATTGTGACATAGCAAACGGTTGGCCAGCACAGATTCTGCTGATAGTATATGTAATCCAGCGCTGCGGGGTTAGGAATGATAAATTCTGCATCCACTGGGGCACCAATTCCAATGGCCAGTAACCGCCCGATATCATAGCGGTTACGTTGACGACTATAACCATTGCATATGTTATCTGTGCATCTGACGAGCAGAAGCTGACAATCGCAAAGTTAATAGTTATTGCAACAAGGGTAAAACCATACAGCATAAGCCCAAGCTGCCACAAGTGAACGAGATAATCCGCTCTCACGATATATTTGAACGACAGGAGCATCAGTATGACCTGTATAAGTCCAATCGCGGCGCCGACAATAAATTTCGAGGCGAGGTATTTTGCCGTGCCTGTGTTCGTCATCAAAATTCTCTTATATACCTTGAACGAGCGTTCTATAAGAATCATTGAAACTGCAAAGCTGCTGCCCCAGATTGCAAACCACGAGAAGAAACCCATGACCTGAGCGAATTTCTGCCCTTTGTCGGAGTTCTGCGTATTACTTTTGTTTTGTGCTGATACAGAAACTCCGTTCATATTACCGGACTGCGCATCATTGAGCATTTCTTTAAGTTTAGCGGTATCACCATTTGAAAGCGTATAGAATGTTTGAATTCTCGTCATTATCCGTTCCACAGCGGATTTCAGAATTTCCGACTTCTCATCGTTTCCCGTGCTGTAAATAACGACTGCATTCATGTCCCCGCTTTTTACCCGGCTTTCTATATCCGCAGGGATATAAACAAACAAGTTGACATTGGAGGAATAAGCAATTTTTTTAAACTGGGAAGGCAAATCAGCATTGCCTTTAAACGATATGCCGAGCGCCTCGTCCTGCTGTTCTTTTGCGTCAAAGAGTTTAAATAAGCTGCTCCCTTTTAAGCTGTTTATAATTGTGTGAGAGTAAATATTATCAGCCGTTGTGTAATAAATTACATCGGATTTCACCGATGTGGCGCCAGTTTCGGAAGGAAGAAGAATTAAGAATGTCGATATTACAGGGAAAACGATCATGGAAAGTACCACAAACTTTTTTCGCATGCAGAGCTTAAACGCGCTTTTCACAAGCATGATCAATTGATGCATAATTTGCCCTCCCTTCTTGAATAAACAAAGGCGCCGATAAGCACGGAACCTATAATAGTTGAAAAAATAATTACAAGTGCTGTCGGCAATACGCTGCTTGAGCCCTGTGTGGCAAGCTCGACCAGACAGCGGTTGATATAATATAACGGTGTTTTTTTCATAAGTTCAAGGGTATCTCCTGACTGGTAGATATACTGCACATAGCTGCCGCCGAAAAAGTTCAAAAAGAATGATCCTGCGAAAACTATAATTCTTGTTACAGCCATATTTTTTATAAGATACCCCAACATTACGCCAAAGGAGCTGACGGCAAATGAGAAAAGCAGCATGACACCTATGACAAGCGGAACTTTTGGACCAAAGTTAACGCGAAGCAAAAGTACGGATGCTGAAATACCAATTGATATCTGCAATACGCCTGAAGTAAGCGCGCTGATTACCCTGCCTGTAAATACAGCAAACGGATTTATACTGGTAAGGGCAATTCGCTGGTTTATTTTCAGTTTTCTGTCGTTGTTGATTAATGTCGGGGACGAGAGAGCGGTAAAGCACAATATATTGATAATCATAACAATGCCGTAGTATGTAAGAGCGGACGGCTGTGGTATAGTGTCGAGCTTTTTCACTGTTAAGAGTGTTTTACTTTGAGAGCCCTGCCGGGCAGACGGATTTATTTTTAGCTGAGCGAAAACTTTGTAAAGTTCCGTATAAGTGCCTGTTTCATACGAGATGCTCTGGAGCACTGACTCAAAAATCCCGGTATCAATGCTTCTGCTGTCATTTTTATAAAATTTATAGCCGTCGTCGGTAAACTCAACAAATCCGGAAAGTTTATCGTTCCCGATTTCTTTTAAAGCCGCGCTTTTGCTGGTTTCTACAAGAGTTATTTTCTCTTTTTTCAGTTCCTTTTTCAGCTCGTTCAAATTATTTTTCAGCGGGTTTTTATCGCTGATTGTGTAGCCGATTGAAAACGGTGAAATTTCAAATTTGTTGTTCATAAACGAGCCGAACGCGTTGGAAAGAATGAAGGTAAATATGACGGGACAAAGAATGGCCATTACGATATTGCCTTTATCTCTGAAATATCTCTTGACGTCACTTTTTATAAAAAGCCAGACCATTCTTAGCCTTCCTCCCCGTAATCACGCAGATTTTTACCGGTCAGGTTAAGGAATACCTCTTCAAGCGAAGTCTTTTCAGGGTCGGATGAAATCAGGCTGCAAAGCTCAGATTTTGTGCCCATGGCAATCAGATTTCCGTTATCTATGATGGCAATGCGCGAACAAAGCGCCTCAACTTCTTCCATGTAATGGCTCGTATAGATTACCGTTGCGCCGTTTTTGTTGAGCGTCCTGATACTGTCAAGTATGTGGTTTCTCGACTGCGGGTCGATGCCGACTGTCGGTTCATCAAATATAAGAAGCTCCGGCTCGTGAATAATCGAACAGGCAATGTTAAGCCGCCTTTTCATACCGCCCGAAAAGCTCTTAGGAAATTTATTTTTAAACTCCTTAAGTCCGGTAAAATCAAGAGATTTGTCGATAGCGGCTTTAAGCTTTTCGCCTTTGAGCCCGTAAAGCCCCCCGAAAAGCTCAAGATTCTCCCATGCTTTAAGGTCATAGTGCATGGCAAGCTCCTGCGGCACCAGACCAAGGCGTGGTTTTATCTTATTGAGATCTTTGCTGTTATCGAAATCAAAAACGGTGATTTTACCATCTGTTATTGGGGTAAGGCCGCAAATCATATTTATTGTTGTACTCTTCCCTGCCCCGTTTGGCCCCAGAAGCCCGAATATTTCACCTTTTTTTACGGTCATAGATATTGAATTCACCACAGTCTTTTGACCGTAGCGTTTAACAACATTATCAAGCCTTAATATCTCTTCCATATGTATTCCTCTCTTTCTTTCTATAAAAATTATAGCGCTTTTTCCAATTTGATTTAAGTGATAATAGTCAGAATCATTCCGTTACTTTAGTAATATTCCGAGTGGATTTTGCCGGATTCAGCCATGCAATCAAAAAGCCGGTGCTGTCAACAAAACAGCACCGGCTTCAAACTCACACCAGTATTCATTAACGGTTATCATTCCTGAGCAGGTTCAAGGGTTTTAAGGAACGCTATTAAATCCTTTATTGCTTTCTCTTCTTTGATACTGACTTCATTGATTGCTGTTATGCATTTATCCAAAAGAGTTTTCTTTTTTGCAATATAGTATTTTATAAGCATGTTTCTTATAAAAAGGCATTTGCTCTCAATATCTTTCCAAGTCGTCAGGTCGTAATCCCTGCCGTATTTTTCAAGAATATAATTAATGCGTAAAACCATACACTTTTTATGTTCCCAAAGTATATGAAACGGCCTTATATCAAAAAGAGCCTTTTCATCAGATAAAAGCTGCAGGTATCTTATCAGTTCATTGTAAACAGCCATGCCGTATACGCAATTTTTAAGTTTGTTCCTCAACATAGTCGTTTTTAAGCTTATGTCCTTTGATTCGAGATATTCCTGAAGTGAATCAATAATAACGCTCAAATCCAAATCGTATGAAAAATCATTGTTGAACTTCAAAAATTTTATTTGATTATCATACGACTGCCTGAATTCATCAAAGCTGATTTTACTTGAAATGAATTTGCCGGTTTGGGTGAAGCCCAATATGTAATAAACTTTCTCTTCTGTATCGAAACCATAAATGAAATTTTCATGCAGAAAATGTTCCTTTTGAAACGCTATTCTGTCGGGAAGGTAGAATTCATCCAGAAAAGTGACGATATAATTGTCATTGTCCAAAGCACTCAATACAATTTCATTTAAATCTGTATCGCACTGATTTATGATATAATTTTCAATTGAGTTTCTGTTTATCCAGGGTATTCCCGGATATATTGAGTCAATCCATTTTGAGCCGTTTAATACGCTGCAAATGCTGAAGAAATCAAAGAAATTTTCATTGAATTCCTTATTGCAGACTAAGTGTATATAATTGCTGTAAAACCAGGGC
>DATALE010000128.1:0-4261 GCA_036261235.1 Ruminiclostridium sp. | reverse complement strand
ATGCGGATATCTTTCAAATGGGTGACGGTCAGGTTTTTTATCTGCAGCATAAAATCGCCTCGTAATAAAAAAATCCGCTTTCAGATTAACTGAAAACAGATTACACCATCAAAAGTGTCCGGACTCTGCCGGAATTAATGCAAAGTATAATCTATGTTTCAGCAACAGAACTCTTAAGCCTGCTTAAACAAGCCTTCCGAAAGCAATTCTGTTATTCATGAAAGATAGATTATCTGCGCATTTTTTCACCCATTTCATATATTTTCAATTATTATAACACAGGGTTTATTTTTGTCAAGTAACTATATACAACTGAATAAATAATTGATATATTAACAGTTGTATATAGGCTCGGGCTAAACGCCACGGCGCGTGCAAAATTTTGCTTCGCAAATGCACATGCGCAATATATAACAGAATTGTTTTGTGCTTACGATAGATGTGTTAAAAACTTATTCTGTTATATATATACAAGCAGACAAAGAGCCGTTTTATCCAAAATTTTAAAATAATTGCGGCTGAAATTAATTAACCCTTCTTCTTTCATGCGTGAAAGTTCTCGGGACATAGCGCTCCTGTCGACGTTAAGAAAATCAGCAAGTTCACTGCGGCTGTAGGGAATATAGAATTCTTCTTTTCCCGTATTCTCTGTCTCCGCAAGCAAAAAAGAAGCAATTTTCTGCCTCATGCCTTTAAGCGTCAGAAATGAAATTTTTCTGTTCATCAGAAGATTTTTTTGTGCAAGGACTTTCAGCATGTTTTGTATCAGCTGTGAATGAAATTCACATGCGTTTGTGCAGGAATGGACCACCCTGCTATAATCTATAAACATAACCTCCGCCTCTGTCACCGCCATAACGGTGACGGGGCTTTTTTTAATTCCGGCGCAGACAAAAACCTCCGCAAAGGTATCCCCGCTTGTCAGCGCTGTTAAAATGACCTGCCTTCCGCTCACGTCTTCTTTAAGTATCTGGACCGTGCCGGACAGAACAATCCCGAAACTTCCGATTCTGTCCCCGGATGTTACTATTATTTTATTTTTTCTGAATATGGTCTTTTTTGCTCCGAGGCATTTCAGTATGGTGTCCATTTCATTTGGTTTTATATCTTCAAAAAGGCTCATACCCATCAAAATTTCATTAACTTCGGCCACAGCGCTGCCTCCTTTTATTTTTTTGTTTTAGGTTGCCCCAGCAACCGACTTTTAAAGCTAATTCTAATATACTTATGTCACAAGTTTAAGAAATTCTACACCTGAAAATAGAAACGAGGTATTAAAATGCTAAGACAAATTATAACGATTGATGAAGAAAAGTGCAATGGCTGCGGTCTTTGTGCCAAGGCATGCCATGAAGGAGCTATCGGTATTGTCGGCGGCAAGGCGAAACTTCTGCGCGACGACTATTGCGACGGTCTCGGCAACTGCCTGCCCGTCTGCCCGACAAATGCCATTTCCTTCGAGGAGCGTGAAGCCGCGGAATATGACGAGAAGGCTGTAAAAGCCAAAATGGAAACCGGCAAAGCAAAAGCCCCGTTTGTCTGTCCGGGTTCGCGTATGAAAACTATCGAGCACAGGCCCACAAATATTGACGCCGAAACAAATGAGCCAACTGTATCTGAGCTAAACCAGTGGCCTGTTCAGATAAAACTTGTTCCGCCAAACGCACCGTATTTTAACAACGCGAACCTGCTTGTCGCGGCGGACTGCACCGCTTACGCATATGCAAACTTCCACAAGAAGTTTATGAAGGGTAAGATTACGATAATCGGCTGTCCGAAACTTGACATGATCGACTACACCGAAAAGCTGACAGCCATTCTCAAAATGAATGAAATAAAAAGTGTTTCCGTCGTCAGAATGGAAGTTCCCTGCTGCGGCGGCATAGTAAGCGCGGTGACCCAGGCGCTCAAAGACTGTGGAAAGATGATACCGTGGAGCGTTACTGTAATTGGTACAGACGGCATAATTGTCGAAAAATAAGCCGTTTATTTAATTTATATAAAATTTTGATTTGGAGGAATTTTTATGTCAGAAATGTTCTGCTTTCAGTGTGAACAAACTGCAAAAGGTACAGGCTGTACTCTTTCCGGGGTATGCGGCAAAAACGCCGCCGCTTCGAAGGCACAGGACGAGCTCACATGTTCTTTGATTGCTTTGGCGGAGGCGGTTCAAAAATCAATAAGAACCGTGCAGTCGGACAGACTGATTATTGACGGACTTTTTATGGCTGTTACAAATGTAAACTTCGATACCGAGAGAATTCTGGAGCTCAAAGATGAAATTCTGGCGATGAAGAATGAGATTTCACCCGAAATTCCGGTGCCGGACGCATCCGAGCTTTTTTACGGTGATAAGGACATCGTTTCTTTGCGTTCAACACTACTTTTCGGTATGCGCGGTATGGCGGCATACGCGCACCATGCGGTGGCTCTCGGCCTTTCCGACAACGATGTTAACAGTTGGTTTTATATCGGGCTTACGGCACTTTTGAAAGACCACTCAGTCGACGAATGGCTGTCGCTTCTCATGGAATTCGGCAAAGCCAACCTAAAATGCATGGCTCTGCTCGACAAGGCGAACACAGGGACATACGGCACACCCGCTCCGACAAAAGTTACATGCAGCATCGAAAAAGGCCCGCTCGTTGTAATTTCCGGACACGACCTGCACGATTTGGCACAGCTTCTTGAACAGACAAAAGACAAGGGAATAAATATCTATACGCACGGAGAAATGCTCCCGGCGCACGCTTATCCGGAGCTTCACAGATACCCGCATCTGAAAGGCAATTTCGGAACGGCATGGCAGAATCAGCAGAAAGAATTCGACAGCATCCCCGCCCCGGTACTTTTCACAACAAACTGTCTCATGCCGCCGAAAAAAAGCTACTCCGACCGTGTTTTCAGCACATCGGTAGTCGGTTATCCTGAAATTGCCCATATAAAAGCAAATCCCGACGGTACAAAAGATTTTTCTGCGGTGATTGAAAAAGCGCTTGAACTCGGCGGTTATACAAAAGCGAAGCATATGACCGGTATAAACGGCGGCGATACTCTTACTACAGGCTTCGGCAGAGGCACGGTTTTGTCTGTTGCCGATAAGATAATCGACGCTGTAAAAGCAGGCGCTCTGAAACATATTTTTCTCGTAGGGGGCTGTGACGGCGCAAGACCGGGCAGAAATTATTACACAGAATTTGTGAAGCAGGCTCCTTCCGACACCGTAATACTAACGCTTGCCTGCGGAAAATACCGGTTCAATGATATCGACGCCGGTACTATCGGCGGACTTCCCCGCATTATGGATATGGGCCAGTGCAATGACGCCTACAGCGCGATTGAAGTTGCTGCCGCTCTCGCGAAAGCTTTCGGCTGCGGATTGAACGACCTGCCTTTGACACTTGTGCTTTCATGGTATGAGCAAAAAGCTGTCTGCATTCTTCTGACACTGCTCTCCCTCGGCATCAAAAATATTTACCTCGGCCCGACACTTCCTGCGTTCATTTCTCAGAATGTTCTCAATGTTCTTGTTGAAAAATTCGGGCTGACCCCGACGACAACGCCGGAAGCCGACCTCAAAACAATACTGGGCTGATGATTTTTTAAGTTGAGATAAAATTTACCTGGTTTTAGTTTATTACATCATTCCGGCGGTTATTTTTAAGTAAATTTCGGCAGAATAAACATATCTGAATGAGACAATTTTCGGAAGGAATTGATGATATGTTAAAAAATATCGACTTTGAAACCGCAATTGAACTTGTAAAAACGGTTGAATATCAAAAAGGGCAGGTCGTCAGCAAAACACTTGCGCAAAACAAGGCTGTGAGCCTTACCCTTTTCGCGTTCGACAAGGGTGAGGAAATAAGTTCACATTCCTCAGACGGCGACGCGATGGTTTATATAATGGACGGAAAGGCCGAAATTACAATCGGCGAAAAAAAGCATGATGTCGAAAAAGGCGAAACCATTGTTATGCCGGCAGGAATCCCTCACGCGCTGTTCGCGTCTGAACAGTTCAAAATGCTCCTGATTGTTGTATTTCCTTCATAAAATTTAATTAAATGCTATCTATACGGAGCCTGAAAACTATTTTCAGGCTCTTTTTTATTTTCGGAATTATCCCTTGACATACTCCTAATATCATGTTATACTTATAGTATCAAATAAAGGATGGTGCTGTAAGTATGACATTTGTTGATTTTATGAATAAATTCCCTACTGAGGAATCGGTTATAGATAACTTTTTGACTATCCGCTA
>DATALE010000111.1:0-3589 GCA_036261235.1 Ruminiclostridium sp. | reverse complement strand
TTTTCATTGTGTTGTAATTGCGCTGTTTGCATTCTGTGCAAGCCATTGTTACTTTTACTCTCATAACGGCACCTCCCGAAAATCGGAAAATGTTGTGGCTGCCGAAAAAGAAAAAGCGGCGAAGCTCAGGGAAAAGCTTTCGATGCTTCAGGACAGTATTAACAACCTTAAAAAGTAAGCGTTTTCAGTTAGAAGAACCAGCGGCGGGGCTGTGACCCGCCGCGGCTTTTCAAAAAATATATTAAATTAAGAAAAGGGCTTGACACCGCAGTTCAATCTATGGTATAGTAATAATACCTCAAAAGGGTCTTTTTTTATGCTTATTTTGACTCACGGTGAGGGAGGCCAAAATTTTCCGATTTTCGGGAGGTGCCGTTATGAGAGTAAAAGTAACAATGGCTTGCACAGAATGCAAACAGCGCAATTACAACACAATGAAAAACAAGAAGAATGATCCGGACAGGCTTGAAATGAACAAATACTGCCGGTTCTGCCGTAAGCACACTCTCCACAGGGAAACAAAATAATGCTTGGTCATTAAGGAGGGTTAATGCCATGCCGGATACCGAAGCAAAAACGAAAGTTAAAAGCGTTGCAAAGAAGGATAAAGCCGGTAAAAAGCGTGTAGACGGCCTCAAACGCTTTTTTACTGAAACTAAGGCGGAGTTCAAAAAGATTGTTTGGCCGACGCCGAAAGAAACCTTTAATCAGACGCTGATAGTGTTTCTTGCTATTCTTATCATCGGTGTATTCATATGGACTGTTGATTTTCTTTCAATGCAAGGTGTTAATGCTATTCTTCAAAGATACTGATGCCGCGCGGTGGAATCCAATTTTCACGTCCGGTAAAGAGTAATTATTATGCTGCACAGCGGCGGAATGGAGGCACAAATGTCTGAAACAGCAAAATGGTATGTGGTACACACTTATTCCGGTTATGAGAACAAGGTTGCCTCAAACCTTCAGACAATTGTTGACAATCGCGGCCTTCAGGATGTAATTCAGGACATTAAGATTCCTACTGAAAAAGTTACTGAAATCAAAGATAACGTTAAACGCGAAGTTGAGCGCAAAACATTTCCGGGATATGTGCTCGTAAAGATGGAACTCAATGACGAAAGCTGGCACATCGTCCGCAATACGCGCGGGGTAACAGGTTTTGTCGGTTCAGGTTCTCATCCGGAGCCGCTTACGGAAACCGAGGTAAACTCGCTCGGAGTTGACAAGCGCGAAGTTCAGGTCAATTATTCAGTAGGCGACAGCGTGCGTATAATCGACGGGCCGCTTGACGGTTTCATCGGCAATGTAGAGGTAGTTAATCCTGAGAAGAACATTGTCAGGGTTATTGTTTCTATGTTTGGCCATGAGACACCTGTGGAACTTGAGCTCCATCAGGTTGAAGTTATCGGCTAAGGTTATTTCTTTAAGCAACTCGCGGCTTTTGCCGCTTGTTACACGCGTTTCGGCGCGTTAGTGGGAGGGTGATTAGTTTCATCCGCCATCTACCACGAATTAGGAGGTGCAAACTATGGCTCAGAAAGTAGTGGGCTACGTCAAATTGCAGATTCCCGCCGGCAAAGCCACTCCGGCGCCACCTGTAGGTACAGCTCTCGGTCCTCACGGTGTCAACATTATGGCGTTTACAAAGGAATTCAATGAACGCACAAAGGGAGACGCCGGCCTGATTATTCCGGTAGTTGTGACCGTTTATGCCGACCGTTCGTTCTCATTTGTCACTAAGACACCGCCTGCGGCTGTTCTTATTAAGAAGGCCTGCGGTATCGACAAAGGTTCGGGTGTGCCGAACAAGACGAAAGTCGCTAAGATCACCAAGGAGCAAGTCAGGAAGATAGCCGAGCAGAAAATGCCGGATCTTACAGCTGCCACTTTGGAAGCTGCTATGAGCATGATTGCGGGTACAGCTCGCAGCATGGGCATTGAAGTGGTCGACTGATGCTCCCGGGTGGGAGGAAAATTCCGCTATTAACCACTCAAGAGGGAGGTAGGTTCAAGTGAAACACGGTAAAAATTATGCCGATAGTGAAAAACTGATTGACAAGGCTAAATTATATGACTCTGGTGAAGCGCTTGAGCTGTGCTGCAAGACCGCGAAGGCGAAATTCGATGAAACAGTCGAAGTGCATGTAAGGCTGGGTGTTGATTCACGCCACGCCGAGCAGCAGGTTCGCGGCGCTGTCGTTCTTCCGAACGGAACAGGACGCAATGTGCGCACACTCGTATTTGCCAAAGGTGACGCCGCAAAGGCCGCTGAGGCAGCAGGTGCCGATTATGTCGGTGCTGAGGAATATGTCGCGAAAATCCAGAACGACAACTGGTTTGATTTTGATGTCGTTATCGCAGCGCCTGATATGATGGGCGTTGTCGGACGTCTTGGTAAGGTTTTGGGCCCGCGCGGACTTATGCCGAACCCGAAAGCCGGTACAGTCACACCTGATGTTGCAAGAGCTGTAAAAGAGGCCAAGGCTGGTAAGATTGAATATCGCCTTGACAAAACAAACATAATTCATTGCCCGATTGGCAAAGCGTCGTTCGGTTTTGAAAAGCTCGGCGAGAACTTTGACACGCTTCTTACAGCAATCGTCAAAGCAAAACCGGCAACATCAAAAGGTCAGTATATCAAGTCCTGTGTTATTGCTACAACAATGGGCCCTGGTATCCGTATCAACCCCGCAAAGGTTGGTATCTGATCTTTTAGTTGACAAACGGCATGTTTCATGATATTATAAAACAGTTGTGACGGTTTTATAATCGTTTATCCTAAGACAGCAGGTGCCTGATTGGCTTAAAATGGCCTGCCGAGGTGTAACGCTTGCATTTGCAGGCGGGTTTTCCCGCCGGTTTTTAAATGTATGCAGAGCCTTCGGCGAAAGCCGAAGGCTTTTTTGTTGAACATCCGATTTAAGATTCTTTGAATCACAAAACAGATGTTCATAGCACCTCTGTTTTTATCACAGGGAGGTGAAAGAATGCCAAGCAAAAAGATTCTCGAAGCAAAACAGCAAATGGTCGATGAGCTCGCCGAGAAGATGAAAAGTGCCGTTTCCGGTGTTCTTGTTGATTACAAGGGTATTACTGTTGAAGATGACACAAAGCTTCGTGCCGAACTCCGCAAAGAGGGCGTTTTTTATGCAGTTAAGAAAAACAGCATAATCGGCCTCGCGGCGAAAAAAGCCGGCCTTGAGAATTTCGACGAATACCTTAAAGGTTCCACTGCGATAGCTATTTCAGATGCTGACCTTATCGCCCCTGCAAAGATTCTCGCAAAATTTGCCGAGGGTAAAGACAATTTCAACCTGAAAGCTGGCTTTATCGAAGGTGAAACTGTCGGAGCTGAAAAAGTTCAGGAACTCGCGAAACTGCCTTCGAAGGAAGTTCTCGTTGCAAAATTCCTGGGCAGCATGAATGCTCCTATCAGTGGATTTGTCAATGTGCTTAACGGCAACCTTCGCGGTCTTGTCGTTGCTCTTAACGCAATCGCTGAGAAGAAGAGCGCTTGATTTTCAAATTATTCATTAAATTTTCACGGGTTATAACCCGCAATTAACGGAGGTAAATTACAATGGCTTCA
>DATALE010000108.1:0-3581 GCA_036261235.1 Ruminiclostridium sp. | reverse complement strand
GTCCGCAAAACGCTTTTCTATGCCATAATCGTCAACACTGTGCTGACAACAACCGGTTTCATTCTCACACGTCTTATACCCACACAGCTTATTTCAATCTTTGACAGCACCGACAAGGCTTTGATCGCTTTCGGCAGCCACGCTTTGATTATATTCCTGACATGTATGCCTATCGTCGGCTTTCAGATAGCCGGTTCGGGATATTTCCTCGCAATTGGCAAGCCGAAGCAGTCAATGGTTCTGAGCCTTTCGCGCCAGATATTGATACTGATACCGCTGCTGCTGATACTCCCCCTCTTCTGGAATATCAATGGTATCCTTTTCGCAGGGCCGATAAGCGACGCGATAGCCGCCATGATAACGGGCATATGGCTTTTTCTCGACATTCGCTCAATGAAAAATAAAAAAGACAAAACTGAAGAAGATCCCTTACCGGTCAGCCCTGTGGCACAAACCGAATAAAACATTGCCGTTCCGAAATTTTTTTCGCGACGGCATTTTTATATCTATTATTTGATTTTTAAAATTACTGTTATATAATAAGCATATAGTTAATGGGTAATAATTTTGACAGTATGGCTGGGAGCTGAAAAACATGCAGGCTTTTAAAACAGAAATAAAGACCTTTCTGAAATCGAAAATAACCGTTGCCGGAACAGCCGCTTTTGTTTTTCTCATTATCGGCATTACTTTTTTATCTTACAGCAGTGGAGCTGATACTATCCGGCGGGAAATTGATTCCGATAACGGTGCCTTCCCGGTGGGCAGCGCCATTGCGAACCGCCTTACGGTACTTTTCCCGTCTCTCGGCATTAACAATGCGCTTGCGGCAGCCCTTGTCGTCGGACTTATCATCCTTCCTATTCTGGCGGCGGCTTTCGTTGGGACGGATTATTCCCAAAAAACCATGTATCTGAAACTTGAGGTATATAAGTTAAGAACTATTATTTTATCTAAAATCGTTGTTTTCACCGGGTATGTAATGCTGCTCACGGCTTTTACCTCCGGGCTCGGCTTTATTCTCGGCAGGATTCTCTGGAATATCTATATCGAGCCGATCCCCGGTGTTTCGGTTTATCTTAAAAGCGTTACAGCAGGAACAAATTACTGGATGATCCTCCTTACTTTTCTCGCGTTGATGTTCTATTCACTTATCGCGGTTCTTGTTTCCCTTATATTTAAAAACGCCGCGGCAGGTGTCGCGGCGAGCCTGCTGTTCTGCTATTTTGAAGAATACGTAAGGTTCAGGTACATACCGCGCTGGCTGTTCTTCAATATTCTCGGCAGGGTTTACTATTTTAACGAATACAGCACCACCCAGTATAAAATGTTTCATGCCATGACTGGAACACCTGTCTGGCTGTGCATCACCCTCCTTATATTTTATATGCTGTGCTTTATCCTTCTGCCAATATTCCTTATTTCAAAATTCAGACGGTTCAGGAAGTTCGTCTGACCGGTTTAAAGCTGTGAAACTACAAACCCCTTGAAGCGGTTGAAATCACTTTCTTTAAGTTCAAGCGTTAATCTCGTTCCCTGCGCTTCATACTCGGTGTTTTTGATGTCGGCGTTTTGGCTCAGATATGAAACAACATCCCCGTCGTTATACGGTATCAGCATTTCGCAGAAAACATAATTACCGAAAAGCTGTTTGCTTATAAGGCTCACGAGAGTATCCATTCCCGTACCAAATTTTGCGGAAATATAAACACTGTCAGGCCTCTCGCTTACAGGTTTTATATCGAGCCTGTCTGATTTATTGAGGGCATAGATGACCGGAACACCATTGACCCCGATTTCTTTCAGTGTTGTTTCGGTAATTTCCATCTGCCGCTTATAATTCTGATCCGAACAGTCCACAACATGTATAATCAAGTCAGCCTCACATGCCTCTTCCAGCGTCGAGCGGAACGCTTTTATAAGATGGTGGGGGAGCTTGTCAATAAATCCGACGGTATCCGTCAGCAAAAAGGACTTTCTGTCCTCCAACATTATACGGCGCACCGAGGTTTCAAGCGTCGCAAAAAGCATATCTTTTTCAAATACTTTTTTGTCCTGTTCACTCTTCGTCTTGTCAAGCAGTGCGTTCATAATCGTAGATTTGCCGGCATTCGTGTAACCCACAAGGGAAACGACGGGTATGCCGGTTTTTTTGCGTTGTCTTCTTTGTGTATCCCGCTGCGCTCCGATTTCGGAAAGCTCTTCCCGAAGCCTTGAGATACGGTTCTGAATCTGCCTTCGGTTCAGTTCGAGCATCTTTTCGCCTGCGCCGCGGTTGGTAGTTCCAACACCACCGGTCTGCTGCTCAAGCGACTTTTTAAGTCCGACAAGCCGTGGGAGCATGTATTGCAGGTTAGCCGTTTCAACCTGAAGCTTTGCCTCGCGGGTCTTCGCGCGCCGCGCAAATATTTCAAGAATAAGCCCAGTCCTGTCGATTATCGCGCAGTCAAGTTCTTCTTCAAGATTGCGAATCTGGGACGGGGAAAGCTCGTCATTAAAGATGGCGGTGTCGGCCCCGAGCGCCGTTACTGCCTGTTTAATTTCCTGAACCTTGCCTGCGCCTATATAATATCCCGGATTCGGCGCATCGAGGTTTTGAAAAATCATGTCGGCAGCTTCAATTTCACAGGCCTGCGCAAGGCCCTTTAATTCTTCCATTGACTTTTCAAAATCGGAATCACCGAGATTCACTCCTACCAATACCGCACGCTGCATTAAACAAAACCTCCATATTGTTGTACTATATATACACATCATCCGATTATAATATAGTTCGGTCTAATCGCCATAAGCGTATGCAATTTTCGCTTCACGAAACGCACGTACGCAAAATATAACATAATAAATCAGAATTGTACGTCCGACAGATATATTATGTTATATAATATTAAAAGTATATCACATTCAGCCGCAAAGTAAACTTAAGGCAACAACGTATTATTATAAATGTTTCATAAGCGTCGACAGTTTTTCGTCAGATGAAACAAAAACCTCAGCCAATACTTGTGTGTATTAGCGAAGTTTTTGTGAGATATGATGGAAAATCTGTAGGTGCAGGAAGCGTTTAAGGTGTTAGCCGTGGATTGTGCGGCGTTGTCAAACCCCTCGTGTGGAAAAACTTCTGCGCGAGGGGTTTTTTTCAGTCATTTTTCTCGGCCTTTTTAAAACTGCTGACGCTCACGCCGAAGTATTTTTTAAAACAGCTGCAAAAATAGTTTGCGTCCGAAATTCCCACCATTTCAGCAACCTCAAAAGCTTTGTACTCATTCTTTTTCAAAAGTTTCATTGCCTTTTCCATTCTGACCGACGTCAGGTATTCAACAAAACTCTCCCCTGATTCCTTTTTGAATGTCCGGCTAAGATAGCTGGGATTAAGAAAAAGCTTCCCTGCAACTAAAGTAAGCGAGAGTTTGCAGTCGCTGTAGTTTCCGTCGATAAAATTCTTGACGTCAAGCACAATATCGCTAATCTTATGCTGATTGATTCTACCGGTTTTCTCAACGGATTTTTTTATAAATTCCTTTACATATTCGCGTGCGTGCGGCATTGTCGTGAGAGCCATGATATCACTGTTTACCCTC
>DATALE010000105.1:0-15419 GCA_036261235.1 Ruminiclostridium sp. | reverse complement strand
TAATTTGCTTAAGGTAACAGGACAGTTTCTTACAGTGCAAGAAATAGCTTATCAATTTGTGGGGTATGGATTTGTGCTTTCAGGTTCGTTTGAAAAAGGTTGTGTTCAAGTAGTGGGGTTGAAAAAAATATCATAGCGCCAATAAAGCATTATGAATGCATTACTTACCTGTTGTAAAAATCAATTTAGAATTATAAAAAATCCTTACTCGCATGTTGCATCGAGTGTTCTTATGAAATTGTTCTGGTAACAGGAATTCGATTCGCATTTGGGTTCAGGTTCAACTACTTACCCTTAATAAAAAAATGACGCATAGCACTTCTCCTACGCGTCATTTTGTGCTCATAATTTTCGATCGCTACCTAATTATTTTTTAAACAGGAATTTACAAAATCAACTGGAATATCCATTCTGATTGCAACTTCTTCTACGGACATTCCTTGTGAAATAAAGCGTTTAATAACTGCATCCAATTGTTCTCCAACCTCTATTATATGTCTGTCAGGATCATAGAATCGAACAACGCGTTGCCCCCATCTATGTTCAAATAATTTATGCAAATAACATATATCAAAAGATTTTAAGTGGTTCCAGAATGCATCCATGTTTTCTTCTTCAAAGTATATCTCACAGGAATTATTGGGCAAAAGAACAATATCCGTCCTGATAAACTCTTTCCATGTATCAAGCGTTTGCAGCACAACGCCGCCAGTCAGCGTAGCATTGGCGCCAAAGTCTGCTACAACTTTCAATCCGAGCACATCAGCATACCATTTTTTACTTTTATCTATATTTGAAACCGCAAGAAGAGTACTTGCATATTTCATGCTTAATTTCCCCTTTAAAACTAATATAAACAATATAAACTGATTATATCATAATAAGTAAAATACAAGGACTTAAACCGTTATGGTTAAAATCTTTTTTATAATCTTTAATTAACTGTAACAGGACAAAAAGACCGGTTCAAGTCCTGACCACAATAAAACGCACAGCAATCTGTTATTTGTGTAACAGACTGTGTAATGGCGTTAAACATACACTTGATTACGCATACAATAAAGGTTTTCGGCATGAAGCAAACGAATATTTCGCGACAAGTCAAGCTCATTTTTCCACTATAAATAAGCTGAAAGTCAAAGTATCCATGACAAAGCCATGAAGGGAGATGGCAAAGTAAACATCTCCCTTCATGGCTTTGTTAAAGTACCCAACAATCCGCTTCTACATATAAGTTACTATTTCAATCCACGCCCTCCGCGTGGAGGGCGACCCGCGGCCCCCTCGATGTTGCGCTCCGCGTAGTTATTTCAATCCACGCTCTTGAGCTGACTGACATATTAAGATTAGCATACGTCAGCATAAAGTTTTGTCGAAATTGGTGCTCTTATTTAATTATATATTCAGTAATTTATAAGTAGAATCATGAATATTATATAACAACGCAGTGAATAATGAGGCGATAAAGATGTGGGTACGTGCACCGCCGTTGAAGGGATAGATTCGCAGAGCATTAGGATGAGCAAAAGCCAAATAAAAATCGTTTCTACAGAATGATTACTCAATTCACGTAGAAACGATTTTGGTGCGGGTAACAGGACTTGAACCTGCACAGCCTTGCGACCATAAGAAC
Source organism: Ruminiclostridium sp. (assembly GCA_036261235.1). Taxonomy (GTDB): domain Bacteria; phylum Bacillota; class Clostridia; order Oscillospirales; family Ethanoligenentaceae; genus Ruminiclostridium_D. The sequence continues at coordinate 13,786 of DATALE010000105.1, read as the reverse complement.
CTGAATCTTACGCGTCTGCCAATTCCGCCATACCCGCATATAAATAATAGCCTTGTTATAGCTACAAGGCTATTTAATGGTGCGACTGACGGGACTTGAACCCGTACGCCGAAGCACACGCCCCTCAAACGTGCCTGTCTGCCAATTCCAGCACAGTCGCATATTTATTGCATACATTCAATACTCAAAAGCTACAATCTACAGCAAAATATCAAATTAACTTCACAATATCTTGCGGTTTTTGTGGTTTTTTGTACTGTCCTGCGGTGCTTGTTTATTATAACATTATGAATACTTCATGTCAATAATAATTTAAAAAAATATTGAAAATATTTTTCAATGCTAATAAGAAATCAATTCCTTTGAAGATTATATACAGCGAAACAGGTAAAAATAAATGAAAAATAGGGGGTTAAATAATGGAAGAAACAGTCAGAGAAAAAACTGAAGGCCGTGCAAGCTATCATGATTCGGTCGAACAGATGCTAAAAAGAATCCGAAAAGATGAATTATCGAACGCATGGGACAGATATGCGCTTCAGGAAAAAATACGCTGCAAATTCTGTCTTGAGGGTTTAAGCTGTCAGCTCTGCTCAGACGGACCTTGCAGAATCAGTCTGAAGGGCGGTCAGGACAAAGGTGTTTGCGGTATTGGCGGAGACGCTATGGCAATGAGAACACTTCTTCTGCACAATATCATGGGAGCCGGGACATACAGCCATCACGCTTATGAAGCATATAGAACGCTAAGAGAAACCGCGCACGGCAAGACGCCTTTTAAGATAACCGATACAAACAAACTTAAATGGATGTGCCAAATGGTTGGTATCGACTCCAGCAAAGGGACAAACCAAATGGCGGAAGAACTTGCGAATCTTCTTGAAAGCGAAATGTCGAAAGGGCCTGACAATCCTTCGATTATGGTTGAGGCGTTTGCTCCGAAAAAACGCAAACCAGTTTGGCGAGAACTCAATATCTACCCGTCAGGGGTAATCCATGAGGAACAGAACTGCGTTGCAAGCTGTCTTACAAACGTTGACGGGGACTATGCCTCTCTTGCAAAAAAGGCATTAAGGCTAGGTCTTTCGACTATATATACCGCTCAGATAGGGCTTGAAATGGTTCAGGATATTCTTTATGGAACGCCAACCCCTCATGAAGTAAATACTGATCTCGGTATTATGGACGCCGATTATGTAAATATAGTTTTCAATGGGCACCAGCCTTGGGTCGGGGTTGCAACAATGCAGAAGGCACGATTGCCCGAAATTCAGCAAAAAGCTAAAGACGCAGGCGCAAAAGGTTTAAGGATAGTTGGCTCGATCGAAACCGGACAGGAACTGCTTCAGCGTTTCCCAATCGATGATGTTTTTGTCGGACTTATGGGAGACTGGCTTACAATTGAACCTCTGCTCGCGACCGGAACAGTCGATGCAATCGCTATGGACGAGAACTGTTCTCCCCCAGCTATCGATCAATACGCCGAGAAATATCAGACGACACTTGTCAGTATCAGTACTATAATCGGTGTGCCGGGACTTCATGAAGCAATGCCTTATAATCCGCTTAACGCAGATAAAATGGCAGACAGACTGATTGATCTCGCGATAGAAAACTTTAAGAAACGCCATGGTCATATCACGCCTGAGGTTCCCCAAAAGATTCAAAAAGCAATAGCCGGTTTCTCGACAGAAGCGGTGCTCGGGGCTTTGGGCAACAAACTTGACCCACTTGTTGGCGTAATTAAAGCAGGCAAGATAAAAGGTATCGTGGCACTTGCAAGCTGCTCCACGCTTAGAAACGGTCCGCAGGACTGGAACACAATAAACCTTGTAAAAGAGCTTATAAAACGTGATATTCTTGTTGTCAGCTGCGGATGCGGCAACCATGCTCTTGAAGTTGCCGGACTATGTGATCATGCGGCAAAAGAGCAGGCCGGCAGCGGACTTAAAGAAGTGTGCGGCATGCTTAACATTCCTCCTGTGCTGAGCTTTGGAACTTGCACCGATACAGGACGCGTATCAATGCTCGTTACCGCTCTCGCTGATTTCCTCGACGTTGATGTACCGCAGCTTCCTATTGCTGTTACCGCACCGGAATGGATGGAACAAAAAGCGACTATAGACGGCATATTCGCGGTTGCATACGGCGCTTATACTCACCTGTCCCCTGTTCCGTTTATCACAGGCGCACCCAATCTTGTTAAGCTGATGACCGAAGACGTGGAGAATCTGACAGGCGGCAAAGTTGCGCTCGGTGATGACCCTGCAGAAGTTGCACAGGGCATCGAAGACCATATTAACCTTAAGCGCAAAGGTTTGGGGCTGGATTAATCAAAAGCCTCCTATTTTTTAGGAGGTTACATAGAGAAAATAGGTGGATGAAATTTTTGAGGTTTAATTTTACAAAAACTGAAATCAGTGTTTTAAAGAAACAGTCAAAAGCTGTATTTTATAGCGTATATACAGTTGTTTTCCTCGTTATATTTTTCCTTGGTTATATGTCGTTCTTTTTATCCGGAAAATCACTTATCTGGAACTGTGACGGGTTTAATCAGCATTACCCGGCGCTTATTTATATCGGCAGATATTACAGGCGGATTTTTCTTAATATTCTAAGGGGCAATTTTAATATACCGCTTTTCGATTTTAACATCGGAATGGGTGAAAATATTATTGCTGTGCTCAATTATTACGGGCTTGGCGATCCGTTATTATTGCTGTCCGCCTTTGTTCCCTCCTCTCAGTCCGAAGTGCTGTATGACGCGCTTATTGTCCTGCGTATGTACCTTTCCGGCATTGCCTTCTCCGCATTTTGTTTTTATTTTCATAAGCCTCGACTCAGTATACTTATTGGGTCGATAATATATGTTTTTTGCGGATTCGCACTTATTCTGAGCGTTCGGCACCCATTTTTCATAAATCCGATGATTTACCTCCCGCTGACGCTTATCGGGACAGACAAAGTTATACGGAAAAAAAGTCCTGTGTTTTTTGTTGTGATTATTTTTCTGTCAGCCCTTAACGGTTTCTACTTTTTTTATATGATGACAGCTTTTATTTTTTTCTATGCCTTAATCCGTTTTTTGGGGTTGCATAAAAAGAACAGATCAAAAGAATTTTTAAAAGTGTTTTTCAAAGCAGTGGCATTATACCTTCTCGGAACTATGATGGCGGGTTTTATTTTTCTTCCTGCTATATATGGCTTTCTCGACAGTTCAAGGTCAGGCGGACATATCTCCGCAAAGAGCCTTATTCTTTATCCGTTTGACCATTATAGAAATTTCATTCTCGGTTTTATATCAGGCCCAGCAACATGGGATTATCTAACTCTTGCGGCTTTAGCTGTTCCGTCGGTCATAGTTCTGTTCTTAAAGCATGACAAAGTATTAAAACCACTGAAAATCGGGTTTGTCTCAGCGTTATTATTTGCGATAATACCTTTTGGCGGTTATATTATGAACGGTTTTGGCTATGTGTCAAACCGTTGGATATTTGAATTGAGTTTCATAGCCTCTTTCATCGTTGTCTGTATGATGTCATATTTATTTGAAATGAGTTTCATCGAGCAAATTGTTTGCCTCTTTTCCGTCTTTTTATATGGCTTTCTAGGCTTATTAAGCACAAAAAGCCGCAGCGAATATACAATGCTCGCTTTCGGTATGCTTGCCATTACGGTCGCGGTTCTTTTATTTTTTCAAAAGAAAAAAATATCTGTATGTTCCACAAGGATACCTGTTAATTTGGTTTTTGCCGCCGCGATAATTTCGCTCATTGTTATAAATTTGACTGCAAACGCTGTTTTTTTATTCGCACCGGACAAAAATAACTACATTTCCGAATTTATGGATAAGAATACATCTCTATCAAGAATACAAGGGACTCCTGCCGATAATGTTAAAAGACTTAGTGATACAAGTTTTTATAGAACCGACTCAAAAAGCATGGCAACGGCCAATGCGTCTATGCTGGATCATTTTAATGGCGTTTCGATTTATTTCAGTATTATAAATCGCAATATTACTGATTTTCGGCGAGAACTTGAGGTTTCCCCATCAATGTCTACCGCGTTCAATCTTGGAAACCTCGACAGCAGGGCGGTTTTAGATACCCTTTCGTCGGTAAAATATTATGCTCTGGGCAATGACAATGCCGATTATGTTCCGTATGGCTTTGAGAAAACGAATACTGATGGAATATACAAAAATAAATACGCCCTGCCGCTCGGTTACACATACAGTGGTTATATAACAGCGGACGAATTCAGCGGTATGAATTCCCTTGAAAAGCAGGAAACTATGCTCCAATCCGCAATATTGGAAAGAGATTTAAGTGGATTCAAAAAGGACAATATTATAAATCCAGTTAAAAAAATCAACCGCACTGTCACTTTTGACGGCGTGAACTGGAAAAACGGTGAACTTACCGTAACAAAACCGCACGCCAAAGTCAGCGTCACTTTTAATGGTTTAAGCGGATGCGAAACATATATAAGGCTGAACGGCCTTGACCTCAAAAAGTCGGGAATAGATTATATGAAAGTCGGTGTGTCCGGCGGAAATATGAAAAAAACTTTATATGTAAGGTCGCCGTTTGACAGCTTTTATTACGGTGACAATAATTATCTCATTAATCTGGGGTACAGCAAAAGAAGTATAAATTACGCGTCATTAGAATTCTTCTCGGCGGGCAAATATAAACTCAACGATATCGAAGTTTACAGTATTCCCATGAACAGCTATCCCAAATTTGTTTCGAGACTATCCGCAGATACTCTTAAGAATATAAACGTAACCGTCAACTGCGTCTCGGGTGATATTCATTTAAAGTCAAACAAAATTCTGTGCCTTAGTATTCCTTACAGAAAAGGCTGGACAGCCACAGTTGATGGAAAGCCTGCGGAAATCTTTAAAGCAAATTCAATGTTTATGGCTATACCCCTAAAAAAAGGTTATCATAAAATTGAACTGAAATATTTTACACCCGGACTTATGAGCGGAATTCTTTTTTCCGCCTTGGGTTTTACTATATTCGCTGTCGTCTTTATAAAAAATAACAAACGTTTTCATAAGAGATAAAGAGGATTGCATATGAGCATAATTTCAATTGTTGTTCCATGCTTTAATGAGGAGGAAGCTCTGCCGCTTTTCTACAAGGAAATCCTGAATGTCATAAAATTTTTGCCGGAACAGAACTTTGAGATTATTTTCGTAGATGATGGTTCAAAGGACAAAACACTTTCATTGCTGCGCGATTTCAGCAAGAGAAACAATCAAGTAAAATATTTATCTTTTTCGAGAAATTTCGGGAAAGAATCTGCCATGCTTGCCGGTCTTAAATCAGCGCATGGTGATTTTGTCGCCATAATGGACGCGGATATGCAAGACCCACCGTCACTTTTGCCCGAAATGTACGATTTATTGTCAGATGGTTACGATTGTGTCGCTTCACGACGCGTTACCAGAAAAGGAGAACCGCATATCAGGTCATTTTGCGCGCGTTGCTTTTATAAATTTATGAACAGAATTTCCGATGTGGACATAGTGGACGGAGCAAGAGATTTCCGGCTTATGACAAGGCAAATGGTGGACGCTATTTTATCGGTTAACGAGTACAATCGTTTTTCTAAAGGAATATTCTGCTGGGTAGGGTTTAGTACAAAATGGCTTGAGTATGAAAACGTAGAAAGGGTTGCGGGCGAATCAAAGTGGTCTTTTGCAAAACTGCTGAAATACTCGTTTGACGGCATAACCGCATTTTCTACAACTCCCCTTGCCTTCTCTTCTTTCGTCGGATTTATCTTTTGCCTAATTTCACTCATGCTCGCCGTTGTATACGCTATGAAAACTATTGTCTGGGGCGAAAAGGTGACTGGATTTCCAACGCTTATTTGTATAATTCTGTTGGTAGGGGGGCTTCTTCTTTTTTCGATCGGAATTCTCGGCAAATACCTTGCTGAAACCTATCTCGAAACAAAGCGGCGTCCAGCGTTTATCATCAAAGAAACAGAACAAAGTATCCGGTAACTGTGTTTAAAAAAACAGGCATACTCAAAACTTCAGTTTTGGTATGCCTGTTAAGTGCTTTTTAATCGTCAAGCTGTTTTTGCAGGATTTCTCTTAAAATCTGCGGATTCCCTTTACCTTTAGAAGCTCTCATACATTGCCCGACAAGATATCCGAGCGCGTTGGTTTTACCCTTTTTATAGTCGGCTACCGATTTCTCATTTCCCGCCAGTATATCCTTTACAAGCGATTCAAGAGCAGATGCATCGCTTACCTGAGCAAGTCCCTTTTCTTTTACGATAACTTCCGGGTCGGCACCTGTTGAAAAAATATCTTCAAGAACGGTTTTTCCGGCAGTGTTCGAAATTGTACCTTTATCAACAAGCGCGAGCAGTTCAACAAGTTTCTTAGGAGTTATTTTTGATTCATTTATTTCTATTCCCTGCTCGTTAATAATCCTTGTAATATCGCCCGTTATCCAGTTTGCAACCGTTTTAGGCTGAATGTCACCGAGATTAATGCATTCTTCGAAGAATGCCGCTTTTTCAACGTTTTGAGAAAGAAGTCCTGCGTCAAACTCAGGAAGCGAGTAATCTTTCATATATCTGAACTGCCTGTTATTCGGAAGTTCCGGCAATGAAGTCTCAATTTCTTCTACATACCCGTCTTTAAGCACAATTGTTCCGAGGTCCGGTTCAGGAAAATACCTATAGTCCTGCGCGTCCTCTTTTGTACGCATAACAAAGCTCTCGCCCTTTGCGTCATCCCAGCGCCTTGTTTCCTGAACTATTTTACCACCGTTTTCTAAAACTTCTATCTGCCGTTTAGATTCAAATTCTATTGCCCTCGCGGTGCCGTTGAAAGAGTTGACGTTCTTCATTTCACAGCGTGTTCCGAATTCCCCGGCTCCCTCTGGACGTACGGAAACATTGACGTCACAGCGAATCGAGCCCTCCTGCATCTTGCAGTCGGACACATCAAGTCTCAGAAGTATCTGCCGGATTGTCTCAAGATAAATCTTAGCTTCTTCGGAGCTGCGCAGGTCAGGCTCCGAGACAATTTCAATCAGCGGAACGCCGCATCGGTTAAAGTCGACAAGAGAACCCGAGAAACTATCGCCATGCAGTAATTTACCCGCATCTTCTTCTATATGGATACGCGTAACACCGATACGCTTGATTTTGCCGTCAACAAGTATATCAACATAACCATTTTCACAGAGCGGTACATCAAATTGTGAAATCTGGTATGCCTTTGGCAGATCAGGATAAAAATAATTCTTTCTGTCCTGTTTACTTACACGGTTTATATTGCAATGCAAAGCGCAGCCCATGCGAACCGCCTTTTCCACAACTTTTTCGTTAAGTGTCGGGAGCGTACCGGGCATGCCTGTGCAAATCGGGCAGCATTCCGAGTTTACTTCCGCGCCGAAAGCGTTTTTACATGAACAATATATCTTTGTTTTCGTATTAAGTTCAGCATGTATTTCAAGACCTATTACGGTTTCGTATTTCATCGTCTTTCCCTCCCTTAAATCTTTGCGGTCGCTGCCGAACCGAAAGCCTTTTCATAACCGTAAGCCGCGTCAAGAATCGTTTGTTCGTCAAACTTCCGTCCAATCAGCTGGCAGCCAACAGGAAGTCCGGATTTATCATTTCCGCACGGGAACGAAACAGCGGGAAGCCCGGCTATATTAACCGGAACCGTGCAGATATCGGCGGCATACATTTTAAGCGGGTCGTCTGCGCGGTCACCTATTTTGAAGGCTGTGACAGGCGAAGTCGGGGTAAGAATAAAATCGCATTTGTTAAAAGAATCGCCAAACTCAGCGGTAATCCTGTTCTGCGTGAGCTTTGCACGCTTGTAATACGCGTCATAATAACCGGAACTTAAAACAAATGTACCGAGCATGATGCGGCGCTTAACCTCCGCACCAAATCCCTCGCTTCTTGAACGTTCATACATATCAATAAGATTTTCGAAATTTTCGGAACGGTAACCGTATTTTACGCCGTCGAACCGCGCAAGGTTGCTCGACGCCTCAGCGCAGGCAATTATATAATAAGCTGAAAGTGCATAATCTGTGCTGGGAAGGTTCAGATTAACAAGAGTCGCTCCCTGTTTTTCAAGTTCCTTTGCCGCTTTCATTACAATTTCTTTGACGTCTGTATCAACGCCTTTTCCGAAATATTCGGCGGGAATACCAATCTTCTTTCCCTTAACGCTGCCGGTCAGTTTGTCGGCAATAGTCGGCAGATTCTTTTCAACGCTCGTTGCGTCATATGTGTCGTGCCCTTTGATTGCATCATACAGCATTGCGGTATCTTCAACACTGCGTCCAAAAGGACCGATCTGATCCAGAGAAGACGCAAACGCAACAAGTCCGAATCTCGATACTGTACCATATGTCGGTTTTAAACCGACGACACCGCAGAAAGAGGACGGCTGCCTGATTGAGCCGCCGGTATCAGAACCAAGCGAAACAACACATTCGCCAGCCGCAACAGCCGCTGCGCTGCCTCCTGAAGAACCGCCCGGAACTCTTTCAAGATCTCGCGGATTGTGTGTCTTTTTGATATATGAAGTTTCACAGGAGGAACCCATAGCGAACTCGTCCATGTTCATTTTCCCTGTGAAAACAACATCATTCTCTTCAAGTTTTCTTATAACCGTTGCGTTATAAGGCGGTACGAAATTTGAAAGAATCTTTGACGCGCATGTAGTTTTTACCCCGTTTGTGCTGATATTATCTTTTATACCGGCCGGGATGCCTGCAAGCGGCGCTAAACTCTGACCATCTTCAAATTTTTTATCTACTTCGGCAGCTTTTTGGAGCGCTTTTTCCCGGGTTAATGTAACATATGCCCCAACTTTATCTTCTACATCATCGATACGTGAAAAAACAGACTGTGTTATTTCCACGGCACTGCATTTTTTCTCCCTGAGCATTTTTGATAGCTCGGCGGCTGTATATTCATAAAGTTCCATTATATACACCTCAATGATTTTGTTATTGTTTTTATATTCGACTATTCCACGATTTTAGGTACGCTGATACACCCCGCCTCGACTGCCGGAGCATTCTTTATAATTTCTTCACGTTTCATTGAATCCCTGACCTCATCATCTCTTAACTTCATTGCGTCCTCTTTATTTAAAGGAAGTTTTGTGTCGGTAAACTCCGGCAGATTTTCTACCATACCGACAATTTCGCCCATTTCTTTTTCAAATTTTGCTATCTCGTTTTCTTCTACATGCAGTCTTGCAAGTTTCGCTATATGGCGAATATCAATATCTGGCATTATTTGCTTACCCCCGTTTTATTTTATCATTTCTTTAAACTCTGCTTCACTTATAACTGTAACCCCGAGTGTCTGCGCTTTTGCAAGCTTACTCCCCGCATCTTCACCCGCCAAAACATATGCGGTCTTTTTCGAAACGCTTCCTGAAACCTTTCCCCCAAAACTTTCGATTATTTTCGAGGCCTCATCACGGGAATAGGTCGGCAAGGTTCCCGTCAGAACAAATGTTTTTCCGCTGAAACGGTCGTCTTCGGTTTTCTCTGCCATTTCTTCCATAATAACTCCGGCGGAGCGCAGCCTTTGGACAAGATGTGCGGTACTTTCAAGGGCGAAAAACTCAACTGTGCTTTGGGCGATAACTTCCCCTATCTCGTCAATCTGGGTGAGTTCATCAACCGTCACGCTAAAAAGCCTGTCCATCGTTTTAAAACGCCCTGCTATCAGTTTTGCTGCCTTTTGCCCTACGTTTCTTATGCCGAAAGCATACAGCAGCCTTGAAAGGCCTGCATCTTTCGATTTTTCTATAGATGAAATAAGATTTGCCGCCGATTTTTCACCCATACGCTCGATACCCTTGACTTTTTCGGTGTCGAGGTAAAAAAGGTCGGCAGGGGAATTAACAAGTTCCTTTGAAACAAGTGCTTCTATTATCGCGGGCCCCAAACCGTCTATATCCATTGCGCCGCGTGAAGAGAAGTGAATAAGATGGCGCAAAAGCTGTGCCGGGCATTCCGCATTAGTACATCTGAGCGCTGCCTCATCGTCTTCACGAAAAACTGGAGAACCGCATGAAGGGCAGCTTTTCGGCATTTTGTAAACGTCTCCGCCGCCGCTTTTGGCAACACCGATAATCTCCGGGATTATATCACCCGCTTTACGCACTATTACGATATCGCCGACAGCAACTTTAAGGGAATCAATGAAATCCTGATTATGAAGCGTTGCCCTCGATACTGTAGTTCCTGCAAGCGTTACTGGTTCAAGTACGGCTGTCGGTGTCAAAACACCCGTGCGCCCAACGTTTATTTCAATGTCTAATAGTTTTGTTTTCTTTTCTTCCGGAGGAAACTTGAAAGCCGCAGCCCACCTCGGAAATTTGGCGGTACTGCCGAGTTTTCTTCTGATATCGTATGAATCTATTTTCATAACAGCACCGTCAATATCATACGACAGAGCTCCGCGCCGCTCGCCGATTTTTTCGATTTCCGAGATAGCCTGTCCGATTTCAGTGCATATCTTATAATCCGGAATTACTTTGAATCCGAGTTGTTTTAAAAGCTCATGCCCTTTTGAATGAGACTCAATCTCGGCGCCTTCTATGCGCTGAATATTAAAGATGAAAATGTCAAGACCGCGCGCCGATGTAATTTTAGGGTTCTTTTGCCTCAGTGAACCTGCAGCTGCGTTTCGGCAGTTTTTGAACGGCTTTTCCTCATTAAGTTCCTGCTGCTCAACAAGTTTTAAAAAACGGTCGTGGGGCATAAAAACCTCGCCCCTTACTTCGAGCAGCGGAATCGGTGAATTAAGTTTAAGCGGAATTGATCGGATCGTGCGTATATTAGCGGTAACATCTTCGCCCGTCACACCGTCGCCCCGCGTTGATCCGCGCACAAGCAGTCCGTTTTCATATTCAAGCGAAATTGACAAGCCGTCAATTTTAGGCTCGACAACATAGACTATATTTTTTTCTGTCTCGTGAACTTTACGGTCAAATTCCCGCACTTCATCATTTGAAAACAAATCCTGAAGGCTTTCCATTACAACCTCATGATGAACGGGTTCGAACATTCCGAGAGCAGAGCCACCTACTCTTTGGGTCGGAGAATCTGAAGTCACAAGATCAAGGTGAGCCGCTTCGATTTCTTCGAGCTCGCGCAGCATCCTGTCATATTCATAATCTTCGATTTCCGGACTGTCCTCAACATAATACTTGTAGTTATGGTAATTAATAAGGGAGCGCAGTTCTTCCGCGCGCTTTGAAGCTTCCTGCAATTTTTAAAGCACCCCAAAACCTTTATAGTATTACTTTACTTTAGATTATTGACTTTTAACAGGTTAATAACAATAATTAATTAAAAATATTTAGAAACATACCATATATGATTATACTACTATTACAAAAAAAGAGAAATATATTTTTGCTTAAATTTTAACATATTGGCGATGTTCGGGCTATTTTGAATTCTTTCCTCCGTACAAAATCACCTTATCCGAATTGCTTTTGCCTGAAGTGTCGTCAACATAAGTATAAGAATCTGGGACTTTTCCGACAATAACCGTATCTGCAATCGTATAATTGCTCTTTACTTCAGTCTTAATACTATCTGAAGAAACAAGAACGGTTATGGATGCGTCAACCTCAAGAAAAACCTGCTGTCTCGTCTGATTTATACCTGCTGAGGAAAATTCGTTTACGATTTTCGTTTCGGCGCTTCCTACTGGTTCTATTCTTACTTTAACTTTAGGTCCCATTCCCGAAAAAAGCTGACCGCCTATTATTGTTCCAATCGGTATTTCAAGGTCGGAAGTATCTATCCCGTTAAGTTCCTTTATAACCTCGTTTGTAATCTTGTATTTGAGCTCGTCTATTCTTAATGTATCGGCCTTAACAGCTGTTATATTTCCGTTTCCGTCCTTCTCCAGCGTCATTAAATTATCATAGTTCACGTTTTCTTCGCTGAGCACCTTTCCAGCTGCTTTGTTTATAGTTTCTGTTGCCAGATTTCTCGCATTATTCACAGCCATCGTCTCAACTATCGGAAGAAGCCTTACAATAAATATTATGTAGAATATTACAAGCGTCAAAGCTACTCCGAGAAAAACAGCAGGCGCCCTGCCATGACGTCTCTTGCTGCGCAAACGCCTCATAGGCAACTCCCCCGCCTTTAATTTCAACTCTTTAAAAATTATATGACCGCGGACTTGCTGATGTTCCTGTTTATTGCTTATTTTAATAATGTACTCCAAAGTTGAACATAAACGAGAATTATTGTATAATAGAAAATTGTTGATTAGAAGTGTTTTAATTTTAATTAATCTATCCTTTAATTTTGTGTAAAAGGAGATTTCAGTATGATAGTTGAGCCTAAAATAAGAGGTTTCATTTGCACAACTTCCCACCCGGCAGGCTGTGCAAAAAATGTTGCGGAACAAATAGCTTATGTAAAAAGCAAGCCGTCTTTCGTTGGTACGAAAAAGGCGCTTATTATCGGTTCTTCGACAGGATACGGACTTGCAACAAGGATTGCCGCCGCTTTTGGCTGCGGTGCATCAACGATCGGCGTGGCATTTGAAAGACCTGCGCAGGGTAAAAGGACAGGAACCGCCGGTTGGTATAACACCGCGGAATTCCAAAAGCAGGCACTGAATGACGGAATCTATGCAAAAAGTATCATGGGTGACGCCTATTCCAGTGAAACAAAAGAAAAAGTCATTGATCTTATCAAAAAAGATCTTGGACAAGTTGACCTTGTCGTTTACAGCCTCGCCGCTCCCCGCAGGACAACGGACGACGGTGTCACATATTCTTCTGTTATAAAACCGATTGGTGAAGAATATTCGGGCAAGACCATTGACATGAGAACACATGAACTTTCGACGGCTACAGTTGAACCGGCCACACAGGAAGAGATTGACGGTACAATAAAAGTTATGGGCGGGGAAGACTGGAAGCTATGGATTGAGGCACTCCAGGAAGCAGGAGTTTTGGCGGACAATTCCGTTACTCTCGCCTATTCATATATCGGGCCGGAAGTTACCCATGCGATTTACACTGATGGTACAATCGGCATGGCAAAAAAAGATCTTGAGAAAACTGCGAAAGAAATAACGGATATGCTTTTACAATCCGGCGGGAAAGCCTACGTATCCGTTAACAAAGCTGTTGTAACACAGGCAAGCTCGGCAATACCGGCTGTTCCTCTTTATACATCAATTCTCTTTAAAATCATGAAATCAAAAGGCATACATGAGGATTGCATAGAACAGATGTACAGAATGCTCTCGGAAAAACTTTATGTATCAAAAACAAAGGTTGATGAGGTGGGCAGAATCAGAGTCGATGATCTTGAATTGAGTGACGACGTTCAAAATGAGGTCATTAAAGTTTGGAATACAGTCAGTGACAGCAACCTAAACAAAGTTGCCGATATTGACGGCTATTGGGAGGATTTCTACCGCCTGTTCGGTTTCGGATTAAAAGGCGTTGATTATGAAGCCGATATAGACATTGATACCGCTATTGATGGCTTGGTATAATCTGGTATAAGAAGGGGACTGTATCAAAAGTCCCTGCGTAGCAAATATTGAAAATCACCCGGTAAATCCGCACTATGCGGACTTGAATTGACCCCAAAAAGTTAGACAAATATTAAATCAAGCAGCCGAAAGGGTTTGCTGCCTGTGTAAAGCGGGAGGCAAGCCCTTCAGTTTTGCCTTGATACGGCGGTTGTTGTAATAATCAAGATAGTCCACGAGTTCT
>DATALE010000091.1:0-9486 GCA_036261235.1 Ruminiclostridium sp. | reverse complement strand
CAATTTTATTTACGTAGTCCAAATAATCCTGCGTTATCGTATTGGTGTGTGTCATCGTATTTTTAGAAGTATCATATGAATAAACATATTTCTTATCCGTAAACTTGACTGAACTGTTTTTCTGCTTTGAAGTTTTTGCTGTATCAATACTCATTGCCGTCTTACTGATTGTAATCGGAAAATTGGATAGTGTTCCGGATTCAAAATTCTTGACTTGCATGTTAAATCCGTTGGATAATGCCAGAACAAGCGCAATTCCGATAATACCTATACTTGATGCAAACGCTGTCAGAAAAGTGCGTCCTTTTTTCGTAAGGATGTTTTTCCCAGAGAGCTTCAACGCGGTAAAAAAACTCATACTTGTCTTTTTCAGCTTATAGCTTTCCGAAACTTCCACGCTGCTGATTGGATTTGAATCTGCAACAATTTTTCCATCCGAAACCCGTACAATCCTGTTTGCGTATTTTTCGGCGAGTTCCGGATTATGTGTTACCATAATAACGAGCTTATCTTTTGATATTTCTTTTATTAGCTCCATTATCTGCTCGCTTGTTTCGGAGTCAAGCGCACCGGTAGGCTCATCAGCCAAAATAATATCAGGGTCATTTGAGAGTGCCCGTGCAATCGCTACACGCTGCATCTGACCGCCAGAAAGTTGGTTTGGCTTTTTGTGCACATGATTTTTAAGGCCGACTTTTTCCAAGGCGTCCATTGCCCGTTTATGTTTCACTTTATTTGAAACTCCGCTTAGGGTCATACTCATTTCAACGTTATCTATAATAGTTAAATGAGAAATCAGGTTATAGCTTTGAAATATAAACCCCACGCTGTTGTTTCGATATGCATCCCACTCCTTGTCCTTAAAATGTTTTGTTGATTTGCCGTTGATAATCAGGTCGCCGCTGTCATACTGGTCAAGTCCGCCAATGATATTCAGCATTGTGGTTTTTCCTGAACCGCTTTGACCAAGTATGGCGACAAACTCATTTCCCCTGAAATTCAGACTTACTTTATCTAAAGCCGTTTGCTTGAAATCGCCTGTCGTATAACTTTTTGAAATTTCCCTTATTTGCAGCATTAAAATGCTCCCTTCATTGGAACTAAATATCTCATAAATATAAACTGATAACATTTCAATTTAAAGTACAAAATTTAATCTTTGGCAAATTTGACATATTAATAATAAGTAATAAACCCTGAGTTGTTATAAATCTGCAATCTTTCAAGTATTCGGGTTATGCTGAACACATAGATTAATACCCCCTATTCAGCAATTTTTCCTGCAATAGGGGGTATTTTATCTCTCATTTTTGACAGTTATGAACCAGGCTTTGGTTTTACTGCAATTCCTCCGGCATATTTTCTGAGACATTAAGATGCTTTACCCTGTCGTTTACTTCTGCTCTTTTTGCATTGTTGAACCTGTCAAGTGTTCCGACAAGATAACCTGTAATACGCCTTATGCGCTCAAATTTATTTTCAGCGTCTTCACTTCTGCCGCACTTCGGACATTTATCATCGATTATTCCGTTAAAACCGCATATAGGGTCATGGTCAACCGGGTGGTTGACTGCTCCGTATCCTATTCCGCTTTCCTTCATACATCTTATAACAGATTCGAAAGCTTCAAGATTCTTTGTCGGATCTCCGTCAAGCTCTACATACGTTATATGTCCGCCGTTCGTGAATTCATGGTAAGGCGCTTCAAGCTTTATTTTGTCATACGCGCTTATCTGATAATAAACAGGAATATGGAACGAGTTAGTATAATATTCTCTGTCCGTAACTCCGGGAATATTCCCGAAAAGCTTTTTATCAAACTCTATAAAACGCCCGGAAAGGCCTTCGGCAGGCGTAGCAAGGAGTGAAAAATTAAGGCTATATTTTTTTGCGGCGTCGTCCATACGTTCTCTCATATGACCGACAATCTCAAGTCCAAGCTTCTGGGCTTCTTCCGATTCGCCGTGATGCTTTCCGATTAGGGCTTTAAGGCTCTCGGCAAGTCCGATAAATCCAACAGTAAGAGTACCGTGTCGCAGCACTTTGCGAACCTCGTCGTCCGGTTTGAGCCTTTCGGAATCAAGCCATATGCCCTCGCCCATCAGGAACGGATAATTGCGGACTTTCTTTCTGCACTGAATTTCAAACCTGTCAAGCAGCTGATCGATGCAAAGGTCTATCATTGCGTCAAGCCGCTTATAGAATTCAGGGATACTTTGTCTGCTTAAAATTGCAAGCCTCGGAAGATTGATTGATGTAAAGCTCAGATTGCCGCGGCTGTATACGATTTCACGCGATGGGTCGACAACGTTGCCGATAACACGGGTACGGCAGCCCATATAAGCAATCTCTGTTTCCGGCCTGCCCGGTTTATAGTATCTGTAATTATATGGCGCATCGATAAATGAAAAGTTCGGGAACAGCCTTTTTGCGCTGACACGGCAGGCTAATTTGAAAAGGTCATAGTTCGGATCGCCGGGGTTGTAGTTTACCCCTTCTTTAACCTTGAAAATCTGGATTGGAAAAATCGGAGTCTCGCCGTTTCCCAAACCCGCTTCTGTTGCAAGAAGTATATTCTTCATAACCATACGGCCTTCGAATGATGTATCCGTGCCGTAATTGACCGAGCTGAATGGAACCTGCGCACCAGCGCGGCTGTGCATAGTATTGAGGTTGTGGATAAACGCTTCCATTGCCTGATATGTCGACTTGTCCGTATCTTCTACGGCATGCTCAAAGGCAAATTTCTGAACTTTTTCCGCAATCTCAGGGTTGAGCTTTTTTGAAAGCAGCTCCGCTTCTTTTTCTGAAAAGCCGTTATCCCCCGTTATTACCGGAACAAGCCCGAATTTATTTTTTATTTCTGAATGTATCTCATTTACCATAGTTGCCGAGGCTTTTGCATCAGCTATTGCAAATTCAATTGAATTTTTAAGGCTATCTTTGTATTTTTTAGTAAACGTTTTCCTAACGCCGTCAGCAAGTCCGTAATCAAAATTCGGTATGCTCTGTCCGCCGTGCTGGTCATTCTGGTTTGACTGAATAGCAATACAGGCAAGCGCTGAATAGCTGGCAATTGAATTTGGCTCGCGAAGAAACCCATGCCCGGTTGAAAATCCGTTTTTGAACAGCTTTTGTATATCAATCTGACAGCATGTCGTGGTCAGCGTATAGAAATCAAAGTCATGAATATGTATATCGCCGTCATGATGCGCTTTCGCATGTTCCGGTTTCAAGACATACATCTCGTTATATATCTTTGCTCCCTCGGAACCGTATTTCAGCATTGCGCCCATCGCCGTATCCCCGTTGATGTTCGCATTATCGCGCTTTAAGTTACTGAGAATGGAATCGCTGTTGGTAATTTCCTCATACGTTCTCATCAGCCTTGTGTTCATTTCACGAGCTCTTGTGCGTTCAGCTCTGTATAAAATATAGGCTTTTGCGGCCTTTACAAGGTCATCCTCAATGAGTACTTTTTCCACTATGTCCTGAATTTCTTCAACCGAAGGAATTTTTCCGGCGGTTCCGTCACTTTTTTCTGCTTCAGATGCAACCTTAACAGCAAGTTTAATGGCAAGCGCGTCGTTGCTGCTTCCGCTTGCGCTCAATGCTTTTCCGATTGCGTTGCTTATTTTTTCGAGATTAAAAGGTACAAGCCTGCCGTCTCTTTTTTTTATAGTTGTTATCATAAATCCTGCCGGAATATTTCACCGGACAGCTGCACCCACTTTCTATGATTATTTGACAGGAACAATGTTAGCACTATATATATAGTATGTCAATAGTTTCTAAACACAATATGTCTGATTTTTTTGATAAAAAAAGTGCCAAAAAACCAAGTCCGGTATTTCCATTACTTGGTTTTTTGGCTATCACAAAATTTAATAGGCGTTAACGGTGGTAAAATTCTGTTTTCTTATCTCGGCTCGCTGAATTTTACCGCTTGAGGTTTTTGGCAGTTCGCTGACAAAATCTATTATTCTCGGATACTTGTAAGGAGCGGTTTGTTCCTTAACATAATTTTTTATTTCTTTTTTAAGTTCTTCCGACGGCTGATAGCTGCGCGTCAAAACGATAGAGGCTTTAACAACCTGGCCCCTGACCGGATCCGGCGCACCGGTAACCGCACATTCGAGAACCGCCGGATGCTCCATAAGCACGCTTTCGATTTCAAATGGCCCGATTCTGTATCCGGAGGATTTTATAACGTCGTCCGTACGTCCAACATACCAAAAATAGCCATCCTCATCGCACCATGCTGTGTCTCTTGTATGGTAATAGCCATCGTGCCACACCTTTTTCGTATTCTCCTCATCGCGGTAGTAACCATCGAAAAGGCCGGCAGGTTTTCCGCTTGAAACATCAATAGCAATTTCCCCGACTTCACCCCTCGGCACTGGTTTTCCTTCCTCGTCGATAAGATCAATTTTAAACAGTGGAACAGGTTTTCCGAGCGATCCAGGTTTCGGTTCCATACCGTGGAGTGTAGCAATAAGCACAGGCCCTTCTGTTTGACCGAAACCTTCCATTATTTTAATTCCCGTGTACTGATAGAATTTATTGAACACTTCTGCGTTAAGAGCTTCACCCGCGGTCGCCGCATATTTAAGCGATGACAGCTTGTGGCTGCCCATTCCTTCTTTTATAAGGAAACGATATATTGTCGGAGGAGCGCAGAAGGATGTGACATTATATTTTTCGATTACCGTTAAAAGATCTTCGGCGTCGAACCTGTCAAAATCATAAATAAAGAGGCAGGTTTCCATTATCCATTGCCCATAGATTTTCCCCCATCCGGCCTTTGCCCAACCGGTATCTGCAACAGTCAAATGAAGTCCGTCAGGCTGGACGTTCTGCCAATGTTTTGCGGTCATTATATGCCCGAGAGGATATGCAAAGTCGTGGCTTACCATCTTTGGAAATCCGGTTGTCCCTGATGTGAAATACATAAGCATTCTGTCGGTGGCTTTTGTGGCCTCATCACCCTGTGGACGCTCAAAATGCTCACTTGCGGCTTCCATTCCCTCATGAAAAGACAACCAACCGTCCCTTTTACCTCGCGCAATTATTTTTATTTCAAGAGTTGGTGACTCAGCCTGGGCCTCATCAACCTGCTCTGCGGTTTCACCATCCGCTGTGCTGATAACAGCTTTAATGCTCGCTGCGTTGAAACGATAGACAAGGTCTTTTGTCGTCAGCATTGAAACGCCTGGGATAGCGACAGCGCCGAGCTTGTGAAGTGCGAGCACTGCAAACCAATATTCATAATGCCTTTTCAGGAGAAGCATAACCATATCGCCTTTTTTAATGCCGATTGAACGTAAAAAGTTGGCTGTTTTATCACTGTATCTTTTAATGTCGGCAAAAGTGAAAATGTGCTCTTCCCCTTCCGGGTTGCACCAAACCATAGCTTTTTTATCTGGTTCGATTCGAGCAATTTCGTCAACTATGTCAAAAGCAAAATTAAAATTATCGGGAACATTAAGGCTGAACTCCTTAATGACTCCGTTGTCATCATAAACTTCATTCACGTACTTTTCGTTAATGCCAATCATATTTAATCCTCCATTATAAAATGTATTGTTTGTTTCAGGAGATAAAGAGACAAAACAAAAAAGCCCGCCCCTTAATTCCTTAAGGGACGGGCATTAATTCCCGCGGTACCACCCAAATTCGTATAAATACGCACTCAAAGGGTTCGTTAAAACCCATCGCCTTAACGCGGCTCCACGTGCATTCCTACTCTTTTCATTTCAGAAGCCTGTTCAGAAGTGACTCACCGTACGGGTTAAATCCTCCGGCTTTCAGCTAACACCGGATCTCTGTAAAGAATCTTCGCCCTGGCTTTCTTCGTCATCACATTTCTTATTACTGGCTAAATTATAAAACCATAAAAGGCTTATGTCAAGCACTTTTTATAATTTTAATGCGATTTTTTGATGATTTGTTAGACTTAGATAACCTTACTTTATACAATTATATATCATTTTATGCAAATATCACAGACTGTGTAACCTGCACAAATTATTACTTTATATTTTACTATTTTATCTTATTTTATTAATTGACGATGTTATAAAACCGATTTATAATATATCTAAATTGATTAGGAACACTAATTATTTGGTTTACTAATTAATTTGTCCATAATTGATAATATATCAAAATCAATAAAGAAAAGGAGGGTTAAAATGCAGAACAAAGTTTCTGATGAAACGGACGCAAAGCTTGCGCAGGCTTTTTTGCAATTTTATCGGCTTTATCATTTTTCTAAAGCTCGCAATACGGATAACAACGAACCCCCGTCATGCGATAAAAAGTACTGCAAGCTGAGATTCAGCGAATATCTTTTGATGTTTTATCTGAAGTATAGTTCAAAGGGAAAAGAATCCGGAATGACAGCGTCGGAACTAAGTTCAATTATGAAAGTAAAACCTCCGACAATTAATCCGTTACTGTCCAACCTTGAAAAAATCGGACTTATCGACAGGCATACCGACAAAAATGACAGACGGTTTGTAAGAATTGAACTTACCGAATCCGGAAAAAAGCTGACAGCTGAAAAAGAAACTTCATTCAGGAAAAAGTTTCACAGTCTGGCGTGTTATCTGGGGGACGAGAAAAGCAGGCTTCTGGCTGATCTTGTTAATGAAGTTTATGCTTTTTTGAGCAGTCAGGACTCGCATGGCAAGAATATTAATGAATAACTTAAATATTTCTATGGTCATACTTTTTAAATGGAGATGAAAAAATGCTTAAAATTTACCGCAATCTAAAAGAACATGCTATCGGCGTTGCGGTTGTCATTATTCTTGTTTTTGGTCAGGTAATGGCAGACCTATATCTTCCAACAATTATGTCAAACGTTGTTAACAACGGCATAATGAAAGAAGATATCACCTACATCTGGCGCGAGGGAGGCTTCATGCTTTTTATAACCGCTCTCGGTGTTATATGCGCGGTCCTTGCAAGTTTTATTGGTTCAAGAATATCAATGAGCCTTGGCACCACTTTGCGTAATAAGGTATTCACCAAAGTTGAGAGTTTCTCTTTACATGAGTTCGACAAATTCGGAGCTTCAACTTTAATAACGAGAACAACAAACGACATTATACAGATTCAGAATGTCACACTGCTTATAATCTTTATGCTTATGAGAGCGCCGCTTATGTGTATTGGCGGTATAATTCAGGCATATTCAAAAGACAGGACTCTTACTCTTGTACTTCTTGCCGCGCTTCCTATCGTTGCGCTTCTTATTTTCTTCATCACAAAGTTTGTTGTGCCGATTTTCAGATCGATCCAAAAGAAAATTGATAAACTCAATCTTATCATGAGAGAAAACCTTACCGGTATCCGTGTTATTCGGGCTTTTAACCGTGACGACCATCAAAAGGACAGGTTCGAAACCGCGAATACAGACCTGACAAGGTCATACATCAGGGTTAATCGTATTATGGCATTTCTTATGCCCTTTATTATGTTCATTATGAACCTGATGAATGCGGCCCTGTTATGGTTCGGAACTGTTCGCGTTGACAGCAATGAACTTAATATAGGCAATCTTTTCGCTTTCACTCAATATGCAATGCAGATAATGTTTTCACTTCTGCTGGTCGCAATGATGTTCGTTATGATTCCCCGCGCTCAGGCCGCGGCGGATAGAATTAATGAGGTTCTTGAAACAGAACCTGAAATAGTTGATATAAACGATCCGATAAAAAGTGTATCGCAAAAGGGTCTTGTCGAATTCAAAAACGTCACATTTCGTTATCACGGTGCGGAACAGCCTGCGCTTAAAAATATCAGCTTTACCGCAAAACCCGGTGAGACAGTCGCAATAATCGGCGGAACAGGCAGCGGAAAAACCACTCTTGTAAACCTTATTCCGCGTTTCTATGATATCGAGAGCGGAGAAGTAATGGTAGACGGCGTAAGCGTCAGTAAAATGACTCAACATGACCTCAGAGAGAAAATCGGTTTTGTTCCTCAAAAAGCTCTGTTGTTTACCGGAACCATAACCGAAAACCTAAAGTATGGCGACGATGATGCCTCAATTGAACAGGTGCAGCATGCGGCAGAAATTGCCCAGGCCTCCGATTTCATTGAAAAAATGGAAGATAAATATGACACTGTTCTTTATGAAGGAGGACTTAATCTCTCCGGTGGGCAGAAGCAGCGTCTTTCAATTGCGCGCGCATTGACGAGAAAATCCGAAATATATGTTTTTGACGACAGTTTCTCTGCACTTGATTTTAAAACAGATGCAAAGCTCCGTGCTGCCCTTAAAAACGAAACACGGGAAGCCACCGTTATTATTGTTGCACAGCGCGTTGGCAGCGTAATGGACGCCGACCGCATTATAGTGCTTGATGACGGTGAGGTCGCCGGAACAGGAACACACCGTGAACTATTAAATACCTGCGAAGTATACCGTGAAATCGTGTCCTCGCAGCTTTCCGAGGAGGAGATGGCATGAGCGAAAAAAAGAACCGCGCTATGCGTAAAATACAACCGGCCCGCAAACACGGAGGCCCTCCGGGATCAGCTATCGGAAGGCCGGTCGAAAAGGCAAAGAACTTCAAAGGTACGCTGAAAAGGCTTTTAACTTATCTAAAACCACAGCTGCCGAAGTTTATTATAGTTCTTATATTTGCTATAGTAAGTACAGTTTTTACAGTTCAGGCTCCCAAAAAAATGGGTGATGCAATAAATCAGATTACCGACGGCTTTATAGCAAAGTCAACCGTTAATACGGTATCTGATATGCAGAAAAAAGCAGTACCGGAAATTAAAAAGCAAATTAATAGTATCAATGAAGCGGAACAGCAGGCTGCCAACCAGGCTAAGGCCGCAGTTGCTGCCAGATTTGCAAAGCAGCCAAACGTAACAAAGCAGCAGCTTGAAAGCGCTCAAAATGAAGCTGCGAAACAGGCTAAAGATGCCGTACAGAATGCTATTCTTGAAAAGGGCAAATTAACTTCTGAACAGCTTGACGCAATGAAGGAGTTAGCCTCACTTCCGAACGTCAAGGATATCAAGGGCAACAACCAAAAAGCCGATACGGTTCAAAAGCTGATCGACCTCAGCAAGAAGATGCCACAGTCCAACAGCGGAAAAACTATTAAAGTATCAAAAACCGATATGGATAAAGGTATTGCGGATGTACGCAAATATGGCGACGCTATACCATTCGGGCCAATAACAAACACATTGCTCATTCTTGTATCCTTCTATGTCTTGGGCTCAGTTTTCCAGTTCCTTATGAGTTTCATCATGTCCGGTGTTGCTCAAAGCACTGTTCACGATATGAGAAGAGATCTTCAAACCAAAATGTCCCGCTTGCCTCTGCGTTATTTTGACTCCCACCCGAACGGCGACACCCTGAGCCGCATGACAAACGATATTGATACTATTTCCACAACACTTCAGCAAAGTCTGACGCAGCTTATCACTTCTATTCTTCAGCTGATCGGTTACGTA
>DATALE010000090.1:0-1682 GCA_036261235.1 Ruminiclostridium sp. | reverse complement strand
AGCGGAACTTTATAGGATTTGTTAGTTTTCGGGTTAAACAAGTAAATTGTAGGATAACCGCGGACTTTAAAAGCTTTTGATAGTTCATCACTCCGACTGTCCTCCGCATTGGCTTTAATATAGGTATACCTATCGCTGTATTCGTACGCCAGACTATCAATAAGAGGTCCCATTTGTTTGCATGTGCCGCACCAATCGGTATAAATATAAACAAGAATTGGCTTTTGTTCCTGAACAGCCTGTTGCCATTCTTCCCCTAGATTCGCTTTTGAATTAACCGAGATATTGTTTGACGAATAAGCCCAAAAAGCCGCTAATAGATAGATGATAAAAAGAAACGCAAATCTATTCATATTTATACCCTTAACAGATTTTAAACTTTTATAATATCATCTTTAACCGCAAGTTTTAGCGTAGTAAGATATTCTTAATTATTATACGGCTGAGTAGTGTTAAGGGAAGTTATAGCAATGAAAAAAATGTCTTTTATTTTGTTTTTATGCGCGATTGTATTTTGTAACAGGGCAAATGCGGCTAATGTTGCCAATAAATGCCCTCAGGGAAAATATAAAATAAGCAATTCCGTCTCAAGAGCGGTTCAAAAATACACCGGATTAAACTTTTTGAGCTCGTTTACAGTTAAAGAAATAGCTGAAATGAATGTATCCAAGCTTATGAAAAGCAAAGAAACCGAACTTGATGTAGATTTGTATAGTACAGGAGATTTTTTATCCGGCAAAATAAAGGGATTTTCCGCGTATCTAAAGGATTTTTCCGTTGAGGATTTTTATATAACAGAAGTAAAAGCCAAAAGCCTTTGTAGTTATACTGATATCGACTACAGAAAAGCACCTCCAAAAACAAAAACACCAATGTTTATCGAGTTTTCATCAACTTTGACAGAAAAGGATCTCCTCAAAACGTTTACCTCACCAAACTATTCAAAGCTACTGAGCAGTATCCCTCTGATGATCGATAACACAGAAATCGGCAAGCTCAAAATAAACTCACTTTATACAAAACTCAAAAAAGATAAGTTCGTAATTACCTCAGTAATAGCCTGTGAAGCCGGGTTCTTGAAATATGAGTTCCCTATAGCGTTCGAATCATCTGTCGAAGCTAAAAATAACAGCATTTACCTGGTCAATTTCAAGCTTACACCGGATATGTTCGGCAAGGATTTTGCGTTTCTGAGCGATTTTGCAAAACTGGACAGGATAAAAATTATTGACTTGAACACCGCAAAATCTGACCCATACCATATAAATATTAAGAAAATCGCTATACAGAACGGAAAAATAACAACAGACGGAACTGTTTACATACCCGCAAATACTGTGTTTAAGTAATATATAAACAGACAGAAAATTTCAGAGGTTGATGGGTGAATAAATTCAGATTCATAGCAATTCTTATATTCACATTCTGCCTTAGCCTGATTGCTTATGCTAATCCGCAGCAATACAACAAGCTTATTACTATTGCAGACGGGGCGATGAGAAAAGGTGATTATCAGGTAGCTGTTATAAATTACGAAAAAGCACTGAAGCTTTACCCGAACGAGCCAACTATCCATAACAACCTTGGTGTTGCTTATTCACAGATAAACGATTTAAAAAATGCCGAAATGCATTATAAAAAGGCGATACAGCTTGCCCCGTCTAATTCTATAACCTACCCTA
>DATALE010000089.1:0-15775 GCA_036261235.1 Ruminiclostridium sp. | reverse complement strand
TTTCATCTAGTGTAAGATGGTGATAGTTCATAAATGATGCCGCCTTTCCGGTAGTTGTCTTTTCAACTCCTACTGTATCACAACGGCGTCATTTGTGAACCCTTTTTTATACTGTTGCACTTGATATTTTAATTTACAACGGCCAGAAAAGGCAGAAAGAGCCGCTGGGCGCTGCGCCCCCGTCCCCGCTGCTGGGGCACAAAAACAGGCGCGAGTTTATCAGAGCACCATTTAGACACGCGCGGCTTAAAAGCACCGGAATCCGTTCGGCGTTAAATTTAGTTTTACGCCTCACAACCGGTGCTTTTAAGGTTTGCCTGCGGCAAACTGCCCGCTTACTCTCAATTGAAAGCAAAGCGTCGTGCGCCCGTTTCCGTGCGTGGCTTTAAAGGTTCGTTGTTATGATAAATTTAATGGTGGGTATTTGTTCTTATTTCCATTCGATTGAGTTGAGCGAACAAGACTTTTTCAAAGCAATAAAAGAAAATAAATGCTTTTTAAATCTCAAAAAGTTTATCCGCTTCCTCTTCGCTGATGCTTATATCAGCCGCGCTCAGACTGTCACGAAGCTGGACAGGTGTTTTTGAACCGATAACAGCCGCGCAGGGGAGTTTGTTGCACAATAAATAAGCAAGTGAAGCTGCCGAAAGAGATACGCCGCGTTGGGCTGAAAATGCTTTCAAGTTTTCCAAACGCTTGAGGTTATTTTCACTGCCGAATCTTGCACGTGTCTTTTCACTCAGCGAGACAAGCCCGCCTTTCGCAGTTTTCGGGAAAAATCCCTGCGCCTGCGGAGCATAGGCGAAAACCGGTATTTTGTGTTTAAGATACCAATCGTATTCTTTACCGTTCATTATAACGATTCCGTAGTCTCTGTATATTTCTTCTCTGGTTTCCGCCAAGCTCCATTGAATCTGGCTTGATACAAAACCGTCATATCCTGATTTTGCGGCGAAATCGTTAGCTTCTTCAATTCTGGCGGCTTTCCAGTTCGATGCGCCGATAAATCGGATTTTTCCGGCTTTGATAAAACTATTGAGGTTTTCAATTATTTCTCCGGCAGGAATAGACGGGTCGTCCCTGTGAAGCCAATAGATGTCAATGACATCCGTACCGAGCGACTTCAGACTTCTGTCTATGTCATGTTCAATGTCGCTTTTCGTGAGACGGCTGACAGACATAGTCTTTAAGTCCGGGTGACAGCCTTTAGAAGATAAGACGATTTTTTCGCGCAGCCCTGTTCTTTTTTTAAGCCACCTGCCGATTACCTCTTCACTTTTGCCGCCGCAGTAAAGTCTCGCGGTATCAATGCAGTTTCCGCACGATTCAACGAATATATCTAAAAGATAAAAGAATTCAGCGTCAGAAAGGTTGTTGGCAATTTTATCAGTTCCAATTGCAATTTTCGATATGTCAATAGCGTGACCGCTGCTGCCAAGTTTTAAAAATTTCATATTAATCCTCCATTGTTGTAAAAAAACCTGCATCGGCAACTTAATTATAATCACAAAATCTGATGTTATCAATCCCGGCTAATTATTAATAAATGTTAATAAAATCGGCGAAAAAAAGTAACGCTCAATTTACAGTGTATTAATAATTTTCCTGTAGAATTTACTCATCAAAACGAGCGTTACGGAACAATATTAACAAACGGGGGAGCAGCTTCTATGATTAAGAAAAAGGTCAAAAGGATTATTATTGCATCAGCCATAGCTGTTGTAGTCGTGGCGGGCGGCATTACAGGATTTATGATTTACGCAAAATCAGATTCGGCAGCTTCGACAACGACTTTCAGGCAGATTTCAGTTCAGAAAGGCAGTATCAGTACGACAGTTTCGGGAAGCGGGAGTGTATCGGATGCTTCGCAGGTTACTCTTACCGCGTCTAACGCGGGGACAATCGACAGCATTTCTGTTAAACAGGGAGATACCGTAACGGCGGGACAGGTTATTGCACATGTAAGCGAAACAAACACCGCACAAACAGTAGCACAAAAAGAAAGCGCCCTTGCTTCCGCGAAAAACGCTCTGACGCAGTCAGAAGATAATCTTTCGAACCTTTACATAAAATCACCTGCAGCCGGAAAGATTAAGTCGATTCAGGCGTCTGCCGGTGACGATTTAAGCACAATCAAATCTCTTGGTGATTTAGCAGTTATTTCGACCTCACGCTCCATGAAGGTTTCATTCAATCCCTCCAAAACACTGACGGTTGGTCAAACCGTAACGGTCGTTGACGGTAGCTCAAGTTACACGGGCACAGTTACTTCAACGTCAGGAGGCGCAAGCGCTGGCAGCGCTCAGGGCGGCGGAAATACGTCTTCCGGCTCAACTGTCGTGACCATTGCAACAGATGACCCGGGTGTAGGAGATTCGGTTTCAATTTACTCCGAAGGTTCAGAAGTAGGCACAGGAAGCCTTGAACTGGTTTCATACAAGTCAGTTTCAAATTCGGGCAACGGCAAAATTTCAAATGTTTATGTCAAAGAAAATCAGATGGTGGCAAAAAGCGCAAACTTATTCAAACTTGACAGTTCATCTGTCGAAAATGATATAAGCCTTAAGAAACAGGCTGTAACAACCGCTCAGAACGATCTGACGGAAGCTCAGGAAAACGCAGCGAAAGATACGATAACAAGCACGGTCAGCGGAGTTGTCGCAGAACTTGACATAAAATCGGGCGATAGTGTATCACAAGGCTCAACAGTTGCGGCTATTTTTGATCCGGATGCCATGCAGACCGTTATTTCAGTTGACGAACTTGATATTTCAAAGGTTGAAGTCGGACAGAAAGCGTCCATAACACTTGATGCAGTAACCGGCAAAACGTTCTCCGGCTCTGTCACACAAGTTGACCCGATCGGCACATCTTCGAACGGAGTAGCAACATACAGCGTCACGGTTATGATAGATGATCCTGAAGGAATCAAGATCGGAATGACGACCAACGCGGAAATAACAACCGAAAGCAAAGACAATACAATAGTTGTTTCTTCGGGAGCGGTGCTTGAAAAGAACGGAACTTCCGCATATGTACTTATGGCTAAGGACCTTATAGATTCAAGCGGCAAGAGTATTCAGCTTGAAAACGTCACGACAAGGGAGCTTATAAAGAAATACGGCAGGAAAGTTACAACCGGCATTTCAACAACAGATAAGGTGGAAATCGTGAGCGGACTTTCTGAGGGTGACAGCATCGCAATCCCGGTGACGATTAACAAAGCGGCATTAAAAAGCCTCAGCAATACGACCTCGAGCAGCAGCTTTAACATGGGCGGATTCGGCGGTATGGGCGGTACGGAAGGCATGGGCGGTATGAACAGGAGCTACCGTTCGAACAATAAAACCGGCAATACGGTATCGGCAAGCAATAATACAACAGGGAGCACGAACAGCGGCTCAACAACAGGGGGCAGTACGACCGGAGGCACTGCGGGCGGCGGTAGTACAGGCACCGCCAAATCAGGCGGCATGTAATCAGAATAGCGCAAAGCTGTCCCGGGTAAGAATCATTCAAATACATTATGTTAAAAGGAGCTGGTGCTGATGCCGCTGATTGAGCTTTCAAATCTCAACAAGGTTTATAAAATCGGTGATAATGAAGTCAATGCACTTCAGGATATTAACTTAAGTATTGAAGAGCATGAGTTCGTTGCAATTATCGGTCCGTCAGGTTCGGGAAAATCAACTTTAATGAATATAATCGGATGCCTTGATACCGCAAGCTCCGGCAGTTATAAGTTAAACGGACTTGACATTGGTGATTATGATGAAAACGCACTTTCAACAATAAGAAATAAGACCATAGGATTTGTTTTTCAAAAGTTTAATCTGCTTAACAAACTGAATGCGCTTGAAAACGTTGAATTGCCGCTCGTTTATCAGGGTATCGGAAACAAGGAAAGGCGTGAAAGAGCTATTGAGGCATTGAGAACTGTCGGCCTTGAAAACCGAATGGAGCATACTCCGATGGAGTTGTCGGGAGGCCAACAGCAAAGGGTCGCTATCGCAAGAGCGCTTGTTACGAATCCTCCTGTTATATTGGCGGACGAACCGACCGGAAACCTTGACAGCCACACTGGGGCGGAGGTTCTTGATATGATAAAGCAGCTCAATACGCATGGCAACACGGTAGTGCTTATTACGCATGATCCATCGGTTGCCAAACAGGCGAAAAGGGTAGTGCATATAATCGACGGTAAAATAGATTCGGATAAAGGCGGTGATGCGCAGTGAAGCTGACACAGGCAATCAAAATGGCGGTAAAGTCAATCCTTTCAAACAAGATGCGCTCTTTTCTCACCATGCTTGGCATAGTAATCGGTATCTCGTCGGTTACTACGCTTATCGGAATCGGAAACGGCACAAAGGAAAAAGTAACAAGCGCAATTGAAGGAATGGGAACAAACCTTTTGACGGTAAGCTTGACCGGCTCAAAGGCAACGACCCTGACCGATGCCGAAATAAAACAGTTAAAGTCGCTTGACGGAGTTCAAAGTGTGGCACCGCTGGTTTCTGGAACCGCAACCGCAAAGGCGGGGTCAGAAACTTACACGACGTCAATTGAAGCGTCGGTCCCTGAATATGAGACGGTAAGAAATGTACATACGGCAATCGGAAGGTTTATTACCAAAGACGATATTGATAACCGTTATAAAGTTATAGATGTAGGCGTCGAACTTTTACAGAATATTTACCCGGATATGAAAGTCAGCGAATACAGCTCGCTTATCGGAAAGAAAATTTCGTTGAACGGAACGAATTTTGAAATTATCGGCATTCTTGAAAGCAAAGGCACTTCTACTGCAGGTTCCAGCGATAACAGGGTAATCATGCCGATTTCAACTGCAAAGCGTTTTCTGCAAAGCACAAATGTGAAGACATATTACATTGGGGCGAAATCTTCTGACGATATTACCACGGCGTCGAATGCGCTCAACATGTTCCTTTACCAGAAATACAGCGATACTTCGCAATACCGTGTAATGAGCCAGACGGAGCTTCTCGAAACCACAAGTGAAACAGCAGGGAGCCTCACAATGATGCTTGCAGGCATTGCAGCTATTTCACTGCTTGTCGGCGGAATAGGTATCATGAATATTATGCTGGTATCCGTTATTGAACGTACAAGGGAAATAGGCATAAGGAAGGCAATCGGGGCGAAGCGGCGTGATATAATGCTTCAATTCCTGATTGAGGCTGTCTTTGTAAGCTGCGTCGGAGGAATTGCGGGCTTGCTTTTAGGTGTCGGAGCAAGTCTTATAATACCAATGGTTTCAAGCCTGACGGTATCTATTTCACCGACTGTAATGCTCCTCGCATTTCTGTTTTCGGCGGCCGTCGGTATAATTTTCGGTTTTTATCCGGCGGGCAAAGCATCAAAATTAAAGCCGATTGACGCTTTAAGTTATGAATAATACGACAGGTGGTTGATAAATATGTTTAAAATCAAGAGCTTGGCACTAATTCTTATTATCACAGTTTCTGTTTCTTTTGCGGCTTTGTCTGGGTGCAAATCTAAGAGCGCAGATATGACCGGCAGTACTTCTTCAGGACAAAGAGATCCGCAGAAAATGAAGGAACAAATCACTTCGGGGCTTAAATCGCTTGTAAGCGACGGAACAATAACACAGGCACAGTCTGATAAAATAAAAACCGTTCTCACACAGATGACCAATCGTATGGGAAGCGGAAGTAAGCCGTCGGGTTCCGGAACTCCTTCTGACGGCAGCAGGCTGAGCCGTCCCAGCGGAAGTATGCAAAGCGGTACACAAAGCGGAAACAGGCAAAGCGGGGGCCAGGGTTTCAGTCCGTTATCAAGCCTTGTTCAGGACGGAACGATAACACAGGATCAGGCCGATACCGTAATGCAGCGTATTTTCGGGGATACGATGATGGGCGGCGGACAAGATCAGGGCCAAAATAATCAGGGCAGCCCAAGCGGGACACAGAGTTCCGGACAGCAGGCATAATAATTATTTATCACAAAAAACCGGCTCAAAGCGAGCCGGTTTTTTGTGTATTACTAAACTGCGCTTTTGTCCATTAAATACATATAATTTTTTCAATAAACACAGAAGCTCAAAGTTTTAACCATTTTTGAGAAAAAGCATATGAATGTTAAAGATAAATTAACTGGGGGAGTTACATTGGATAGTGCCGTAAAAATCAGTCCGGTTCAGCTTGAGTACAATTTCTGGCTTCAAATACTGGGTGACCATGCACGGTTTATTTACCACTCTCTGTCCGCCGACGAAACGGAACACTTGCAGAAAGCCAAACTATTTATACATACGTTTGACAGTCTTCTCAATGAATCAAAAGCAGGTTTGCAGGCAGCCGATTTCAAGCAGAAAGTCGTTGATGCTGTTCAGGCATTGCGTGAATTCAAATTGTACCTTCTTACTCTGACACTTAAATCAAGGGTAAAAATACATATGTCGCCAACGTTTTTTAATCACATGCTAAACGAACTTGACGAGTTTGTCCTCACGCTTTCACATATGAATAATGATGAACCGCCGCTTTTTTACCCTGTGCATTATAATCTTCTGTGGCTGTCCGATGGAAAAGGCCACGCAGCGGCAGTTTCCGCAAATCTTGATGAAATTGAAAAGAGCAAAATTGAACAAAGTAATGACTATGAAAAAACCTTTACAGACCTTTATTTGAAAACGATTGAGATGAGCGGTTATACGAGAACAAAAATGACCGATTTCCCATCAATGCGCATGCTGAACCGTCAGGCATTCTTTACCATGACGGAATTTAGGGAATTTCTGCTCGAAATTCGGAACGCGCGGACAAACGCGACGCTTCTCGGTACTCTAATGCCGCTTATGGCTGACCATATGGCGCGTGAAGAGTGTTACTACCTGACGAAGCTTTCACTTTCCGATGGAGACTTGAAAAATCCTGAATGTGATCCCGCAAGGCCAAGAGTAGATATGTAAAAGCCGCGGATTTTTTATCCGCGGCATAAAATATCCTTTATATTTCGGCGTCAGACGGTTTCTGCTTAAAAGTTGAGCATTTTGTGTCGTCTTTTCTCTCCGCGTGCATCGGGCCTACGTTTATTTTTTCCGCGTAGCAGTTGCGTTTTTCGTCGTTATAGATACAGTCGGTAACGTCGCATTCAATGCCGGGAATATACTCGATCTTTTTGGTTTTTTTATCGGAATATTCTGTTTCATGGTTCATTTTTTATCATCTCCTCTGGTGTTTATTATTTCCCTTCAGGGAAAACATAATCAGCAGGAAATGGACTTAAATGAACCACATAAGTAAATATTTTTTATCTGTCCGCAATGAATGACTTTGGCAGCGCGAACAATTCCCTTAAACTGAACGTGAGCAGAAGCCGTTTATCTGTCACTGCCGGGCATGAGTAAGGCTTTAGCCCCTGGCGGGACGCGATCATTTTTGCTCTGAACATGTGAAAACCATCCGTTGCGACAGCTACATTTGTTGACAGTTTTTCGTCCTTAATGATTTTTAAGGCGTGTTTGAAATTCTGTTGGGTGTTTACTGAGGTTGTATCAGTGTAGATTCGATGTACGTCGATATTGAATTGTTTGATAAGCTGCTCTTTTATACACTCAGCTTCAGATATAGCCTCGTCGCTGCCTTTGCCTCCTGTCGCTATGCAAACAGCCTGCGGATGGCTTTTAAGATAGGTCCCCGCAGCGTTGATTCTTCCTTGAAGTATTATAGTCGGTGTCCGCCCGCTTACTTTTGCGCCGAGCACGATGACGGCCGCTCTTTCAGGCGCTTTCTGCGGACGGCTGTTTATAAATACTATCACCGATTCAAAAGCCAGAAAAACGCATATGGCGGAAAGCACCACCGCAATAATCCTTACTGCGCGTTTATAATGCCTGCCTGTCACAGCTTTTATCATACGCTTTAAAAGAGGCAAAAAAATTAGAATCACGCCAATGAATGGCGGAAGAACTACGAAAAAATTCAGTACGTGGAGGCTCAGCGGCGGAATTGCTGTTAATATAAGCAAAATGCCGGCAACAGTGAGTATTATTTTTTTAATCATTTGTGTCACTCCAAGATGTAATTTTATTAATAATATCACGTTGCAGATTACTTGTAAATAATCATTAAGCCATACAGAAGCATAAACTGTTTTTTGTACGGCTTTGGCTCAGATAAACGTTGTGCTGTAGTAATCTCCTGTTGCCGAATCTTTTTTTACAGCGGATCTGTTTCTTGAAAGCAGGTTTACGAGGTCGTACATATCGACCCATATTTGATTTACTCCATCTTTCTGTGACTCATCAAATATAATCTGCATACCAAAATGCAAATGTGGTTTTGTCATGTTGTTGACGTTTTCACGATAACTGTATCCGGTCATTCCGAGATAACCAATCACTTCACCTGCTTTGACAAGCATACCCTGTTTTAAATTCTGAACATAAGGATGATTTTTCCGAAGGTGCGCGTAATAATAATAACGCTTGCGGTCGAAGCTGCGGATACCGATTCGCCATCCACCATACCTGTTCCACCCCATGCATTCTACAAAGCCGCTTTCAACCGCGATGATCGGGGTTCCGACACTGCCAAGCAAATCGTTGCCAAGGTGTTTCCTTTTGAATCCGAACGAACGCGAATTTCCGAAATCATCATAGTGACTGTACGAATATCCTTTTGCGATAGGCGAATAGACAAGCATGCCGTATTTATTTACGAGGGTTTCGCTGCCAGCCGGAGAAACAGTCTTATAGTCCCCTAAAAAGCCATCAAGTACGGCACTGTAGGCGGTGTGGTAGAAGTTATAATATTTCATACCTGCGGTGACTGATTCGATGCTTTCGCCGCTTTTCAGCCTTTCCGCAATATTATCCATATCTTTTGCATTATATTTTTTCCAGTTGCCGCCGTATTTTGCACCAAGGTATGACAATACCTCAACCCAGTTTACCTGAGTCTTGTCTGCATGGGATTTGATATCTATATTCATTGCTTTGTCCATTGCATTTTCGGGAACATCAAACGTCATCCATTTTATATAGTCCTTTTTATTTTCATCATCGGCCGCGCTGACAACCTGCCAGCCTGATGAAAACAATATGGACAGGCACAAAGTAAAAATTATAAAAACTTTAAGTTTTATTTTCAATTAAAGTCGGCTCCTTTTACTTGTTGCAAAAGTTTTTCTTAATTTTATAATTCTTTTTATTTTTGTAATCATGCGAGGTAATTTGAGTAAATGAAAACTGCCCTTATCAGACGGATTATTTTTCCGTTTAATAAGAGCAGTTTAAAATTCCGGGGCATTATTGCTTATTATTATAAAGATCAAAGGCCTTTTGAATGTTGATAAGGCCGGATTCATATGCCTGTTTAAGCGTATAAACTTTATCGTCGCCGATAATATAAAGTCCGGTACTATAAGGCCTGAAACGACCGGGACTGTCGAATGAGTATCCGCCGATCAATTCCGACTGGTTTATGTTGTCATAAGGAATCAGCGTTGACTGAAGCCTGTAAAATCTCAATCCGTTAATCGTGCCGTAAAATTGATAAACGTTTTCGTCTATCTTGAGGGGTAAATCATCGCCGTAAATGTCTTTGCAGTAATTGACAAAAACACTTTTATCCTCGTCTATATAATTAAGTGAACTCGGAAGCTCCGCTTTATCTGATTTTGTTTGTGTAATAGTGAGTGCATCGCAGCTCAGTTCCGTAAATATGCTGTCAAAATTAATCAGCAGTACAGCCATCGTGACAGCAACCACAGCAACTGTTACCAGCTTAAAACCATATCTTTTAATTTTCATTTAAACACCTGCTTTTAAATCAAAAGCATTATATTGTTCCACCAACCATATAGTTTAGCTGATTTTAAAGAAAATTTCAATACCCTTGTGGAAATATATAGGACAAACAATAAATCAGGAGCGGCTTTTGACACGGCGAAGCCCAACGCTTATCCCAAAAATCACGGCAATCAAAAAAACGGCGAAATAAAAGCCGATTGAATCAAGGAGGACATCTGTAAGCGCATACGTCCTGCCTGTAACCAAAAATCTCTGAATAACCATCTCGTCCTGCAAAGCTGTCGTAATTCCAAATATCAAAGGGAGAAACCGGAGAAACTTTCTTTTGCGCCAATGGATAGCTGCAGTTGTGCAAACAGTCCCGAAAATAAAATATTCGAAAATGTGCGCGCATTTTCTGACGAATACTTCTGCAGTAACTTTTTCTTTGCAAAAAGGCGAAAAAATCAGAAAAATGGATTTGTTAAAACCAATACCCGTTTTCCTGAAAAAGGTTTCCAGGATACGTTTCACGATTCCCGATTGTGAATTAGACTGAATTCCAGAATGAAATGAAAACCAGTAAATCATCATCATCCATAATATTATAATTAAAATGAGAATATAACTTAAAATTCTGCGTTTTTTTATAATTGTAGTACCTCCTAAAAAGGATATAAATGATAATGTTTATTTGTCAAGCAATGTCTTAAAGGCGTATTTGAATTTTTCGTCATCGGCTTTTGTCCTGCGCGGCGAATTTGCTGTGCGTCCGCCGCCTCGGCGGATTTTTTGCGATATATGGCGTTCGTTAAGAAGTGCGCCAATGTTATCCGAGTCAAAGACAAGGCCGTTTTGGTTGACCGCAAAAGCTCCAATTGAAAGCGCCATTGCGGCTACGCCGAAATCCTGTGTAACGACGATATCCCCGGATTGAGCTTTGGCAATAAGGGCGAAATCAGCGGAATCCTTTGCCTTGTCTACCATAAAAACAGTCGAATATCCATCGTTTATCTCATGGCTTGTATCAATAAACATAAAAACAGGCAGTTTCCTGACTTTTGCTTCATTAACAATAATATTCTTAACAGGGCAGGCGTCAGCGTCAACAAGAATTTTCAAAAAGTATCCTCCAATGTTTTGGCAGAATTTTAAAAGGCTTGTTTTTAGATTTGTAATTATACGCAAATAGGCAGGGCGTTGACTTCAACGAGACCGGTTTCAACGTCCATAATAAGAGTTCTGCTTATCACTCCGCCAACATCCGCCAAAGTAAACGGAACATGGAGCTGCCTTAGTGTATCTTTTACAGTTTCAAGGTTTCTCATGCCGATATTAAAAAAATCATGTTTTTTGATAGAATTAGCGCCGCCGTAAACTCTGACGAGCAGGTCGTTTTTGCTGCATCCGCAGCTCAACATTTTTTGAATGAAAAAAGGTACGCCGGTAGTTGCATAATAACTGGGGCTCATTTCAATTGTACTTTGAACCTTGCACGGCAAAACAATATGTACCATGCCTGCCGTGTGCGTTTTTGCGCAATAAGCCGTTATTCCGACACACGACGCAAGTGCGAATGTTTTTATTAAATCCCCAGGTGTTGAAGAAATTTGTATTTCTCCGAGTCCTACATATTTATCCATTTTATCACCACAACAAAACTATGACAATATTTTTAGGGCAACAATACATAATTCTAAATGTTCTTACACGCCCGGCAGATTTTTCGTCAAACACAACAAAACCGAACCAATACTTGATTGTATTCGTGAGGGCTTCTGCGCAGTATGGCGGAAAATATGCAAATGTAAGGGCGTTTAAGGCAAGCCGTGAATTGTACGCCGTTGCCTATAGTATTACTAAATGAAATTTTCATGACTGCAATTTGATTTTACATGAAAAAGGTTTCATTTGTGATTTCGTTTAAAAAACTCGACCAGCTCTTAAAAGAGCCGGCAACATTGTCATCTTTTTATTTTTCAATATAAAGTTTTACGAGGGTGTCCAAAGTAATCTCGTCGTTCGGCTCAGGGCGCTCGACATTGTCGACAAGAGTCCATTCCTCACTGTGAAAAACGGTGCTGCCCGGGGTAATGTCCACAAACTCCCCGAGAGTTTCCATTTCAATGCTATAGTTGTTTGTAAAAGTTTCATAAGAAACATCTTTATCCGGATAGCAGCCGTTAGGATTATGATAATATTGCTTTACGAACATACCGTTGTTTACAAAATACGCTGCCCATCCGCGGGTATTATTTATGCCGAACTTGAATGAACTTTTGATGTCTGTTTCCTGCTTGAGAGTAATATACTTTTTACCCCAATATATGCGTTCATCCGACATATCGCTAACTGGCCATAGAGATATATTCCGGTTTGGAAGCAGTCCTGTGTTGTTAAGGGGCTGAGGTATTACTTCAAGCCCTGAGCGTTTCATTGCCGTAATAGCCCACGGTGACCTTTTAATTGTACGGCCGCCGGTATTTGTTGCAAAGTGGTTGACCGTAATCCCTGGTTTGTTTTCAGGCATGATAAGCTCGATTTTATATTGAACATCGTTGATGCGCTGGGCCGGGGGAATGAACTCGAATCCGTTTTTGGTCCTTTTGTACTGAACCGGTTCATTGTCAGGATAGTAGCTCATCGGCATATCTTCAGGGCCCAGCCATAGACGGTGTCCGCCGTAAAGCAGCCATTTGGAGCCTTTCCCGAAAACAGCTTCAAGCGGCTCGCCGGAAACAAAACTTTCCTGCTTTAAATCCTCATGAAAAAAGTTTTCGCCGCCTTTGAATGCAAAACGAATTACGCGCGGACCGATATCTAAAGTTACAACAGCTTCTACAATGCCGTTTGTAATCTTCAGGCACTTCCCGTAATCTTTGAATCCGATTTCTTCAACTTCAATTTTTGGCATCAAATCACCCCGATGACAAACGTATTTAAAAGTTATATTAGAATTGGATAAATTTTTCTTTTTGCAGTTTATATTTTACTACCTTTATCAGCACAATTCAACTGGAAATCTTTATTGCTGTAAATTTTTGTTCATAACCGCATGGCAGCGTTTTTGGCAGGCAAAGTGTGTAAAGGTCAGAAGCCCTGCATTCCAGGTCATAAAGGCGTTTTGCGCTGTCGCCAAGTCTTGAAACATCGGCGTATCGTGTTATGACTGGCAGAACCGAGGCTTTTTTTACAAGCCTTAATAATTCCTGCCCGCGTCCGTTAAAAGCAAGAACGCGCAGATATGGCGGGGGATTCGCCGTATAAGACGAATCAATGCCAAGAAAAGCCCTGAGAATGATGCGCCTTATGCGCGCGAGCGTATAGCGTTTTGTTTTAATTCCTGAATACAATTTTTCGAGCGAACAAGCGTCATGGGCTGCCCTGAAAATTCTGTTTTCAAGTCCTTCGGTCACATCGGGAATTGTTTTTAAATTCTCTTTGCTCAGAACCCTTAGTTTTGAAAGAATCAGCGGCTCCGCAAACGTATATTGAAAAGGAGCGCGAAGATTAATCATTTCTTCCGCCAAAGTCAAAAACGAACGCTTGGGCATATATTTTTTAACCGACCACGGTGTGCCGGAATTTACAATCTGACGCAGAGCCGAAGCAGACGGTATCATAATGTTTTCATGCGGCGCGGGATCGCCGTCGTGACGCGCGCCGGCTCGCCTTATTGCTGTCGGCATCATCGGTGAACCAAGCTTTTTTAAGGCTTTCAGATATTCGATTGCGAGAGTGTCGTTAGGATTGCTCAATATTTCTGAGTATTCGTTAAGGGCGTTTGCGCGCGCTTTCGGAAAAGAAACGCCGTTTTTAAGTTCATCAGCAAGTTTCGGCGAACCGTCTGTTTCATAGAGCTTTTCCGCGCAGATTTCAAGCTGCCCGATGTCTCCGCATTCGCTGCCGAAGCACAACGCATCAGCTATGTTAAGAGAGTTAAGTATACTCACAGCGCCAAAAGCAAACTTTTCCGCGCTTGAAACGGAAAAAGGAACAGGCAGCTCCAGAACAAGGTCGACGCCGCACAAAACAGCAGCTCTTGCTCGTGCTGATTTCAGCATTACAGCGGGCTCTCCGCGCTGGGTGTAGTTACCGCTCATCACGACCGCAATGTGCGAAAAACCCATCTGCCTTATTTTTTTAATGAGAAGTTCATGCCCGTTGTGAAATGGATTGAATTCCGCAACTATCCCCGCAGTTTTAATACCGTTCATTCAATGCTCCTTAAAAATAGGGTACCGCAAGTGAAATTTATACAACTTAAAAGAAAAAAATCAGGAAAAAATCTACTTTTAACATATATACATCAAATTTTATTGAAAAATAAAATCCTTGATTATATAAT
The DNA here is from genome assembly GCA_036261235.1 of Ruminiclostridium sp. Classification (GTDB taxonomy): domain Bacteria; phylum Bacillota; class Clostridia; order Oscillospirales; family Ethanoligenentaceae; genus Ruminiclostridium_D. The sequence continues at coordinate 1,649 of DATALE010000089.1, read as the reverse complement.
AATACTTGGACTATAAAAAAAAATCAATCATTTAAGGCATGTTTGAAATGCAGGCCAGACATTGGCATTAAAAACAGTATTTCCGGAATTACTATGATGATAACCTGAAACTTGGAAATATAGTTTTGTTCTTTATCTGATAAAAGACACCGCGGATCAGGTTTTTGTTTTTCAGACTGCGCTTAATTCAAGGAGGAAACTTAATGAACATTCTGGTCATCAACGCCGGCAGTTCGTCACTTAAGTATCAGCTTATTGATATCGACAAAAAGAATGTGCTTGCAAAGGGCAACTGCGAGCGTATTGGCATTGACGGCAGATTTAAGCACAAGACTTTTGACGGCAAAAAAATAGAAAAAGAAATGACGCTCAATAACCATAAGGAAGCCTTCCAGACGGTAATTTCCGCACTGACCGAAGGCGAAGCCGCGGTAATAAAGAGCGTGAAGGAAATCGACGCAGTCGGGCACCGTATAGTCAATGGCGGAGACCGTTTTTCGAAGTCTGTCCTCGTAACAGAGCAGGTTCTGAAGGATTTTTCCGAAGTTATCAACTTTGCGCCGCTGCACAATCCACCGGCAATGACCGGTATCAAAGCTTGCCTTGAGATTCTTGGCAAGGATATTCCGAACGTTCTCGTATTTGATACAGCGTTCCATCAGACAATGCCTCCGAAGGCATATATTTTCGGCGTACCTTACAAATACTATGAAAAGTACAAGCTTCGCCGTTACGGCGCTCATGGCACATCTCACCGTTATGTCAGCTTGCGCTGCGCTGAAATAATGGGCAAAAAACCGGAAGAAATCAAGATAGTAACCTGCCACCTCGGCAACGGTTCGTCCATAACGGCGGTTGACGGCGGAAAATGCGTTGATACAAGCATGGGCTTTACTCCTCTCGGCGGAATTATAATGGGTACACGCAGCGGTGACCTTGACCCGTCTGTCGTTACCTTTATAATGGAAAAAGAGGGCATTTCTCCTCGTGATATGGAGAAAATGCTTAACAAGGAATCAGGATTTATCGGCGTTTCCGGTATTTCCAGCGATGACCGTGACCTTGAGGAAGCAACCGCCAAAGGTATTGAGAGATCTATTATCGCACAGGACGCACAGCGTTATCAGATCAAAAAATATATCGGCGCTTACTCTGCCGCAATGGGCGGCATTGACGCACTTGTATTCACAGGCGGTATCGGTGAAAACTCCTGCCTGCTCCGTGAGGCGGTTTGCGAGGACATGTCTTATCTGGGCATAAAGATAAATAAAGAACTTAACAACACTATGATAAGGGGTAAAGAAGGCGACATCTCAACCCCTGATGCTGCTGTCAGAACTTATGTTATTCCTACAAACGAGGAATACATGATTGCTGTCGATACAAAGGAAATTGTAAACTCGCTTAATAAATAAAAGATATTCAAAAAAAATAAGGCCGGAGCACTTATGCTCCGGCCTTATTTTTTGCAATTTTATCTGTTTGCTGCAATCAGTGAATTTCGTTTTTTGTTTCAACGACTTCACGGTCACGGAAAAGAAGGGATATGCACCAAAGACCGGCGATGGCAACAAGCGTATAGATTATACGGGAAATGGAGCTGTACTGTCCGCCGAAAGCCCACGCAACGAAATCGAATTTGAAAATTC
>DATALE010000067.1:0-11988 GCA_036261235.1 Ruminiclostridium sp. | reverse complement strand
ACAGCGCGGCATGTGAAAAGATAGCACAGGACGGGACGAAGCTTGTTATAACAGTGGATACCGGGATATCGGCTTTTGAAGAAACAAAACTGCTCGCTCAGCGCGGCGTAACTCTTATTGTTACCGATCATCACGACCCGCGCGAGACATTGCCCGAAGCATATGCTGTGGTAAATCCAAAGCAAGAGGGGTGCGAATACCCTTTCAAGGAGCTTGCGGGTGTCGGGGTGGCTTTTAAACTTGTATGTGCGGTTGAAAAGCAAAAGAATGCCCGAATGAGTGAGCGCGCGCTGTTTCAGAAATACGGGGAGCTCGTCTGCCTCGGTACTGTTGCCGACGTTGTACCGCTCATGAGCGAGAACAGGCTTATTGTAATCCGTGGGCTGAAACTCATTTCCGAAGGCGGCAATGTTGGCATCGCGGCTCTGCTCGAAGAGGCGGGCGTAAGGGGACGGAGACTTACTTCAACCCTTTTGAGTTTTACGGCGGCTCCGAAAATTAATGCCTGCGGGCGCATTTCGACAGCCGGTGACGCATTTGAACTGCTCACCTGCACCGACCCTGAAAAAGCGAAGGAAATCGCACGGAAACTTGATGAAAATAATCGTGAGCGGCGTGAAATCGAAGCTCAGATTTTGAAAGAAACTATAGATAAAATAGATGAAAACGAATCGTTAAGACTGAGCCCGATTATAATCGTTTCCGGTGAAAAATGGCACAACGGCGTAATCGGTATTGTCGCGTCACGGCTTGTCGAGAGATATGGCAAACCCGCTGTTGTCGTGTCATTTAACGGCGACATAGGGCGCGCGTCGTGCCGTAGTATACACGGGTTTAACATACACTCCGCGCTCATGTCGTGCTCACAGTATCTTGAACGTTTCGGGGGACATGAGCTTGCGGCAGGCTTTTCGGTTAAACGTGAAAATTATGATACAATCTATACCGCATTGAATCAGGCGGCAAGCGTTCAGCCCGAACTGCCCACTTTAAAGGTATGCCCGGATATGAAGCTTCATGGTTATGAAATATCTTTATCAACAGCGCGCGAGGTAAGAAAGCTTGAACCATTCGGAAGCGGAAACCCCGCGCCGCTTTTCTATGTGCCTGCGGCACAGATTACGGCGCTCTCTCCTGTCGGCGATGGGCATACCCGCCTGACGCTTAACTGTGAGGGCTTTGAATTTTCCGCCATCATGTTCGGCACGGACAGAAACGGTTTTGACTTCAGCGTTTCGGATATCGTTGACCTCGCGGTTTCACTTGACGTGAATCTTTATAAAAACAACGAAACAACAAGTGTTGTTGTCAAGAACATCAGAAAATCGGCATGCTTTGAATATTACAGCGGTTTGTATAAGTTGTTTTTAAAAGGAAGCCCGATAAGCCCGGATACGCTAAAAGTTAGACTCAAGCCCAGCCGGGACGAGTTCGCCGCAGTTTTCAGACTGATGAACAGCGGCGGTGGTACGATTTTTCTTGAAAAAGCGTGCAAGGATATATGCAGGACAAAGCCGCATTTCAACTTTTTCAAGCTTCTGCTTATTAAAGATGTTTTCAGCGAAATGGGGATTATTGAAACCGAAAAGGAATCCGACGACGGTGAAAAAGTTACATACCGCCTGTGCAGCGGAGTTAAAGTTGACCTTGCTGCTTCGGCTCTTTTAAAAAAGCTGTAGCCGTTCTGTTAATACCTGTTTTTATCTTAACGCGGGCGGATGGAGGATTACTATGGACTCTTTGCTCCAGAGTATTATTGATAAAATAGAACAAAGCGGTATTGCGTATGACGTTGACAAAATAACAGAGGCATACAGCTTTGCGGCGGCAGCGCACGAGGGGCAGATGCGCCGTTCCGGGGATCCTTATGTTTCCCACCCGGTAGCGGTTGCGATAATTCTGATTGATTTGGGGCTTGACACAGATTCCGTTATCGGCGGGCTTTTGCACGATGTGGTCGAGGATACCCCGGTCGGGCTGCCGATGATTGAGAAACAGTTTGGCACGGACGTCGCGCTCCTCGTCGACGGCGTTACGAAACTCGGACGGATACCGTATTCATCGCGGGAGGAGCAGCAATCCGAGAACATTCGTAAAATGCTGCTCGCTATGGCTAAGGACATCAGGGTAATCCTTATAAAGCTTGCGGACAGGCTCCATAATATGAGAACAGCGCGTTTCTGGCCGCCGGCAAAACAGCTTTTCAAGGCGTTTGAAACGATGGAGGTATACGCTCCGATAGCGCACCGCCTCGGTATACGCACAATAAAGGACGAGCTTGAGGATATATCGCTGAGGCTTCTCGATCCGTTTGCCTATAATGAGATTGAGTCCATGCTCGCGGGCAGGCAGGAGGAGCGCGAAGCGCTTCTGAACAGCATCAAAAAACGCATTGCCGACCGCCTTCAAAGTCTTTCACTTAACGTTCATATTGACGGCCGCGTAAAAAGCATTTACGGAATATACCGCAAAATCTACCTGCACGGAAAATCCTTTGACGAAATATATGATATATACGCTGTGCGTATCATAATCGACACGGTGAACGACTGCTATAACGTGCTGGGCATAATACATGATATGATGAAGCCGATTCCCGGCCGTTTCAAGGACTATATCTCCACACCGAAACCAAATATGTACCAATCGCTTCACACCACGGTTCTCGGCAAAGAGGGTATTCCTTTTGAAGTTCAGATAAGAACATGGGAAATGCACTATACAGCCGAATACGGTATCGCGGCGCACTGGAAATATAAACTTGGCATAACCGGCAGCAGCAAAACGCTCGACGAAAGGCTTACATGGGTTCGCCAGCTCCTTGAAATGCAGCAGGAATCCAAGGACGCCGAGGATTTTATAAGGTCACTTAAAACCGACCTTGCCCCGGACGAGGTTTTTGTTTTTACGCCGCGCGGTGATGTCATTAACCTGCCGCTCAATTCGACGCCTATCGATTTCGCATACGCTATACACAGTGCCGTCGGAAACCGTATGACGGGCGCGAAGGTTGACGGAAGGATCGTTCCGCTCGACTATAAGCTCCAGACGGGTGAAATCGTCGAGGTCCTGACGACCGCCTCGGCATCCCACGGGCCAAGCCGCGACTGGCTCAAAATTGCGAGAACAAGCGAAGCGAGGAACAAAATCCGCGGGTGGTTTAAAAAAGAACGCAGGGAAGAAAATATCGCTCAGGGCAAAACAGAGCTTGAACGGGAGTTCCGCCGCAACGGAATTATCTTGAACGAGGAACAGTATGACGGCTTTGTCCTCGAAGTGGCAAAGCGCCAGCATTTTAACGCCGCGGACGAATTCTTGGCGGCTATCGGATACGGCGGCATAGTCCTTTCAAAGATAATGCCGAGGATCAAAGACGATTACCTCAAAGCGATAAAACCGCAGAGCCTTCAGATTCCGGAGAATATAACGCACCGGCACAGCGTCGGCGGTGTAATAGTCGAGGGGCTTGACAACTGCCTTGTCAAAATGGCGCGATGCTGCAATCCGGTTCCGGGTGACCGCATTACCGGATTTATAACGCGCGGCTTCGGCGTTTCGGTTCACAAAAGCGACTGTGTGAACGTCAGGCAGAATATCGGGCTTAAAGAATATGCCGGACGCTGGGTAAATGTCAGCTGGGCGAGCAATGTGGACACATCTTTCAAAGCCTCGCTCCAGGTTATTTCAACAGACAGATACGGTCTCTTGGCCGATGTTTCGTCGGCTCTCGCTTCAATGCGCGTAATGATCCACACAGTCAACGCCCGTGAACTCAAAAACGGCAACGCCGCAATAAATCTGACTGTCGACGTTACAAGCACAGAGCACCTTAAAAATGTTATTTTACGTCTTAGCAAGATAAGCGGCGTAATAGAAGTTTCACGCTCAGGACTATAACATATATTTACAGATTATCAGGACAGCTTTTACGCAAAATGATTAATACTCATCTTCGATTGAGATGTTATCACTATCTAAAAGAAGATAAGCATAAGATAATACTTAGACGGTAATTGTTTCGGAGGGTTTATGAAAGCGGTAATACAAAGGGTCACCCGGGCGGCTGTCAGCGTCGGCGGGGAGGTAGTCGGGGGAATCGAACAGGGACTGTTTGTTCTGCTCGGAGTAGCCGAAGGAGATACGCAGCACGACGCTGAGAAACTTGCGGCAAAAACGGCTAAGCTGAGAATTTTCTGCGATGAGAGCGGTAAACTTTCAAAATCAGCCTCGGATATCGGCGGAGGCATCCTTACCGTTTCGAATTTTACTCTTTGCGGAAATTGTTCACACGGCAACCGGCCGGATTTCACCGCGGCCGCAAAGGCACAGAAAGCAAGAGAACTTTATCTTCACTTTATTGATATAATCGAGCAGTCCGGAGTCAAAAAGAGCGCTTCGGGGCGTTTTGGAGCAGATATGAAAATATCAGCGGAACTTGACGGGCCCGTTACGATTGTAATTGACACTGAAACCATGTAAGGGAAACGCCTGATACGGCGGGAAATTAGGAGGGCGCGGTATGTTTATAAAATGCCTCAAAGTAGGAATTATCGAGACAAACTGTTATATTGCCTGCGACAAGGTAACGAACAAGGCGGTCATTATCGATCCGGGCGCTGATGCGCCCCGTATTGTCACGGCTCTTAATGAGACGGGCTGCACCGCTGAATATGTTCTTTTGACGCATGGACATGCCGACCATATGGCGGCGGCTCACGAGGTTGCCGAAAAAACCGGTGCGAAAATAGGTGTTTATTCTGAAGAACTGGACTTTTTAAACAATCCGGAGATAAACGGGTTCAGCACATTCGGAAATGGGGATTTCGTACCTTTTACCCCTGACTTGCTTTTTAAAGACGGCGATACTTTGATTTTCGGGGGATTAGAAATTCGGGTGCTTCATACTCCGGGGCATACCAGGGGTTCGTGTTGTTATATAACCCAGGATACGGTTTTCAGCGGTGATACGCTTTTCAGGGAAACCGCGGGGCGCACGGATCTGCCGACGGGGAGCGCAGATGAGCTGATGGACTCGTTAAAACGAGTTTTCGAACTTGAGGGTGATTTGCAGGTTCTTCCGGGCCACGGTGAATTTACTACGCTTGACTATGAGCGCCAAAATAATCCTTTTAACAGGAGTGCGCGATGAAGCTTTACCTTGACGGGCACAGCCTTGAATATGAGATGAGGGCGCTTTGCTTTGCTTTTTTCCCCGGTGAGCCCGCTGAATGTGAAACAGAGATACCGTCTGCGAAAATCGGCAAAGACTGCGATTTTATATATTCGAGAATAAAAAGGCACTCCGGAACAAAAGTGTCCGCTCTTATCTGCATTTCAAAAAACGGCAAAAAAGTATGTTCAGGCGACCGTGTCCGCACCGAGTTCGGGAGCAGCGGCCACGATTTTGACAGGCAGTGTGAATTCGCGTTGGGCAGGGCAACTCATAAGGCTGCCGTCCGTATAACAGGTGTCCGTCCCCCGTGGGGAATTCTTACGGGAATCCGGCCGGTCAAGCTGGCACGTGTAAGGCTTGCGAACGGAATGAGCAGGGAAGAAGCGGCGGAAGATTTAAAGCGTCAGTACTACACATCTGAAGAAAAGGCGCGTCTTTGCGTTGAATCAGCGGTAATGGAAGAAAAAATCGTTTCCATTTCAGCTCCAAATTCCGCAAGCCTTTATATTTCCGTACCGTTTTGCCCTTCAAGATGCCTTTATTGCTCCTTTATATCGCATGACGTTGAAAAATCCGCAAAGCTGCTGCCGCGGTATGTTGAACTGATGTGCGAAGAAATTGAAAAAACGGGTGAGCTTGCGGAAAAACTGGGGCTTCGCCTTGAAACAATATATGTCGGAGGGGGAACGCCGACTTCGCTTAATGCCGACCAATTGTCGGAAATCATGTCCTTTGTAAAAAAATCGTTCAAGCTGGACACGCTGCGGGAATATACTGTAGAAGCCGGGCGTCCAGATACTATTACAAAAGAAAAGCTGGACGCAATTGTTGAAGGCGGCGCGGGACGTATCAGCATAAATCCGCAGACTTTGGACGATGATATATTAAGGACAATTGGACGAAACCATACTTCAAAGCAGGTGTTTGAAGCATTCGAACTGGCGAGGGCGGCAGGCGTTAAATCAATAAATATGGACCTTATCGCCGGATTGCCCGGCGACACTCCAAATGGATTCAACCGCACTCTCGACGGTGTTCTGTCCCTTGACCCGGAGGCCGTTACGATTCATACGCTTGCTATGAAGCGCTCCTCAAGGCTTGTCACATCGGGCGGAGGCATCTATGACGCGGCGGCTGTCGACGTGAACGAAATGCTCGAAAACGCGGGGAAAAGGCTGAAAGTCGCAGATTTTGCACCGTACTATCTCTACCGTCAGAGGAACACGCTCGGCGGACTTGAAAATGTAGGCTTTGCAAAGCCGGGTTATGAAGGACTTTATAACATATTTATCATGGACGAAACGCATACGATACTTGCTGTCGGAGCAGGCGGCGTAACAAAACTCAGGCAGCCGCGCGGTGACAGGATAGAGCGTGTTTTCAATTTCAAGTACCCCTATGAGTACATCCGAAGGTTTTCTGAAATCATAGACCGAAAGAAAAAGGTGAAAGATTTTTATGCCAGTTACAGTAAAGACGATAGGAAGAGCCAAGGTTAAAGTCAGCGAAGTAAACAGCGCGGCGTTAAACGACGAGAAGGCCTTTTTCACGCTATGCAACGAAAAATACGAGAAGAAAATTGACGGGATTGCTAAACGTATTGCTGAAAATCCCGCAAAAGCAAGGCTTATAATGCTTTCCGGACCTTCCGCTTCAGGCAAAACAACAACTTCCCTGAAAATTCAGGAAGCGCTGAAAAAACGCAGATGCGGTGCGGTTACAATTTCTATGGACGATTTTTTTAAAAACAGGGAGGACGCCCCATTACTTCCGGACGGAACGAGGGATTATGAATCATCTGAGGCGCTGGATACCGAGCTGCTCAAGGAAAAACTCGGCGAGCTTATATTCAAGGGCCGCACGGCTCTTCCGGTATTCGACTTTAAAACAGGACACCGTGCGGACGGCAAACATCCCGTCGTTCTGGATGAAGGTCAGGTTGCGGTAGTTGAGGGGCTTCACGCGCTCGACACCTGTATTACCGGACTGCTTCCCGCTGAATTTATCCTTAAAATCTATGTCAGCGTCAGCTCAGATTTTATAACCGACGAGGGCGGTACTGTTCTTTGTGCCCGGGATATCAGGCTCATACGCCGTACCGTGCGTGATTTTAATTTCAGGGGCGCCGATGTCAATGAAACGCTCGATATGTGGGACGCGGTATGCCGCGGTGAGGATCTTTATGTCCGCCCGTTTAAAAAATATGCCGATATAACGGTTAATTCCGCTTTCAGCTGTGAACCGTGTATTTTCAAAGAAAAGGCATTGGAACTTTTCTGCGGCGTTTCTGAAGACAGTCCCCACATTGAAAGGGTAAAACATATTCTTGATGGCATTAACAGCTTAGAGGCTATGTCGGAATCATTAATGCCGGGGTCATGCGTTCTGCGTGAATTCATGGGCGGAAGTGAATATTATTAATTTGAAAAGCCGCTGATTTAATGCGATTTTTTCGAATCAGCGGCTTTCTACCTCAAAAATTTAACCGGAAAATCAGCCGCAAAAACAAATATTATTTAATAATAATGAAAAAGTTTCCTTCGAATCGCGTTATAACTTGTGTTTATGTAAAATAGATGGTATACTTTTAAAAAATAACAGCAGGGAGTGATTTTCGTGGGTGTTATAGAGGAAGCCGTAATCAAGGCTAAAGGCGCGGCGGATTATGCGGGCAAAAAAACCGGTGAATTCGTTGAGCTTTCGAAATTCCGGGTTGCTGCCGCAGAAACTGAGAAGAAGATTGAATCGGAATATATGGAACTTGGCAAGATGGTTTATAAAGCTGCCAAGGAACATGCCGACTGCACTGATTATGTTCAGGAAAAGGCTGCTGCGATTGACTTGCTTTTTGCTAAACATGAAGAACTTATGGAAAAAATCAATTCTCTGAAAAAAATCAGGAAATGTCCTGAATGTGCTTTTGAAAATCAATCTGATGCGAATTTCTGTATCAAATGCGGCACAAAACTTTAAAAAACAGCGAAAATTCGCTTTAATACTGCTCCCGGTATTGATAATTTACACTTTTAGGTTTAATATAATAAAGGTAATTTATGCTGTTGGGAGCACGTTTATGATTGAAGGATTTGAATTTAAAGATAAATACGGATTCGATGACCTTGTCAGGATTGTTTCTATATTAAGAAGCCCGGGCGGTTGTCCGTGGGACAGGGAACAGACCCATAAATCAATCAGAGCGAATTTTATTGAAGAAACCTATGAAGCAGTCGAGGCTATTGATACAGACGATCCAGATCTTTTGAAAGAGGAACTCGGCGACGTGATGCTTCAGGTCGCACTTCATTCCCAGATTGAAAGTGAAACCGGAAGATTTGATATCAGCGATGTGGCCGACGGCGTTTGCAGGAAGCTAATCGTGCGTCACCCCCATGTTTTTGGAGACTTAAGCGTAAATACAACCGGCGAGGTTCTTAAAAACTGGGATGAGATAAAAAAACGCACCAAGAACCAGAAAACTAATACTGAAACGCTTGAAAGCGTACCCCGCGTTCTTCCTGCTTTAATGCGAAGTGAGAAGGTGCAAAAACGCGCGGCTCGCGCGGGTTTTGACTGGCGCGATGTCAGTGGTGCCGTTTCAAAAGCCCACGAAGAATTAGGTGAGCTTGAAACCGAAATCAAAAAAGGCGATAAAGCCGCGTGTCTCGATGAACTTGGCGATTTGCTGTTTTCAGTCGTTAATATCGCAAGATTTTTGGAAGTTGAGCCGGAAGAGGCATTGACATCCTCATGCGACAAGTTCATTAAGCGTTTCGCTTTGTGTGAAAAAATGGCTGCCGAAAACGGCGGTGATTTTAAAAAGATGTCTCTTGAACAAATCGATGAGCTTTGGGAAAAAGCAAAAGATGTATTGCAATCCGAGGCGGGAAAACCGTAAAAGGATTTCAATAGAAACCCAAAAATGGAGGGAATTAAAATGACAAAATCAGAACTCGTAGCAAAAGTAGCCGAAAAGGCTGGCCTTTCGAAGAAGGATGCCGAAAAGGCGTCAGCAGCTTTTATTGATTCTATTGTAGAAACTCTCTCGGGCGGCGATAAGGTACAGCTCGTTGGGTTTGGTACTTTTGAAGTTCATCATCGTCCGGAGCGAGTTGGTCACAATCCGCGCACTAAAGAAGAAATCACGATTCCGGCTTCAGATTATCCTGTATTCAAAGCCGGCAAATCATTTAAGGATGCAGTTGCGAAATAATTCCGCTGCACTCTTAGGGTGTAACAAATGAGACTTGATAAATACCTTAAAGTTTCACGGCTAATAAAGCGGCGCACAGTCGCAAACGAAGCCTGTGATGCCGGTCGTGTAACTGTTAACGGAAAATCGGCAAGGGCGTCCTATGAGGTTAAACCGGGCGACAGAATTGTTTTGTCACTTGGTGCACACAAACTTGATGTAGAGGTGCTCGAAGTCAACGAGTATGCAACCAAAGAGGGTGCTTCATCACTTTACCGCGTTGTTGAACAAAGATAGTTATGTTTCAGCAGCATTACAGCGGAAAAACCGACTGTTGTGCTGCTGAATGTTTTTTCACTGTGTAAACAAGCCTGTAACCGAAAAACAGACTTTACAAATACCTATTAAAACCTAAGGGGATGTTAATAATGGAATCACGCAAAATTACAATTGAAGGTTCAGGACGACATGTTCATCTTTCATCACAGGACCTTGAGACACTTTATGGAAAAGGCTACGAGCTTACCCCGAAGAAATGGCTTTCACAGCCGGGCCAGTTCGCGTCTGAAGAGCGCGTAAAAATCGAAGGTCCTAAAGGTTCATTCGCCGCTGTCAGTATTCTGGGGCCTGTAAGGCCGGATACTCAGGTTGAAATTTCTTTCACTGACGCGAGGACTCTCGGTGTAACAGCGCCTGTCAGAGAATCAGGAGACGTAAAGGGCAGTGCCCCTATCCATATCGTTGGGCCGAAGGGTGAAATTGATATCAGCGAGGGTGTTATTATCGCGAAACGCCACATACATTTTACTCCTGAAGACGCTGAAAAGTTAGGTATAAAAGACAAGCAGAACGTTAAAGTTAAAGTCGGCGGCGAACGCGGACTTATCTTCGATGAAGTTGTTGCACGTGTAAGCCCCAAATATGCAACATTTATGCACATAGATTTCGACGAAGCTAACGCTATCGCTGGCGCTAAAGAGGGCGAAATCATCGACTAAGCGGCTGCGCCGCAGGCAAGACGCGAAAAAGGAATAATAAATTAAGTATATAGGTGTCCGCGGAGGAAACATTCGCGGACACTTTTTTTCGTTCAGATAATAGTGATTCGCGAATTGCCCACCGCAGGTGCGGCTGCGCCGCAGGCAGGACGCGAAAAAGGAATAATAAATTAAGTATATAAGTGTCCGCTGAGGAAACATTCGCGGGCACATTTTTTTCGTTCAGATAATAGTGATTCGTGAATTGCCCACTGCAGGTGCGGATAAAAATTCAAAAATTATGGTTGAATTGTTAACAATATTAATGATTTAATATATGTATAGATTAAAAAATGGAAAAATGTACGCAGATATACTTATCAGTAAAAAATTATCTTAAGATAATATTGATTTATGAAACTTTAATGATATAATGGTTAAAGAGACAAAAATAATAGTGATATTATATGTATTTACATTTAATTTTGGCTAGATACTGTGAAAAAATTGGGAGGGATATAAATGCTGAAGAAAAAAAGCATTGGCACTAAAATTACGCTACTGATAAGCATTATGGTACTTGCGGCATTTATACTGATGTCTGTACTTACTTATTCTATGTCATCATCCAGCCTGGAAAAAAGTATAATTCAGAACATGCAGGCGCAGGCTAAGAATAGTAGTGAAATACTTTCTGAAAAACTGTCTTCGAGTAAGAATATGGCTGGTGAAATTGTTTCAAAGGATGAAGTAAAAAGTATGGACTGGAACCTTGCCCAGTCTGTTTTGTATGAAGACGCGAGCAATACTGACATGGTAAAAATCGGTATATCTGACAGAAGCGGGGCCACGAATTTCAGCGATGGCTCTGCTGCTGATTTTAAGGATAAAGAATTTTTTAAAGATGCTGTCAGCGGTAATACTGTAATTTCGGAACCATTTAAAGATGCTTCAGGTAAACTTGTTATTTATATTGCGACGCCTATTGTAGACGGAGTTCTTGCAAAAGGGGTTCTGATATGCGTCTTTGATGGTCAATATTTAAGCAAATTGTGTTCAAATATAAACGTCGGAAGTACGGGGAGCGCTTTTATACTTAGCTCCGATGGTACGATGATAGGAAATAAAGATCAGAGCCTTGTTGCCAAAGGTGAGAATACAATAAAGCAGGGAAAGACCGACAGCTCGCTGAAGGAACTGTCAAATATTGAAGCAAAGATGGTTAAGGGTACGGAAGGCACCAGTACATATACATATAAAGGGCAAAGCAAATATATTTCATATTCCCCTGTTGCGGGTACGACGTGGTCGCTAGCGATAACTGCCGATAAAAATGACGTATTGAGCCAGATAGACACATTACGGTTAGAATCATTTTTATTTACGGCCATTTTTGTTATTGCGCTCGTTTTTGCGTCAATATTGATTATCCGAAGGGTAGTAACAAAGCCGTTAACTAAAGCGGTTAGCCTGCTGCAGGAGTTATCTAAAGGGCATCTTGGACAGCGTCTTGAAATTAATACAGATGATGAAGTCGGAAAAATGGCAAAGGCTATGAATGAGCTTGCTGATACTTTGCAGCTACGGGTATTGGATACAATGAGGAAGATTTCAAACGGTGAATCTACTTCTGAAATTGAGATGAAGGA
>DATALE010000072.1:0-5365 GCA_036261235.1 Ruminiclostridium sp. | reverse complement strand
CTTTAAATAATTTAAATCAACGTTTTAATATTTCGCAGATTTTTTCAGCAGCGTGCCCATCGCCGTAATAATCTCCCCTGAGTGTCGGATCAGCCTTTGTATCTGAAACCTTGCGCAAAATATCGTCCGTTTCAGGATGGGCAAGGATATTCCACCCTCCGCGCAGTGTCTCAATCCATTCTGTCTGTTCGCGCACGGTGACGCATGGCACTTTTAACAGATAGGCCTCTTTTTGAAGCCCGCCGCTGTCCGTAACAATCTTTTTTGCGTTAAAAGCAAGATAAAGCATGTATATATATCCCACAGGGGCAACAAAATGAATGTTTTTATAATTATTTTCGTTTTGAAGTGAAGCAACCAAAGGCCGTGTGCGCGGGTGAACCGGGAAGATAACCGGCGCGTCAAAATTTTCAAACGCCGCAAGTATTTTCTTAAGCGACTCCGCCCCGTCGGTATTTTCCGCGCGGTGAATTGTCGCGAGATAATATCCTCTGTTCAAATTTGCGGACGGCTTATCAAAGAGACTTTCAAGTAAATTGAAATCATGGTACTGTTTTTCCGCGATGGATTTATAAAAGTATAAAGCGTCGCACATAACATCTCCGACTTCATACACTCCGCTTGTGATACCTTCTTTTCGAAGGTTGTCCGCCGCGGTGCCGGTCGGGCAGAACAATATGTCTGATATGTGGTCGGTCAGAACCCGGTTTTGTTCCTCGGGCATGAGCTTGTTGAAAGAACGCAGTCCGGCTTCGACGTGAGCAACCTGAACATGCAGCTTTGAAGCGGCGAGTGCTCCCGCGAGTGTCGAATTTGTGTCGCCGTAAACCAGCATCGCGTCCGGTTTTTCCGAAAGAAGAAGTTCTTCTATTTTTATAAGCATTTCGCCTGTCTGTTTACCATGGGAGGCGGAACCTACGCCGAGGTTAAAATCCGGTTTCGGTATTTTCAGCTCTTCAAAGAAAATGCCGGACATATTTTCATCATAGTGCTGCCCAGTATGAACAAGAATTTCTGTATTTTCTTTTCTAAGAACCCGTGATACCGCCGCCGCTTTTATAAACTGCGGGCGAGCCCCGACAACAGTCATTATTTTCATTTTATAACTCCGTTTTTATTGACAAATTATTGATTTTCGAGAAGCTGGGAATCCGGCACGTCCCGCAATTCTTCTGCCGGGTTACCAGCGACGATTTTTTTGCTTTCAACATTTCTTGTCACGACAGAACCCGCAGCCGCTAAACCGTCGTTTTCAATAGTTTTGCCAGGAAGAATCACAGCCCCGGCGCCAATACGCCCGCCGCGCTTTACGGTTACGCCTTTGTAAGCGGAAAAACGCTCTTTTGAACGTCCGGCATAATTGTCGTTTGACGTTATAACCCCCGGCGCGACAAAGCAGTCGTCTTCTATATCTGAATATGCCGTTATATAGGCATTCGTTTCAATTTTGCAGCGCGCACCGATTTTACAGTGGTTTTCTATCGCCGCCCCGCGCCCGACAATCGTCTTTTCACCTATTGCAACATCTTCGCGGACTGTCGCGAGATCAGCGACCAGAGCGTTGCTGCCGATTTTGCTTCCGGCGTAAATGATCGCCCCTGTACCGATTTGAACATTGTCACCGATAACTGCAGACCCCGTCACCCCGGCGCCGTCAGTTGTCGCGGAAAGAGCCGCTTTCATCGGCAGCTTTCCTATATCCGCGAAATCGTCGATTCTTACATTATCTCCAATAACACTTTTCGAGCGTATTACAACATGATGCCCAAAAACGCAGCCTTTTCCGATTTTCGCGCCCTTTTCAATTATGCAATATTCGCCTTTAATATACTCTTCGCTCATAGCAGCTCCAGATTGCCGGCTTTTATTCCGCAAGTAAGGTTCCTTGTGTCAAAAACCTCCGGCGCGTTTTTGACTATGAAATCAGCGTCATAGCAGCTGTGGTTTGTGGTAATAACGGCTATATCACAGCTTTTGAGAGCGGCTTCTGAAAGTTCGACAGAGTTGTATTCATTGCCGTTATGTTTGAAATTCGGAATGAACGGGTCATTGATAACGACGTTCGCGCCCTCTTTTTCAAGCAAAGTGATTATTTTTAGGACAGGGGATTCGCGCAGATCATCTATATCCGGTTTATATGCGACGCCCAAAAGGAGAACGGTTGATCCGTTGAGCGGCTTTTTGTCCCTGTTGAGAACCCGGCTGACCCTCTCGACTATATATTCAGGCATGCCATTATTGATTTCACCCGCGGTTTCGATAAGACGGGTATGATAATTGAATTCGCGTGCTTTCCATGTCAGGTAGAACGGGTCAAGAGGTATGCAATGACCGCCGAGACCCGGCCCCGGATAGAATGCCATAAAGCCATACGGTTTTGATTTTGCGGCATTAATTACTTCCCATACGGGAATATCCATTCGGTTGCAAAGAATCGCCATCTCATTTGCGAGTGCTATATTTATGTTTCTGAATGTATTTTCAAGAATTTTTTCCATCTCAGCTACTTTTGGACTTGATACCTGAAAAACGCCGCCCTCAAGGAAACTCGAATAAAGCTGTGCCGCGAGAGCCGTGCAGTTTTTTGTTACGCCCCCGACAACCTTCGGTGTGTTTTTTGTTTTATATTGTTTATTGCCCGGGTCGACGCGCTCCGGAGAAAAGGCAAGAAAAACATCTGTTCCGACTTTCAAACCCTTTTTCTCAAGGAGCGGCAAAATTACCTCTTCAGTCGTTCCCGGATATGTAGTGCTCTCAAGTATTATCAGCATTCCCTTGTGGGCATATCGAGCCACCTGCTCCGCGGAAGCTTTGACATAGCTTATATCCGGCTGCTGGTAAACATCAAGCGGAGTCGGGACGCAGATAGATACGCAGTCACAGTTTTGTAAATTAGAAAAATCGGAAACCGCCGTCAGTTTTCCCCGTGATACCAAAGAAGCCAGGTCATTGTCGACAACATCGCCTATATAATTGTGCCCCGCGTTAACCATATCGACTTTTTTATGCTGTACATCAAATCCACAGACATTAAAACCTGATTTTGCCATTTCTACAGCAAGCGGCAATCCCACATATCCGAGACCTATAACACCGAGCCTCGCTGTTCTGTTTTCTATTGCTTTTTTAAGGTCATCATAACACACTTTAAAAGCCTCCAAAAAGAAGTCACTTCTGTTTATTTTTATATTTGAATGTCGGAACAAGGCGGCTGACAAGTCCAAAAACGCCCTGTTCATCATCGTTTAACAGCCGTTCATCCAGTTTTTTTATAAGATCGCTCAATTGAAATTCGTTATATTCAACCGGCTTGCATATATATATTTTATTGTTCGGAGTCTTGACGACATCCTCCTCCGCCAGGCTTATCTCTTCAAAAAGCTTTTCGCCCGGACGCAGCCCTGTGAAAATTATTTTTATATCCTTGTCCGGTTCATATCCGGAAAGACGTATCAAATCGCAGGCAAGATCATAAATAAGCACAGGCTTGCCCATATCAAGGACAAAGATTTCGCCGCCGTCAGCCATTGCTCCGGCTTCAAGCACAAGCTGAACAGCTTCCGGTATAGTCATAAAATACCGCCGCATTTCAGGATGTGTAACGGTAACCGGGCCGCCTTCGGCAATTTGCTTTTTAAAAAACGGGACAACGCTTCCGCTGCTTCCGAGCACATTCCCGAACCTGACGGCGGCAAGGTCGGTTTCACTCATGCGGTTAAAAAGCTGTATGGTCATTTCGGCGATACGTTTAGTCGCTCCCATGATATTTGCCGGGTTGACAGCTTTATCTGTAGAAATAAGTATAAACTTTTCGGCTTTGAACAATATTGCAGCCTGCGCTACGTTTATCGTTCCGAACACGTTATTTTTGACAGCTTCACGCGGGTTAAGCTCCATCATCGGAACATGTTTATGAGCCGCTGCGTGAAAAACTACATCCGGTTTAAACTCTTCAAAAATCTCATTAACGCGTTTTCTGTCCCTTATCGAACCCAGCTTTATCAAAAAGCGGCTTTCATCAAATTTCTCTCTGAGTTCATTTTGAATTTCAAATAATCCGTTCTCGCAGATATCGAAAACTATGAGTTTTTTCGCACCGAAAGAAAGAACCTGACGGCAGATTTCAGAACCAATTGAACCGGCGCCCCCGGTCACAAGAACAGTTTTACCTTCAATGAACCCTTTTACAACTTTCATATTTAGCTGAACCGAATTGCGGCGCAGCAAATCTTCAAGGTTTATATCCGATATCGGCGCGTTAACAAGCGTTTTTTCGTTAACGTCGTCTATTGTTCCGAAACGTTTCAGCGGGCAATGCATTTTATGGCACTTAATGAGTACTTCCTTAACGGTTTCGCTGTCCGCGGTCGTTATTGCCATAATTACTTCGCGGATATTAAAATCACGGATTACGTCCTCAATTTTGTCCCTTCCGCCGATTACAGGGAGCCCCGCTATTTTCTTACCCCAAATTAATTTATTGTCATCAATAAAGCAAACAGGCCGTAAGTTATCCTCCGGGTGGCCTTCTAACTTATGCACAAGGTCAAGCCCAGCCTGCCCAGCCCCATAAATCAGAACACGTTTCATTTTATTGCGGCGCCTGATAAGCGAAACCCTGTTATATGTCCAGTAAAACAGCCTTATTGCCGCTCTTGCCGATGTTATGAAAAGCAATTGCAGCATAGCGACGATTGCTATGTATTCCGGCGGAAGCGGAATCTTCTTTACCAAAACGATAATAGCCATTATTACGTTGTCAATAAAAACAGCGATAATCAGCCGTGAAAACTCACCGATACCGGCTCTTCGCCATACACCGGCATAGCAGCCGCAGACAAATGTGCTGAGAAGAACAATTATAATGGACAGCACTGTATACTGCTGCAGAAATTTTATATCGTTATCCGGCAGATCTGT
Organism: Ruminiclostridium sp.; assembly: GCA_036261235.1. Taxonomy (GTDB): domain Bacteria; phylum Bacillota; class Clostridia; order Oscillospirales; family Ethanoligenentaceae; genus Ruminiclostridium_D. The sequence continues at coordinate 445 of DATALE010000072.1, read as the reverse complement.
CAGACCGTAATTTATCCCGAATCCGATCAAAACTGCGGCGGCGGCAGCAGCTGAATCCCAGATTATAAGAGATAGTACTGATAAAATTCTGTATAACGTATTTATTGTAAACGGCTTTTTTACTATATCTTGTGCACTTTTCTGTGAAGGCGGTTTTTTGCGAAAAATGTGCATTAAAATATTCTCTCCTTAATTTGCTGTTTCATAGAGAATCTGCCAACTTGAGGGGTAAAAAATCTATACAATTTTTAAACTTTGATTGATGTAAATCTCAGAGCACATAAAAACACAGTACAATTATACGTTTGTGCAGTTCCTTTGTCAAATGATTAAGTCATTTCTGATTTGCATTATTTATATAGTCGTCAATGATGGGTGACACTTTTCCCGAAAAAATATGATGCCAATAATTCCCTATATGAATAATGAGTATTTTCGCAAAAAT
>DATALE010000044.1:0-18650 GCA_036261235.1 Ruminiclostridium sp. | reverse complement strand
GCTCCTGAACTTGCCATACCCGCAAACAGTGAGATATATAAAGAAATAGCGCGCTACAGCCTTCCTGCCATACTTAATACGTTCGCAACAAATGCGGCAAGCCTCATCGACACCTTTATCTCATTACAGTTCCCAGTATCGCAGGAATAACGTTTTTGGCTCAGCCGCTGATAACGCTCGTTTTTGCTCACAATAATAAAGGTGCCGACCTCGTTATATTCGGAACATGGACGGCAATTTTTATGACGATCCAGTTTGTCCAGACGGGCGCGCTGATAGCCGCCGGGAAACCCACCGCGCCGTCTGTAAACCTGATCATCGGTATGGCTATAAAGATTCTGCTCAACTACATTCTTATTTCGATACCGGTTCTGAATATAAAGGGAGCGATAATCGGAACGGCAATTGGCTGGATTGTGGCTATCATACTCAATCAGACCGCCATTAAGGGCAAATTCAAATTTAAGGTTCACTTCGTACGAATGTTAATTAAACCCGCTTTTGCTTCTGTGATAATGGGCGCTTCCTGCCTTCTGATTTATACTGTTCTGTATGCAATTATTAAACATGCGATCCCAAGCAAGATAGTCTCAAATGATATTTGTACGCTTGTGGCGATACTTGCGGGCGCTTTTATATACTTTGCCGTAATGATTCTTATCAGAGGGGTAAAAAAGGACGATATAATAAGGCTTCCTTTTGGCGGAAGAATCATCCGAATCGTAAACAAAGTCAGCTTTTTAAGGGTGAAACTTGAAGCCTAATGATAATTTAGATTATAAAATATATAAAAATGCGGCGCCGGAACATTGGTGCCGCATTATTTTTTGTTTATATATCCTTAATATGACAATAATAGAAGAAGGACAAATCGGGAGGTTACTATGCAAAAAAGAGTAATCGTTCTATTTTTCTGCGTTCTTCTTTTGTTCTTCGGTGTAGACGCGCGGATATTCTGGCTTTCGGCAAATGAGGAAAGTATTGAAACCGCAACAGGTCACGGAAGGTATACTGTTACAGTCGATACGGGCAGAGGTACTATTTTTGACCGGAATATGAATGCAATTGTGAACCTCGGTATAAAATATGTCGCCATTGTCGCGCCCGGGGCAAACTCAGCTCAACAGTTGAAAGCGCTTTCATCTCATGTATCGGATATGACTGTTCTTGAGGCAGGTTTTGAGAAGGGGCTTCCCTTTACAGTAACGGTTGACGACCCTGATATAAATGTCCCCGGAGTAACTGTCGTTAAAACCCGCATACGCTACGCAGAAAATCCAATCGCGCCGCATATTACGGGCTATATTGACAGTTCCGGCAACGGTGTGACGGGAATTGAAAAATCTTTTGACACAGAGCTCAAAGAGTATTCCGGAAACGTTACGATGACATTCGCCGTGGACGCGAAAAGGCGGGCGCTTGCCGGGGTTTCGCCTGTTTGTGCAACAACCGGCTCAAGTGAAGGAGGGGTTGTCCTCACACTTGACAGCAAGATACAGCAGTCTGCACAGGAAGCGGCTGAAAAGTATCTCACATCGGGTTCTGTAGTAGTCATGGACATAAACAGCGGCGATATTCTCGCCTCGGTCAGCGTACCGAAATATTCCCCGGCCAATGTCAGCGCTTCGCTTAAGCAAAATGAATCTCCTTTGATAAACAGGGCTTTTTCCGCATATAACCTTGGTTCTGTTTTTAAAATAGCCGTTTCCTGCGCCGCCCTTGAGTCCGGAATGTCAGCCGGCTTTCAATATAACTGCACAGGGGTGCTTGATGTGTCAGGCAGGGAATTTCATTGTCACAAGCTTGACGGGCATGGCGCCGAAGATATGGCGCTCGGCTTTGCAAACAGTTGTAACCCCTATTTTATTACTGTGGGATTAAAAACCGGGGGGGGACAAGCTGCTTGAAATGGCAAAAAGGCTTGGTTTCGGAAGGCAAACCGTTTTTGCGCCCGGCCTTTCGGCGGATGCCGGGACGCTTCCGACTTCGACAGAACTCAAAGCTCCCGCAGCGGTCGCCAACTTTTCGATGGGCGAAGGAAATCTTATGGTCACTCCGGTCCAGGTTGCCTGCATGGTTTCCATGGTTGCAAACGGCGGAATGCTGCCGACTGCCCGACTTGTGAAGGGCATTTATGACGGAGATAAAATGGTAACTGATTACCCCGGTGCCGTTGCCGGAAGGGTTATTTCCGCGGACATAGCGCAGCAGATAAAAGCTTTTATGATAAAAACAGTAAACGAAGGAACAGGTTTGCCCGCAAAGCCTGTTTACGGCGGTGCCGGCGGCAAAACGGCGACGGCGGAAACCGGATGGTTAAAGGACGGAAAAACAATCAATCAGGCATGGTTCGCCGGATTTTATCCCGCAGATTCGCCAAAATATGCAATCGTTGCAATGTGCGAAAACGGAAAAGCCGGCGGTGCCGACGCGGGGCCGGTGTTTAAATATATTGCCGACGGTCTTGCACCGACATGCGGTTATCCTCAGGTTAATCAAAATGCGTCCTCTTCAAATTCATCAAAATAATATGGGTGAAAAATCAGATAATAAATGCGTTCGTAATTAAATTGCCGGCGGAAAATTTAATTAATATTGCCATTTTCGAGTATATTTGCGCCGGAACTTGGTTTTGCCCTTGAATTAGTCGATTTTACTGTGCTATAATTTTAATGTTGTGTTAAAGTTTTGGATTTCAGTGTGAGCCTGAGCCTTCGGCCCCGGCAATTCTGCTGTTTCAAATATTAAATATATCAAAAGAATTCAAGGGGGATTCCGTTATAATGGAATGGACGGGCCTTAACGAGCTAAGGGAAAAATATCTTGCGTTTTTTGAAAGCAAGGAACATAAAAGGCTTCCGAGTTTTCCGCTTGTACCACAGGGCGACAAAACTCTGCTGCTGATTAACGCCGGAATGGCGCCTATGAAAAAGTTCTTTCTGGGGCAGGAAAAACCGCCGGCAAAGCGTGTCTGTACCTGCCAGAAGTGTATCCGTACGCCGGATATTGAAAGGGTAGGCAAAACAGCCCGCCACGGAACATTCTTTGAGATGCTCGGCAACTTTTCATTTGGCGACTACTTCAAGCACGAGGCCACCGCTTGGGCGTGGGAGTTTATCACAAAGACCCTCGAAATGCCTGTTGACTGCCTGTGGGTTTCGATCTTTGAAAACGACGATGAAGCGTTTGACATCTGGACAAAAGAGGTCGGGGTTGACCCATCGCATATTGTCCGCTTCGGAAGGGAAGATAACTTCTGGGAACACGGTTCGCTGCCATGCGGCCCTTGTTCTGAAATATATTTTGACCGCGGAGAAAAATACGGCTGCGGAAAACCGGACTGCAAAGTCGGATGCGACTGCGACCGCTATGTCGAGTTCTGGAATATTGTGTTCCAACAGTTCGACAGCGACGGAAAAGGCAATTACACTCCGCTTAAAAAGCCGAATATTGACACTGGTATGGGGCTTGAGCGCCTTGCAGTTATTTTGCAGGACGTAAACAACCTTTTTGAAGTTGATACCGTCCAGAACATCATGAAACATATAAGCAAAATCGCCGGCGTGAATTATGGCGAAAGTACTAAAAACGATGTGTCTCTGCGCGTAATTACCGACCATATCCGTTCGACAACGTTTATGGCTGCCGACGGAATTCTGCCGTCAAACGAGGGCAGAGGATATGTCATGCGCAGGCTTCTGCGCCGTGCCGCACGCCACGGCAGGCTTCTTGGTATCAAGGGCGCGTTCCTTTCGGACGTTGTCGATACCGTAATTCACGAAAATGAACTGCATTATCCGGAGCTTGTTGAAAAACGCGACTATATAAAACGCGTTATTTCAATGGAAGAGGAACGTTTCTCCGCAACAATTGACCAGGGGCTTACGCTTCTGTCGGCAATGACGGAAAAATTAACGCTTAACAATGAAAAGACACTGAGCGGCGACGACGCTTTTAAACTTTACGATACCTATGGATTCCCGCTTGATCTTACAAGTGAAATTCTTGCTGAACGCGGTATTGATGTTGATACCAGCGGATTCGATAAACTTATGGAAGAACAGCGTGAGCGCGCCCGTGCCGCGAGAACCACGGCTGGAGGCTTTGATACAGCTGACGCGAAGGATGAGGATACTCCGGACACCGAATTTGTCGGTTATGAAAAGTTCGAATGCGAAGGTAAAGTAGCGGCTGTCATATCAAATGGCGAACGCGCAGGTTTTGCCGAGAGCTCTGAAAAAATCTCGCTGATTCTTGACAGAACTCCGTTTTATGCCGAAAGCGGCGGACAGGTAGGGGATATCGGGGTGATTACCTCCGACAACGCTGTTGTAAAAATAAGCGGCTGTAAAAAATCACCTACCGGTCGTTTTATACACTTTGGCGAAGTGATTTCCGGAACAATTTCTGTCGGTGATACAGTTACGTCAAAGGTTGATATAACGGCAAGGCGGAACACGATGCGCAATCACAGCGCGGCGCATTTGCTCCAGGCTTCGCTGCGCAAGGTCCTGGGAAATCACGTTCAGCAGGCAGGACAGCTTGTTGATTCACACAGAGTAAGATTTGACTTTACACATTTTGCGGCGATGACTCAGGAAGAGCTGAACCTTGTTGAACAGAGCGTCAACGACGCGATACTTTCCGGCTTTGATGTTATAACAGATATCCTGCCGATTGAAGAGGCAAGGAAAACGGGCGCTATGGCGCTTTTCGGGGAAAAATACGGCAGCGAAGTCCGTGTCGTCCGTATGGGTTCGAAGAACGACCCTGTTTCACTGGAATTCTGCGGCGGTACTCATGTCAAAAACACCGCGCAGATTGGGCTTTTCCACATTATTACTGAATCGTCGGTCGCGGCGGGCGTTCGCCGGATCGAAGGCGCAACGGGACTTAATCTCCTCGAAGTGCTCAATAACGATGAAAACATTATAAAGGAAGCCGCACAGGCCTTAAAAGCAAGTCCTGTGGAGCTTGTTGAACGTTCAACTGCTGTGATGACAGAAGTAAAGGCAAAGAATCATGTAATAGAAGTCCTTAACGGGAAAATTGCGGGAATGCAGCTTTCTGGCCTTTTGAACAGTGCAGAGACCGTTGGAAAATTTAAAGTAATTACAGAAACCGTCAAAGCAAGCGGTGACGCTTTAAGGCTTTTGACCGACAGGGTCAAAGAGGCGGAGCCGGATGCCATTGTAGTTCTTGCCGGTATCAGCGGCGAAAAATTAAGCTTTGCTGCGGCCTGCGGCAAAGAAGCTGTCAAAAACGGCGCTCACGCAGGCAATATAGTACGTTCCGTCGCGAAAATTGCGGGCGGTTCCGGCGGCGGACGTCCAGAAAGCGCAATGGCCGGAGGCAAGGATCCCCAAAAGGCGGACGAAGCCCTTGCTGCCGTAAAAGGTATCGTGGCTTCAATATAAAAGTAAGGCATCAACGCACAATTCGCGGCTGCCTCCATCATGGTATAGTTATTAATGTTGCCAAAGGTATATTATTCATTTGATGGCACAAAATAATAGTCAGCAAAGGAGAGTCAAAAAGATGGACGATTGTCTTTTTTGCAAAATTATAGCAGGCGAAATCCCATCAAAAACAATTTATGAGGACGACAAGGTTAAGGCGTTTTATGATATAAATCCTTGCGCCCCGGTTCATTTCCTTGTTATTCCAAAGGCTCATATTCCTTCTGCAAGCGGAATAAATGCTCAGAACAGCGCCGTTGTAGCGCATGTTTTTGAAGTGATTGCGAAGCTTGCCAAAGAAATGAAACTCGAGGCGGGATACAGGGTAATTACTAACTGCGGAGACGCCGCGGGACAGACTGTACACCATTTGCATTTTCATGTAATATCCGGGCGTGATCTGACACTTTCAATGGGTTGATTTTTTAGGAGGACATTGTTATGAGTACATATACGCTTAATGTTGCCGGGCTGAAAAGAGAGCTTCCGGTCTGCCCGGTCGATGACAAACTTGATATAGCCGCATTTATTATGTTCGGCGATGTCGAACTTACCGTAAGCTGCGCGCGCGAGCTTATAAAGCTTGCTCCGGAACACGATGTAATAATTACCGCCGAAGCCAAAGGAATTCCACTTGCATATGAAATGGCAAGACAGCTCGGCGTTAACCGGTATCTTATTGCACGCAAAGGGCCGAAACTGTACATGAAGAACCCGATTTCGGTTGAAGTCAAGTCTATTACCACCGCAAAGGTACAGCGGCTTTATATTGACAAAGACGACGCGGATTATATGAAGGGAAAACGCGTGCTTATCGTTGATGACGTTATTTCGACAGGCGAGTCGCTCAGCGCCATTGAAACACTTGTAGAACAGGCCGGAGGAAATATAGTCGGCCGCATGGCGGTGCTGGCCGAAGGAGACGCGAAGGACAGGAAGGACATAACCTATCTGGAGCCGCTTCCGCTGTTTTTTAAATAATTCAGGCGCTGTTATATAACATAATAAGTATTTAATATATCCGCAGGGCGTATAGCACTGATTTATTATGTTATATATAGCAAGGATATTCAGTCATTATTAATCTTTGTCAGGCGGTGCTTTAATGCAAAGGCCATTTGCTGTTATTGGTTTTACATGGCTCGGCGTGCTGATTGCCGCGTCATACGCCGGTTTCGGACTTTCGACTGCTTTGGCCATTTTTTGCTCAATTTGTGCTGCTGTAGTTATATTATGTTTTCAAAAAGAAAAGCGGCGGCTTCCGGCGGCAATATTTCTTGCTGCCGCCGCCGCTTTTGCTGCTTTTTCTTTTGCAGAGTTCTTCTGGTATACCCCAGCCGCGGCACTTGGCGGTAAAAATGCTGTTATCACAGGCAAAATTGCTGAAGCGCCGTCCGAAAGCTACGGAAGCTATTATTATACAATAAAAGCCGACAGCATAACGGTGAACGGCAAAAGAACCTCAGTTAAAACGAAAATCCGATTGCAGTCAACGACTGAACTTGACGCGGAACCTTTTGATAATATAGCCGCATCGGTCAAGCTGACTGTGCCCGGAACAAAAAATGCCTATGGCTACAACAGCCGCCCGTATTACAAATCAAAAGGAATTTACCTGTTTGCTAATAACCCCCAAAACATAACAATTACAAAAACAGCGTCAAAACCGCCATATTATTATGCAATACAATTAAGGCAGTACATTTCCGGGGCACTTAACAGTTTTGTCGGCGGACAGCGCGGACATCTGGCGGCGGGTATATTGATTGGCGATACGTCGGGACTTGATGAAACCATTAAAAGCGATTTTTCCGATTGCGGGATCTCTCATATACTCGCGGTTTCTGGGACACAGACATCACTGATTATGGAATACCTGATGCTGCTTCTGTGCTTTTTCAGATTGCCGAAAAAAGTGTCTGCCTCAATAACAACAGGGACAATAATCGTATTTATGGCTGTCACAGGCTTTTCACCGTCGGTAATGCGCGCCGGAGTAATGGCTGTCCTGTGCATGTGCGCTGTTATGATAAAAAGAGACGCAGATGTGCTAAATTCTCTTGGCTTCTCCGCTTTTATACTCTGTGCTGTAAATCCATACGCGGCAACCGATGTAGGGTTTCTGCTTTCGTTTTTCGCAACTCTCGGAATGGCAACCGTATCAAAACGGCTTAACGCTTATTTGAAAGAAAAAACGGAGCGACTTCCGGGCAATGTTTCAAAAATTGCAAAAGTGCCGCTCGGCGTTTTATGCGAGACAATTGGTGCGTCACTTTTGACGTATCCGATAATAATACTCGTTTTCGGGCGGGTTTCGCTGGTTTCCCTTGCGGCGAACATATTTGAAGTGCCGATATCACTTTTTGTAACACTGGCTGCCGCAGTTTTGGCCATATTTTCTCCATTCTGGTTCCTTGTATTTCTAATAAAACCACTTGCAATCCTTATACGAATCAGCTGTGCGTTTATGATATGGTTTGCACATATTCTCGCTTCGCTTCCGTTTGCAGCAATATCGGCTGAATACGGATTTGTCGATATACTTATCGTTTTTGCGGTTTTGCTTTTTGTATTGTATCTGGTATTCAGAAAGAAAGGAGCGCAGTCGGCTGTATGCGTAACATGCGCCTGCTTTGCAGTTTCAGTCGGCGTATTTTCATTTATGATAGCGTCGCATGGCGTTATGACAGTAAAGCCTGTTGGAAATTCAGGCTCTGCAGTCGTTATGAGCAACGGACATGCGGTTCTAATTGACATTCCGACGGGCGTTTATAACTCGCAGACAGTGATTGAAAATTATCTGAAAGCCAAAAATATAAACTATCTTGACGCAGTCGTTCTGACTTCTGTTGATGATAAGAAAATCCAGGCTTTTGTGGCACTCAAGGGTGATATAAATGTAGGGCACATTTACATGCCGCAGAACGTGGACTCCGAATCTATCGAAAATGCCGAAAAAATTGGCGTTCCTTCAAAAATTAACGCACCTTATGGTGTTACCGTGACAATGCTTCCCGATAAAACAAAGACAGGGCTGATGACGCTTGTATCGTGCGCATCGAGCAAAGCGGTTATTACAGGCAGCGGTAAAACCGGAGATTATTCCGGATATGACGACGATTGGTTCAAAGCTAATCTGCTTGTATTCGGAAATTCGCTTGCCCCGGACTTTGCGGGCAAGGTTTCACCCGAAAATGTTGTTTGCTCAGGAAATACTTCGACCGGCACAATTTCAGAACTTCTTACTGACGGTGCTGCTATTGTCACCGATGATTGCTCATATTTGACCCGGGGCGGTGGAAGTTATAAAATAGTGTATTATTGATGATACAAGGAGGTTGTCTGTGAGTATCGAAACTTTAAAGAATCATATAAAAACCGGTTCTTTTTTAAATCTATATATAATTTACGGCGATGAGGATTATTTAAAATCTTATTACTGCAAAAAAATCACAGACAAAGCGGTTGCAGGTTTTGAAAGCTTTAATTTGCAGAAATTCGATGGGACACCGGATTTGGCTCAGCTTGCCGCCGCAGTGAACAATCTGCCGCTTATGAGCCCGAAAAAATGCGTTCTGATAAAAGACGCGGACATAAAAGGCATGAAAGCGGGGGAGTGGAAAGAACTTCAGGGAATCATTAAGTCACTGCCGCCCGAATGTATTATGATTTTTCATTTCGACGCAATAAAATTAAACGAGAAGAAAGACGAACGGTTTAAATCGCTTTTGACCCTCGCAAAAAAAGACGGGCTTGCCGTTCAGATAAATTCGCCGTCAAAAACCGATATTTTAAAATTTCTCGCAAAACGCGCTCATGAGAATTCCTGCGAAATTGATGCACCGACTGCAGAATATCTGCTCGAAATCTGCGGCGAGGGTCTTAACAACCTTGGCTGTGAACTGGATAAGGTCTGTGCCCTTTCAGACTCAGGCAAAATTACAAAAGAACAAATTGACGCCGTCGCCGTAAAACCCGTTACATCTTCAATCTATGACCTTGCAAGAGCGGTGACGGGCGGACGATTAAACCTTGCCATGAAGATAATAGACGAGCTGTTTTATAAAAAAGAAGAGCCTGTGATAATTTTGTCGGCGCTGTCCGGCACTTTCTGCGATCTTTACCGCGCCAAGGCGGCAATGGTTTCGGGGGCGGGAGAGGCGAGTGTGGTAAAGGACTTTAACTATCACGGGAGGGAATTCCGCGTCAGGAACGCAATGCGTGACGCGAGAAATCTCGACATTACATTTTTAGCTGAAACTCTCAGTTTGCTTATGCAGGCGGACGCAAAAATCAAATCAACAAAAGCTAATAAAAGAACGGTTCTTGAGGAACTTATTATCGAGATAAGCAGAGCCGGAACAAAGGCTGTCAGGAGGTAAAATTGCTTCATATAAAGGAAACGGTCATTGTCGAAGGTAAATATGACAAAATTAAACTGTCGTCGCTAATTGACGCGGTCATAATAGAGACAAATGGTTTCTCAATCTTTAAAGACAAAGAAAAACTGGATTTGATTCGAAGGCTTGCTGAAAAAAGCGGCGTACTAATAATAACCGACAGTGACGCCGCAGGATTTAAAATCAGGCATTATCTTAACGGCGCGCTGCCAAAAGACAAGGTTAAACATGCATATATTCCGGACATTTTGGGTAAAGAGCCGCGAAAAAGCGCTCCGTCAAAAGAGGGTAAGCTCGGTGTTGAGGGAATTCCACCGGATGCCGTTATAAAAAGTCTTGAACGCGCCGGGGTCCTTTTTGAGGAAACGGATAACCACAGCGAAAAGCGGCTTGTCACAAAGGCTGATTTGTTTGAGGACGGCCTTACGGGAGGGGAGGACAGTGTGGGGAAGCGCAAAAAGCTGCTTTCGGCGCTGAATCTGCCGCAGAGACTTTCGACAAACGGGCTTATAGACGTAATTAATACTGTTTATTCATTTGAAGAATACAAAGAAGCCGTAAAGAATCTGTAAAAAAAGCCTGCCGAACAACGGTATGAACCGTTCGGCAGGCTTTTTTCAGAGATATCTTATACTAATTCCAAATAAACTTAAGGCAAGAATTCGCGTAAAAATCGTAAATCAATGATTTTGACGCAAATTCTTTGGAGACTTTTAATTTGGAATAAGTATTAAATAACTTTATGTTTGTACCATTTTTGTCCGTGAAAACGGGTAAGAAATATTATTCCCCTGACACCCCATTCGCAGTCCATGGCAAACCATACGCCTTTAACTCCCAAATGAAGCACAATGGCAAGTATGTAACCGAGGATTACGCGGAAAAACCACATCGAAAGCATTGACATTATTGAGGTATATTTAGAATCTCCTGCCGCACGCAGAGCAGAGGGCGTGATAAAAGCCACCGACCATAGTATAATTTGTGCGACAGAGTTAATAAGTAGTATGCTGAATATGACATGAACGATCTTCTGCGGCGGATGGAACAGTGAAACTAGCGGATTGAAAAGCGGCAAAAGGATAACTGCGGTGACGACGAATGAAAATGATGAAAGCCCCAGGAAGGATTTTATAAATTTGCGCGCGTCTTTAATATCGCGGCGGCCCATACATTGCCCGACAACAGTGATAATTGTAAGTGAAAGGGCATTCGCGGGAATCTGAAACAAGCCTGCCATTGAACCCGCAATCGCGTTTGTATCTATCGCAAATGTACCGAGGCTGACAATAAAAGTCTGGGTAAGTATTTTGCCGCCGTTAAAAAACATCTGTTCAGCCGCAAACGGAAGCCCGATAAAGAATACCCTTTTGAGCATTGAAAACTCGAATTTCAGCATATCTCTTAATTGAACACGCAGATTCGTTCCGAATTTTACTGCATAAAGTATTGCAATAACAGCGCTGAGGTAACGTGAAATATTTATAGAAATTGCCATACCCAGAATGCCCATGTGCAGAAAATTAATAAACAGGAAGTTTAAAAGGACATAGGACAGGTTCATGATAAGTGAAAGCATCAAAGAAGAGCGCGTCTCTCCTATACCCCTGAGCGCGCCGCATACGGCTTCTTCAACCGCAATACCGCAATAGGACGCAGAGCTGCCGATGATATATATTCTGGCGTCAGCAAGAACGTCAGGAGCCGCATTCCCGAAAATGACGCCAAGAGTCTGATTATGTAAGGCAATTATTAAAGTGCCGATTACAAACGACAGTAAAAATACCGAAGAAATTGTACCTGCCGCCGCTTTTGAAACCATTTTTTCGTTGCCATTTCCTTTGTATTGTGCAACGACTACCGTTCCGCCGGTTGAAACCGCGACAAATACGTTGATTAAAAAAATGTTGAGCGAATCTACCATATTGACGGCGCTGACAGCCGATACTCCCGAAGTACTTATCATCGCCGTGTTGACAAGGTTAAGACAAACCACAAAGGCCTGGTCAACCAAAACCGGCAGGAATATAGCGGTTATCTGTCTATAGTCGATTGATTCGCCGGAAAAATAGCGGGTAAGAATGTGAGAAGGTTGTAGTTTTAGTTTGCTTTTTTTCAAGATAATCTCTTTTCTTCATTTGGCTTTAAGCTGTATACTACTATAAAAAATTATTTTAGCACCGACGTGGAATTATTACAAGCCGGATTCCAAAAGAAACGAACCATATTATGTAAATAAAAATACTGCCCTTATTGCGGACAGCAGGTATAGTCAGTATTTATTTTCTACACTTACAAGCATATCAAGGTACTTTTTTGCTGTGCCGCTGAATTCCTCCTATCGTGTACATAAAACCTACCCCCGATAAACATTAGTTTTACCGGGGATAAAACAGCGTATCCGGTTATTTTACGCGAAATCTTGACGGAGCGAGCTTGTAAACTAAAATCAAAGCGGCTGAAATATAAATTAATGTAGCCGTCACGACTATCAGCGCAAAAAATGACGGTGGGCTTTTAATATACATAGAATAAAAGCAAACCATATAAACAACAAAGTTAATAAGTTTAAAGAACGGATTTTTGACTCCCAGTTCAGTAGTATAAGGCTGAAAAATATAATAAAGGAAAATGTGATGAACCGAGAAGAAAAATGAGAGTACAAAAATCGAGAGAACAAAAGAAAAAATGCTGACAGCAGACCAGTTTAATCTAAAAATAGCATCGTATGCAGCTACTGCCAGTGATATTGCGGCAGCCGGTATCAGATTAAGTCCCGAAATCCAAATAAGCCGCGTTTTAAAGTTTGAAAGCACTGCCCTTTTTTCCCGATAGAAAGAATACCGGAGAAGGCTGATATCACAGTTATAAAACATAGCTTTGCAGACGCGTTCACCGATAGAAATAAGATACATGATAAAAATAAAGAATGGCAATATTTTTGTTGGATTGGAGAGCAGTTTAACGGCATTTTTTATATAAAACGATGCGATTAACGCGGCTGCGAAGGAAACCGCGATGATTACAAGCCGAACAATTATCGGCTTCACCAATATTCTTTTATGTCTTTCAAAGAAGATGGAATTTAGATAATCAAAACCGGTTTTGTTATCAAATTTGGTCAAATTCAACTCGTTGCCGGAAAAGTCTTTTTCACGCATTTTTACGTCATTAAATTTGGCTTCGTTAATTAATTTGCTTGTATCGATTGTAAAATCGGTTGATTTTAAATTCTCAGACGCAATTTCTTGGTACTTATTGAAGTGAAGTATTGAATAAACGCTTAAAAGCCCCAATATTAATACTGCAATTATGCCCAACGGACTTGACAGAAACTCATTTACAGGAAAAACTTTATGGCAAAGAACTGGTATATAAGCAGCTGATAAAGTCAGTGCTATTAAAATTAAAGAAAACCATTGATTTTTACCGGGATTGAATCCGCTTATTTTATAAACCAAAAGGAGGCATGCTTCGCCAATCAGACGGAAACATGCAAGCAAAACAGCCCAAATGAGCCCGACAGTGACGTAATTGCCCAAAAACGCCAGAGATATCATAAGCGCGGGCAGGAAATAAACGAAATCACTAAGGCTGTGAAGCAAAACTTTTGAAACAAAGTATTCCTTCGCGTCAATTCGCATAAGACGAATGCAAGTAAAACTTTCTCTGTCAGAACCAAAAATAATCGGAGTTTTAAGAGAACCCATGATTAAACTTAAAAAGAAAAATATGTTTATATATGATTCAGTTCGGCTGCTTTGACTGCCTAGAAACATTACCGGGAAAATTATCATTACAATGATGTACAATGCTTTTTTAACGAAATTTGCAGCCGCTGAGAATACGGTCGAAATTACGGCTAACGCTTTTTTCAGTTCTGTATTTGCGTAAATATTTTCGGACAGAATATTCCCGATAAAAGGTATACGTTTAAAGTAGTAAATAAACAAATTTGTATTAATTGATGTCATTATACTGATAATTGTTGACAGTGTCTTAATCATTTTTGTTCTCATCTTTCAAAAGGCTTATTATCTTATTTTCAAATTGCTGACTTCCGATAACTGTATGATCGACTTCTTCAAGATATCCGTCGTTAAGTATCACAATCTCATCGCACAGGTCGGTTGCAAGCTGCAGAATATGTGTAGAAAACAGTATTATATGATTCTGCTTTATATCCCGCAGAAGTTTTTTCATTTCAAGCGCGACAACAACATCAAGGGAGGTGAGCGGCTCATCAAGAAGGATAATTGGAGGCCTGGATATTATAACGCACAGCATTTGAATTTTGTTTTTCATTCCGTGCGAATAGCCCTTTATCAGACGATGCCTGTCACTGCGGTCGATTTCTATAAGTTTAAAGTAATCATCAATTGATTGGCCAGGGTCTATCCGGCTTTTGTTTATGTCCATATAGAATTTCAAAAATTCATATCCAGTTAGAAATTCAGGCAGAATTGGTGTTGAAAAGACGTATCCGAAGTCCTGTTGTCCAGTAGGACGCCGTTGCGTATTGGTCATAATATATGCACTGCCGCTGTCAACATTCAATTCACCGCTGAGACAATTAAACAGAGTAGTCTTACCTGCTCCGTTTCGCCCCAAAAGACCATAGATTTTTCCTTTTTCAAAAGTAAAATTTACATTTTTAAGTACTTGCTTTTTTTCAAATGATTTTGTGATACCATCAAGTACGAGCTGCATGTTGTTGCTCCTTGCTTATAATCATTAATTTTTATTAATCTTATTACAATTTACATCTATCGTCAACAAATCTATGCGGTCAATTTTATAAAATATAAATTATATATAACAGAATAAGTTTTTAATACATCTATCGTAAGCACAAAACAATTCTGTTATATATTGCGCATGTGCATTTGCGAAGCAAAATTTTGCACGCGCCATGGCGTTTAGCCCAAGCCTATATACAACTGTTCATATATCAATTATTTATTCAGTTGTATATAATAAAAGTCAAATACCAAAAAAGCCGCCCTTTAAAAAAAGGACGGCATTGGGAGTTCTGAAATTATTTTGTTCCGAAAAGCCTGTCTCCGGCGTCTCCGAGACCCGGCAGAATGTAACCGTTTTCGTTAAGGCGCTCGTCTTTTGAGGCACAATATACCTCGACGTCCGGGTGTGCTTCGGTCAGCGCTTTAATTCCTTCCGGCGCTGCAATAATGCACATAAATTTTATGTTTTTAACACCTTTTGATTTGATAAGTCTAATTGCTTCTACGGCTGAACCGCCTGTAGCAAGCATCGGGTCAAGGACAATAACCTCACGCTCCTCGATATCACCCGGGAGCTTGCAGTAATAGTCAACTGGTTTAAGGCTGCTTGGATCACGATAAAGACCGATATGTCCAACCTTTGCCGCCGGAACAAGTCTCATAACGCCGTCCACCATGCCGATGCCGGCTCGTAAAATCGGTACAAAAGCCAGCTTTTTGCCTGAGATTACCTGTGTTTTTGCAACTCCGACAGGGGTTTCAATTTCAACTTCCTGAAGCGGCAGGTCGCGTGTGGCCTCATAGCACATGAGCATCGCGATTTCGCCGATCATTTCGCGAAATTCCTTTGAACCCGTGTTTTTGTCACGAATAAGTGACAGCTTATGTTTAATAAGCGGGTGATTCATTATGAATACTGTTTCCGGCATAGATTATACCATTCCTTTCATTGCCCGTTTCCCTTTTGAAAGCCGCACAGGGCGGCAATTGTCACCGGCATAAAAAATTAAATATGGATTGTTATTCAGATTCCAGGGAAGAAATTTTTGTAATTCTGCGAACGTGCTTTTCTTCTTTGCTGAAAGGTGTATTAATAAAAACGTCGACAAGCTCACATGCAAGACCGGCACCTATTACCCTGCCTCCGAGGCAGAGAATGTTCGCATCGTTGTGTTCGCGGGTATATTTAGCACTGAAATAATCAGAACAGCATGCCGCGCGGATACCCTTGATTTTGTTTGCCGCAATCGACATACCGATTCCTGTGCCGCATAAAAGAATTCCGAGTTCACAGTCGCCGCTGATTATGGCAGCACAGGTCTTTGAGGCATAATCGGGGTAGTCGCATGAGTTCTCGTCAAGTGTGCCGTAATCCTTATATTCAACTTGTTTCTCGTCGAGATACTGTTTGATTTCCTGCTTGAGCGCAAAACCGGCATGATCACTTCCAAGTGCTAACATAAAAAAACCTCCATAAGAAGCATTTTTAAATTTATTTTGTCATGATTCTTGAATTGTAATAGTACGATGATTTATTAAGTCTTAAATAGTATTAGATCCATTGCGTTTTTTTAGTTCCCGTTCCGCTTGCGGAAGACGCAGATAAGATGGAAGCAGGCCGCCGGCGCTGATAGTTTTCCCACTATTGTAAATTTCCATACCGACTGCGGCGACACTGGAAGCCCTTGCATAAAGCAGATTGAAAGGTGCTGTTTCTACATTAGTCTTCCCATTTAAATTATTATAGCATATTTTCGCGCCGTCTCCAACAAGGAATACCTTTTTTCCCAAAGAAACTATTTGTGAAATCTCCTGTTCGAGG
Organism: Ruminiclostridium sp.; assembly: GCA_036261235.1. Taxonomy (GTDB): domain Bacteria; phylum Bacillota; class Clostridia; order Oscillospirales; family Ethanoligenentaceae; genus Ruminiclostridium_D. The sequence goes on along the minus strand of DATALE010000044.1, from coordinate 2,227 downwards.
TCAGTAAATGCAATTGCCCGGTCAGGGGTCAACCTCTTGACATTACCGCCGCTGTTTTCAAACAACGCATTGTAAAACTGATTACGTCTCGCGTCCATAACAGAACAGACGACAGCATCAATTCCTGAAAGGTTATACGCAAGTGCTTCCAGGGAAGAAACCGCTGCGCACGGAGTTTCAAAAGGAAGCGCAAGGCCTTTTATCGCCGCGACCCCGATCCTTACTCCCGTAAAAGAGCCGGGCCCACAGGAAACCGCAAAAAGATCAATATCTTTCGGGGTGAGACCGCAGCTTTTCAAAAGGCTGACCGCCATTGGCATTATGGTCTGGCTATGTGTCTGTTTTATATTAACATAATATTCACCGCAGAGAAAACCGTCCTCGCAAAGTGCGGCGGACGCGGCTGCCGCAGTTGTGTCAACCGCGAGTATCTTCATCGCTAAACATCCCTTTTATTGTTATGACGCGCATATTGTCGTCGTTATCCTGCGCATCCTTCGAAATTTCAATCCGCACCGTGTTTTCCGGCAAAGCTTCTTCGATATTCTCACTCCACTCAACGGCACAGACTCCGCCGCAGTCAAGATAATCGAAAAAACCTGTTGTTTCAAGGTCGTCCCATGTCGTGATACGGTACATGTCAAAATGAAAGAGAGGAATTCTGCCGCGGTATTCATGAACAATGGCAAACGTTGGACTTGAAACATGGTCTGTGACATCAAGTCCGCGGGCAATGCCCCTGATAAAAGCGGTTTTGCCCATTCCGAGCCCTCCGAAAAAAGCGATCACATCACCCGGCGAAAGGCTCTTTGCAAATTCCATACCCGCTTTTTCAGTTTCCTCTGTATTGTGCGTAATTATCTGCCGCAAAATTCCACCTCCTTATGTAACTTTTTTTATTGCTTTAATCAGAAAAGACCGGAAATTATACCGTTATCATCAATATCAATGTTTTCAGCCGCCGGTTTTTTCGGAAGCCCCGGCATCGTCATGATGTTCCCGGTGTAAACTACGGCAAAGCCTGCGCCTGCCGACAGGCTTACGTCACGGACGCTCAGCCTGAACCCTTCAGGCCTTCCGAGAAGCTTCGGGTTATCCGACAGGGAATACTGTGTTTTGGCTACGCAGACAGGAAGATTGCCGCCTCCGAGCGCTTCAATTTCAGAAATTGACTTTCGGGCTTTGTCTGAAAAATCTACACCGTCCGCACCGTAAATTTCTTTGGCAATTATTCCGATTTTCTGCTCGATTGGCAGATCAAGCGGATAAATCTGGTGGAAATCAGACGGCTTGTTGACAGCTTCGATTACCTTTTGGGCTAGCTCAATGCCGCCTTCTCCGCCGTTTGCGAAAACTTCGGAAAGCGCGAAATCCGCTTTTTCTTCCGCGCAGATTCTTTCAACGGTTTCAATTTCGCGTTCGGTATCCGTACCAAAACGGTTAATCGCTACGACGACAGGTATGCCGTATTTACGCATGTTCACGATGTGCGCCCGAAGATTGGCGCTGCCTTTTTCAAGAGCGGCAATATTTTCTTCAGAAAGATTTGCTTTGTCGACGCCGCCGTTATACTTGAGAGCGCGGATTGTAGCGACAAGAACAACCGCCGACGGTTTAAGCCCGGCCGCACGGCATTTGATGTCAAAAAATTTCTCCGCCCCGAGGTCAGAACCGAATCCGGCTTCCGTAACGCAGAAGTCTCCGAGTTTAAGCGCCAGTTTTGTTGCGCGGACACTGTTGCATCCGTGTGCAATATTGGCAAAAGGTCCTCCGTGCATGAGCGCGGGAGTCCCTTCGAGAGTCTGGACAAGGTTTGGGTTCACGGCGTCTTTCAAAAGCACAGCCATGGCTCCGTCAACCTTGAGGTCGCGGCAGTAAACCGGGGAGCCGTCATACCTGTATGCGACAAGTATATTACCGAGGCGCTTTTTAAGGTCTTTTATATCGGAGGCAAGGCAGAGGATAGCCATAACTTCACTTGCAACCGTTATATTGAATCCGTCCTCACGGGGCACGCCGTTTACTTTTCCGCCAAGGCCGACAACCGTAAACCTCAGTGCGCGGTCGTTCATGTCCATTGCACGCTTAACAAGTATGCGGCGCGGGTCAATGCCGAGAATATTGCCCTGTTGAAGATGATTGTCAATCATCGCGCACATAAGGTTGTTCGCGGCTGTCAGCGCGTGCATGTCGCCGGTAAAATGCAGGTTAATATCTTCCATGGGCA
>DATALE010000032.1:0-6914 GCA_036261235.1 Ruminiclostridium sp. | reverse complement strand
AAATCGCCGCCGCTTACTTTTTGCAGGCTCAACCAGTATCTTTCAGCAAGCTTTTGCCCTTTTTCGCCAAGAGGGTCGGCGCCTGACTTATATAAATCCAACAGCAAACGGTCATTTTCGAGTTGCCGTTCATATAATTCTTCATTTGATTCTTTCATGATTTTTTCTGATTGTTCGTCGCTTAGTTTGTTCATCAAATAAGAATAAGGCTTTGCTATTCTTGAAATCCTTAATAGTTTGACAAATTTGTTTATGTCGAGCCTTTCACAATTTTGAACCTCTTGAATCAGCGTATTAAGGTGATTTTTTATGTACTCAAGGTTTTCAATGTCTTTGCTGATTATTTTTACCTGAGAAGTAAGAAGAGTCGAAAGCTCTTCAGAACTTGTGATATTAAGAAGTTTTTCCTTAATGTCCTTTAATGAAAAACCATAGGATTTTAGAAAAAGAATCTGTTGAAGCCGAAAGATATCACTTTGATAATAAACACGCCTGCCGTTTTCACTGCGTTTGCATTTAAGCAGGCCGTAGTTATCATAATACTGAAGTGTTCTATTAGATATCCCGGCAAGCTTTGAAATCATTCCTACTGAATAAGTCTTGCAGTTTTCCATAATTCCCGCCTATTTTATTATTGTTGTATCAATAATGTAATGCGGACGAGCCTTGACTTCCTTATAGATTTTTCCGATATATTCGCCGCATATGCCGGCGCTCAAAAGCTGTATGCCGCCGATGAACCAGATTGAACCCACAATACTTGCCCATCCCGCATTCGCATTTCCTGTCAGTTTGGAAACCAACGAGTAAACAAGCGCAAAAAGGCTTATTATACAAACTATGAAGCCAACGCTTCCGATAAGTTTGAGAGGAACAGTACTGAACGATGTGATACCGTCAAGTGCAAAGGCTATCATCTTTTTAAGAGGATATTTGGATTCTCCGGCAAAACGTTCGTGCCTTTGATAATAAACATTTGCCGTCTTGAAACCTATGAGAGGCATTATTCCCCGAAGAAACAGATTTACCTCCGTGAACTGAGCAAGCGACTCAATCGCACGCTTGCTCATAAGACGGTAGTCAGCGTGGTCACTGACAAGGTCAACGCCCATGATTTTCATAATCTTGTAAAAGCCGTGAGCCGTGCCTCGTTTAAAAACGGTATCCGTCGCACGGCTGTTGCGCACACCATAAACAATTTCACAGCCTTCATTGAACTTCGTGATAAATTCGGGAATCACACTTATATCGTCCTGCAAATCCGCATCAAGTGAAATTGCGGCGTCACAGAAATCTTTAGCGGTCATCAGCCCCGCGAGCAATGCATTCTGATGTCCGCAGTTTCGTGACAGTTTAACGCCGCAGACATAAGGTGTTGACTCACTGAAACCGGAAATCAAATCCCAGGTGCGGTCACGGCTGCCGTCGTCAACTAAAAGTATACGGCTCTTATTTGACAAAAGCTCGTCTGATTCAAGCTTTTTAATCATTTCACTGAGCTGTTTTACTGTTTCGCTGATAACCTCTTCTTCATTATAGCAGGGCACGACAAAATATATAGTATTCATTTTTACCTCCATTATTTTTACCATATGTAAAAAACAAATTATTAAATTTTCTTGCTGATATCACCGTCGGATCCGGCTGCGGTATTTTCAATTATCAGCTGCTTTGAACCGCGCTTTTTTAAATAAATCAGGTAAGCCGCAAAGACCAGAACAGATATACCTGATATGGCGATTCCGGGGTACAGGCCGGGCGTTGTGTAACTAAATCTGATATTACTTGTTCCGGAATCGCATAGAACAGCCATAAATCCGATATTTACCTCTTCGATTTTTGCAGGTTTTCCGTTGACTGTCGCCTTCCAGCCGCTGTCATAAGGCACGCTGAAGAATACAAGATTCTTTGAAGGAAGGTCAATTGAGGCTGAAAAGCCTTTGTTGTCGTACTTGAACGAGGAACAGGTATAGGTTCTTCGCGCAGCGCAGTCGGCTGCCATTGCACTGTCACTGAAATCATTATCGGTATTTTGATTATAAGCTGTTAAAATATTTTTATACCTTGCTATCTGATTTTTATCAAGGACTATTGCCTTTAATAAAACTCTGTCTTTGTTCTGTGAAAGCTCCAGCTGCTGTTTTGACATACATTTTTTATAAGTAAAGCCCATAGGAATGAAGTTTGTATTTTCCCATTGCTTAAAGCCTAATTGTGAGCCGACTTGTTTCCAGCCCGGCATGCTGACGCTTGAAAAGTTGTTTTGGTCGAACAGGTATTTTACAGAGAGAAGAGGGCGGACTCCCGCAACCGAGGTTTCGGGCCGCGATCCTACATCCCTTGTTACGCCAATAGTGTTATAAAAATTCATAATCGACGCGGGTACAACGCTCTGAAATGCGTTTATTGTCGGCAAATGCCAGAACATGCCCTGATTATCAATTCCGTTCAGGACATCAATTCGCGAAAATTGAGTTTCGTCTACTTTTATATGCGATGAACCTTCTACAGCCGTGGTTTTAAACCAGTTTCCGTCCCAACCGTAGCTTTTTCCGGTAGCGATAAAAAGGTTGCCGTAAAGGCAGACAATAACTACGAGGGCAATTGTTCCATAGCTTGCGAATAAATCGGTGCCCTGCTTGTAGGTGTGGAAAATCACCCACAAGAAAACAAGACCAAGTCCGACGACAGCGATAAATGACCAGAATCTTGCGGGATCCTCTTCAAGGCCGACCTGAACGAAACTCCCTTCGACATATTTCGGAATCAGTCCAATCGCTACAGTAAACGCTGCGGTAATAAAAACTGTCCAGCGAAAACCGGAACGAATGTCAATTTCGGGATCGTCAAATGCAATTGCGGTCGCGAGGGCGAGCATAAGAACACCCATATAGAACCAGCGGCCGTAATAAGCCTCGTTAAACAGCACGAATGATGCATTGAGTACAGGTACAAGAGCAAAAACAAAACATAGCACGATAATGCGCCGAAGCCAGCTTTTGCGTTTTGATATTAAATACCCGATAACGCCGGTCATAGAGAACATAGGAAGCCATGCCGCGACCGAAGACCATTTTGCATTCGAATCCGGGAAAAAGTTCGGCGCCGATGGCAAATCCTGTGGGAAAAATACGCTGTGTATAATATCCAAATAGCGCTGCGGCCACTCGTATACAAGCATGTCCCACCCTTTGAGCAGACTTGAAGTCCGGGGATTTCCGGTAATGGCAAGCACGGCGGGAAGAACCAGGAAGCAGCTCATGGAAAATCCGATAACAGCCTCGAATAACAGCGCTAAATACTTTTTGGGGGAAATCTGCCATTCTCCCGACAGCATACGGATGATCCAGTATATTACGACAAAAACAACGCCGCCGACAAAAAAGTTGTAATTGACGAGCGCGTTTAGGAATACGGCAACGGCGAAGAAGCCTTTGCGGTTGTTCAGCATGAATTCCTCAAGGGCTATCAGCATCAAGGGGAAAAACGCCATAGGTTCATGAAAATGGTTAAAGAATATATCATAAATCGAGTAGCTTGAAAACGCGTATAACAGACCACCGATAACAGCAATATTTTTGTTTTTCACAAACCTTGCGATGAAGGCATATGAAGTAAGGGCGGCGACAGCCATTTTAAAGGCAAGAAGTGGGCCGAGAGTATAAGGAACTGCAGCTGACGGAAGAGGCATTGTAAGCCAGAAAAACGGGCTGCCGAGAAGGTAGAACGCGTAAGACCCGACAAAATTGGCGCCGAGGTCTGTGTTCCAGTTCCACCATATGTTGCCGCTTCTTATGGCGTCATGAGCAAGTGAATAAAACGGCACCTGCTGAACGCAATAGTCGCCGTAAAAAAGGAAAAGTCCTTTGTCGAGAATTATGTAGGGAAGAAGAAAAGACAGAGCAGTAAAGAAAGCGATGAAAAAAACCTTGAGGTAGGGACTTTTCATTTCACCAAGACGAACAGGCTTGTCAAAAATTGCTCCGATTCGCATTTTTACACCCCAGTTTTAATAGTTGATAAAACCCTGATATTGCAGTTATTTATATTATAGCATTAATATCTTGTCAAAAAAACAACTGAATTGTTAATATAGTTAAAATTTATTATAAAACCATTTTGGATAATCCGCATGGACAAACTGTGCCGATTTTGCTATAATTTACTCGTTTGGTATTCTTGATTCCGGGAGGAATTTTTGATGAAAAACAGCTTTTTCGCAATGCTGTCCCGAATGAAGCTTATTAACCGCTGGGGGCTAATGCGCAACACACAGCCGGAAAATATAGCGGAACACAGCTTTGATACAGCGGTTTTGGCACATGCGCTCGCCGTAATAAAAAACAAACGGTTCGGCGGCAAAATTGATGTGAGCCGAGTTGCGATGGTCGCGCTTTACCACGATGCATCCGAAATATTTACAGGCGACATGCCCACTCCGGTCAAATACTTTAATCCGGGAATCAGGAATGAATACAAGGAAGTTGAAAAGGCGTCGCTAAAGCGGCTGCTTTCTTACCTTCCGGACGATATGAAAGACGCTTATTCCGATGTGATGGTTCCGCGTCCTGATGAAAAAGAACTATTGCAAATTGTAAAAGCGGCTGACAAACTTTCAGCGCTTATTAAATGCATCGAAGAAGATAAAGCCGGCAATAAGGAATTCAGGCAAGCCGCCGCCGCACAGGAAAAATCGCTCAAAGAGATGAACCTACCGGAGGTTGACTGCTTTTTGGCGGAATTTTTGCCCGCCTTCAGTCTGACGCTCGACGAGCAGGAATCGGATTGAGTATGTTTCGGTTTAAGGCGTATTAAGTTTAGAAAACAAATCTCTCAAACTGGAGTTTTGCCTTTTTTGGCATAACACGAGGATGCGAATTGTGGGTAAGCCGCCTAAATCGGATAAAGTCAGGCTCTGTGAGAAAGGAATGGTCATAATTAATGAAAAACAAAAAGGCAATATGGGTCACTCAAACCGCAATGCTGATAGCGCTGATTGTCCTGTCACAGCTGCTGTCAAGGGTCATACCCCCGATTACGGTTGGCCCGTTTAAATTAAATCAGATCGTGACAGGTTCACTTGTTAACATGGTTCTTATCACAGGCGCATATATTTCAGGGTTTTCTTCGGCAGGGACAGCTGCTTTGGTTTCTCCGATACTGGCAGCCGTTGTCGGCATAATACCGGGAAATCTGCCGCAGATGATTCCGGTGGTGATGGTGGGCAATCTTGTTATAGCTTTTATCACATGGCTTTGCTTTCGCGCTTCAAACGGGCTCGGAAAAGGCAGCGCGGCGATTCTTTCTTTTGTGGGTGTTGCAGCGGGCGCCGCTTTAAAGATGCTTGCAATGTGGGCTTCGGTTGAAAAAATCGTTGTTCCGGTTTTACATATCGCCCCAAAGCTTGAAAAAGTCCTTGTCGGCACAGTTTCAATTTCTCAGCTTGTAACAGGCATTGCCGGAGGCATACTCGCGCTTTTGATCATGCCCGCTCTCGGGAGCTTCAAAAAAGGCAGAAGATAATACAAAAACTAATGGTTTAGCGACTGACTTTACTAAAAAAAAACCGGCAATAAAATGCCGGTTTTTCAAATTATATATGAGCTTACTGTTTCAGTTCATTTAAGCCTGAGGTCTGCTCCGATTACACCGATATACTTTCCGCCGCTTATAATAGGCATTGAAACGGTAATACAAGGCTTTTTGGTGATGGCTGATATGTAAACGTCAGATGTATAGTTCCTGCCTGTAATGCTTTCTTTAAACCAGCCGCGGACTTTAGCATTTTTAATACCTGCCGGTGGGTTGGAATAAATAAATCTGCCTTTCGCATCGTTTGACCACGCCGCTTCAATAATTTCATTGGAGAGCAGCCTGTCAAGAATACTCTTGTGCATTTCGGGGTCGAGGGATATAAACATCGGGTTTGCAAGAACCTCTTTGGAAAGAAGCCCGAATACGTTTCTTGAAGTTTCGGCGATGGCTGCGGCGTCATATTCGTCTTGGCTTGCGTCCTTGACAATACCAGCCATATCGTTTGCCGAGCCGAGCAGGTATTTGCCTAGGGAGTTTAGCGCGTCCATACTGCTTCTCTGCTTTTTGATCGAGGCATAGACATCGTTAAAGCCCTCGTTGACACGCTTTGAATTTCCTTCAACGCCGGAGATTTTTCCGCTGACGTCAGCCGCAAGAAGATTCTGCGTCTGCGATGCGTCCATAATACCGTTTATCTGGAGGGACAGCTGAGAGAAGGTTTCTTTCATACGGGAAAGACTTTCTTCAACAGTTTTTGTTTTGCTGACGCTTTTTTCAATTTTTCCGTTATCTTCAAATATATTCTCTGTCAGAGTGGATAGACCGCCATTGATATCCTCAATAACGTTCCCGATTTCCGTGACTTCCCTCCGGCTTTTTTCAGCAAGGTCACGGATAGCGCCTGCGATAACACCGAATCCGCGTCCTTCCACACCTGCACGCTTTGATTCTATTGAAGCGTTGAAAGACAGAATTTCAGTTTCGCGTGCGATATCATGAACAACTTTAAGTATCTTTGCAATTTCCTTCGTTGAACCGCTGAATTTTTCAACGTATTTAACAGTACGCTTTGAACTTTCGTCAATTGCGCCGATAAGTTCAATGATATCGTAGATGCGCTTCATACCCTCGCTTATAGCTTTATCCGCTTCTTCACCGACTTTCCTCGCATCTGTCGAGTAGCTGCGGACTTTTTCTATGTTCGCGACAATATCCTTTATTGCCTCAATTACTTCCGATGTCGTCGAGTAGTTAAGATTATTAAGTTTATTAATTTCTTTGGCTCCTGTATAAAGCTCCTGCATAAAATTGCTGTTTTCTTCGAGGGTCAGAGATAAATCTTCGGACGCGGACATAATCTGGCTTGCGGTTACCTGTGT
>DATALE010000021.1:0-13965 GCA_036261235.1 Ruminiclostridium sp. | reverse complement strand
ATTCTCGTTTGCCTGACCGACCGCCGCTGCTCCGGCGGCCATAACAGTCAGTTTTCCGCCCGCGGCGTTGACCTGCTGTTTTAGCGTCTTAACATAATCCGAAATGACTTGTTCTTTTGAAGTCATATTGTCTCCATAATAACCCTGACTGTCTGGATTCCCTTTTGTCGGGAAAGTAAGAGAATCAATAAATATCTGTTTATATCCCAAAGATACGGCCTCTGTCGCAAGGCTTGTAATATATTGCTGTGCCTGTTGTGAATTCGGATTAAGCCATCTGTTTCCTGACGGGTCAAGCCAGTTCATACTATGATTTTGTGAATAAAGAACACCTGCTCCGCGCAAAACCGAAGGGGCAACAGGATCCTGAAACGCACAAATTCTGGCGGCGGGGGTAATTCCGGCGTCAGATAAAGCTTTTGCTGCCGCCGACGCATCAGGCGCACCTTGTGCCATGGCCTCTTTCGCGCTGTCCGTTTTTGAAGCATAGTTTACAACGCCGTCTTCCGCTTTTAGGTCAATTACGGCAAGATTTATACCGGCGCTTTTTGCCTGTGAAATAAAGCTGTTAAGTTCAGCGGTGTTTGACAGATAGCTTTTTGGCAGATAAACGCCGCGAACAGCTGCTGCCTTTAATTTTGAAGATGAGCCAGCCTTTGAAGACGAGGCTTTCTTTGAAGATGAAGCCGTTGATTTTGAACTTGAAATATGCGACGCAGCGGTCGGTTTCAGGTTTCCGGAGAAAAGCCTTATGAGCGGGTCAGAAATGCTGTAGCCGACGAACACAACCGCCGCGGCTAGAATAATAAAGATTACCGTTTTAAGCGCACTTGAACTGCGCCTTCTGCGCCTTGACGAATAAATACCGCTGTAGTTTCCTCTTTTTATTCTTCGCATCGATGCTATCCTCCGAAAAATGTCCTCTTTTTTTAATTTGCTTATTAAATATTCTATTAACAGAATAATGTTTAATACTTATTCCAAATTAAAAGTCTCCAACGAATTTGCGTCAAAATATTGATTTACGATTTTTACGCGAATTCTTACCTTAAGTTTATTTGGAATTAGTATAATACATCATTCGCAAACTAAACGCCATATACCTGTGTGATTTTTTGCTCGTGAGTGCACATACGCAATATATAATATGCTCAAATCGCAATCAGTATGAAATCGTTATACCCGCAAATCCCATAAATGCCAGTGAAATAATTCCGGTTGTGACGAGCGCAATAGGAAGCCCCTTGAAAACCGTCGGCGGCGTGCTGAACCTGATGCGCTCGAGAGCGTTCGCTATTATAATTATTGCGGCGATATAACCGATACCTGCGCAGAACCCATAAAACGCGGCTCCGAAAAAGCCTCTCATATTTACTTCAATATTCAGGAATGCATGTCCCAAGACTGCACAGTTGAAGGCCGAAGCCGTAAACAGTTTGTGAAGAGAGTTAATCTTATCCGGAACAACTTTTGAAAAAATGAGTTCGGCGGCTGTTTCCAGCATTACTATTATAATTATGAACACAAATGGCGCAAGCCATTCGAGAGAATTCGGTCTCAGCAAAAAACTATTTACTATCCATGCCAAAACAGACGTAAGAGTTGTCGCCGCGGTCACGGAAATTCCATAAAGAATCCCTGATGTGGGAGTTTTAAGTTCTTTAAAGAAACTTCCCTCACACAGCATATAAACAATGACGAGATTCTGGACAAAAATTGCCGATACGGCAATTGAAACAAACTGTGATGAATTCATTCCATATCCTCCCCGTCAGTTTTTTTGTATTTGGATATTTTTCTGAAAAGCGCCGCCAAAACTGCGAGAAGTATAAACGCGCCGGCGGGCATTGCCGCAAATTTGAACTTAAATCCCGATATATAAGGGAGAGCCCTGTCATAAAACGAGCCGTTCGAAATTATCTCGCGCAGCGCTGAGAAAATTACTGCGGCAAAAGCAAAACCGAGGCCGTTCAGCAGTGCGTCACGCGCTGTATTCGGCACAACATATTTTTTGCCGAAATGTTTTTTTTCGGTCAACAAAAGTGCGCATACGGCAATAAGAGGCAAATAAATTCCGCAGCTTGAGGTGATTGTGGGAACAAGATAATCTGTCAGCAGGCAAACAGGTGTTATTATAATGCCTGCCGCGGCAAATGATATCGCAAAACGGTATCGTTCAGGAACAAATCTGTATATGGGAATAAGCAGCAGGTTAAGCGGAAGCAGTGTAAGGAGCATTGCGCATGAAAGCATCACGCCGTTTTTAAGCGATACAGCCGCGCCCAGCAGCGGGACAACCGCCAAAATTCTAACGAATACAGGATTAAGAGAAAATAACCGTTCTTTAATGTTCCTGACCTGATCAATTTTTGCTTCAACTTCAACAGGCTTCGGTTCCTTTTTGACCTTTTCAGGTTTTGAAAACTGAGAAGCCTTGCTCTTTATCACTTTTAAAGGTGCGGCCGCCTTATTTTTTGTTTCTGAAATAATATTCGCAATTCCCTTTTTGCTGTTCTTCGGAGTGATGATTTTTTTCGCCGGGGTTTCAGGCTTTACCGTATTTTTTACGGAAACCTTTTTTACCGCGCTTTCAGCAGGTTTCTTTTTTTCCATAACCGCCGCCGTGGATGCCGATTTCGGAGCCTTATTGCTTTTTTTCTTATTGTTGCTCATATGTTATTCTGCCCCCTTTCATTTTGAACGTCCAGCCGAGTCTGTCTAACGCCAATACAAAGGGGTTCATGATTAGTATCGCAAAAAATGCGCCTTCCGGATAAATCCCGAAGTATCTTATAAAAATAGTAATGACGCCCAGGAAGAATCCGTACAGCAACCGCCCGAATGTAGTAACCGGGCTTGTCACCGGATCTGTTGCCATAAAAACAGCCGCAAAAGCAACTGAACCGGAAGTCAGCTCAAACAAAACCGAGTCAATCCTCCCGGACGGGCACCGCGGAAAAATGAAAGCCGCGAGCGCCACGGTACCGAGAAATGCAAGCGGAACCTTCCAACTTATTATTCTGCGGTAAAGCAGTACCAAAGCCGCGATAGCTATAATTAAAATCGCGCCTGTGCCGAGGTTTGACGGGGTATAGCCTATCAGCATCTCAAAAATTTTGTTGTCGGGAAGAGTCCCGTTTTTAAGTGAAGTCAGCACAGGCACTCCGGTTTCAAAATTAACGGGAGTCGCAAACAGGGGAAATTTTTCAGAAGCCTGCGGAAAGGTTGACATAACGCCGGGCCATGTAACGGTCAGCAGGCAGATTGCGCTTGCCGCCGGGTTGAAAATATTGCCGCCAAGCCCTCCGAAAAGCTGCTTTACTACGACAATGGCAAAGAACGATCCGACAATCGGAAACCAAATTGGCGCGGAAACCGGCATGCAGAACGCAATAATCATTCCGGTAACAATCGCCGAAATATCGCCGATGCTGCGGCTTTTGCGGAGAATTCGCCTGTAAAGGTATTCAAAGACGACAGCGCTTACTACCGAAACGGCGGTCAGTGTAAGCGCCCTCCAGCCCGTATAGTATACTGCCATAAACAGCAGAAACAGGAGCGGCAAAATCGTATCGCCCATCGTAACTCTTATATCATCGCCATGCCTTATGTGAGGCGACGACGCTGCAAACAGTCTCAAGAAACAGTTCCCCTATCATTCACCGGAGCAGGCTTTCCTACATCGCGGCTTTTTTTATTTTTTTAATCAATTCGACAATCGGCATTCTGCCCGGACATATGTATGCACATAAGCCACATTCGATACAGTCGTCAATATGGAGATCTTTAAGAGCATCAACGTCAGCTTTTACCGCCCGCATTGCTATATAGTTCGGCAAGAGGCCCTGTGGGCACACGCTGACGCATTTGCCGCAGTTAATACACGACGACTTTGCGATTTTTCTGCTCGCGGCCTTAAGAGCAAGAACCGCTCCCACAGATTTGGTAACCGGCGTGTCAAGGCTTTGAATGGCCACCCCTCGCATAGCGCTGCCGAGAACCACCCTGTCAGGGTCAAAACTGAGCTCGCAATGATCCAGAATATCATGAATCCGGGTTCCGATACGCACTTCAAGATTCTGCGGATTTTCAACGGCGTCTCCCGCAACGGTAATCACACGCGTCAGCTGAGGCGTTCCGTCTTCAACCGCGCGGCATATATTAACACAGTCCTGAGGATAAGTGAAATATACTTCCGGCGCTTGTCCGCCTTTTTTAATCTGAGCATCGATTTCGTGCGCAAAAAGCTCACGCCAGAGAAATTGTTCGTTCCCATTCGGGTATTTTTGTGGTATATGGGCAATGGTCAGCTCAACACCTGCAAGATGAGCACTTTCCGCCATACCTTTGGCAATTTCTCCAGGAATATCGTCGCTGACCGCCAAAATTGCTTTTTTTGCCCCGGCGCATTTCATAATTATGCCGAGCCCCTGTGCGACCTCGTCCGGCATCTCGTCCATAACTTTTTGTGACGCGCAGACATAAGGCTCTGTTTCGACTACGTTCAATACTACTGTTTTGATGTTCCTGTCGGCAATCTTCTGAATTTTCGTCCAAAGCGGCAGCTCATAGCCTTTTGATGATACGACACCGGCATTTCTTATGGCGGATATTACTTCCTCGGTATTTTTCGGATGAGCAGCACTCTTTTTATAAGGCATATCCCTTCCGTCATTTTCAATTACTATCATAGCGGATTTGCCGCCGATAGGGTAATTATATTCTTTAATGCTTTCAACTGTTCCGGAAACAGGAGAGTGCAAAGCACAGCAATCCCCGTGCGCAGCGTCAGCTATAGGCTGTCCCATTAAAACACGGCTGCCTTCTTGAACCAGCACTTCCGGCAAACTTCCACCGCATTGATTCAGCGGAAGATAGAGCCTTGTCGGAGCTTTAAGTTCAACGATCGGCCTTTCGGCTGCCGGCGTTTTTTTTAGTTCGAGCCACAGCCCACCTCTCGGCCTTCTAAGCATCATAAAAAACCTCCATATAATTGGCGTACATTTACTGTTTTCAAAACAGTAAAACTGCAGTTGCTTTCCTGCGACAATAATACATAAATATCGACGTTCTTCCAAAAGTCGCACAGTGACTTTTGGCGTTGTATTCATTATAATGTAATAGCGGATATATTTTTGCCGGTCTTATGGTTTCTTCCAGTATAAATATTATAACACAGTATGTCACGCAGGTGCTGAACGTTACCGTGTTATTGGGCATAAGCGGCGCTTATTTAAAAAACAGCAGCTTTTACTTTATTTTATGCTTTAAAAAACTCCACACCGCTTTCATGAGGAGGCACGGAATGAATATCCAGAAAATAGGCCCAGACAGGCTGCGCATTCAGCTCGACCCTAAGGACCTTGACAAATATGACCTTGACTATTATTCAATAAGTAAGGAAAGCCCCGGCACACAGAGGCTCCTGAAAGAAATACTTTCAGAGGCTCAAAGAGACGGTTTCAGCACCCAGCGATGTAAACTGCTTCTTGAAGTGCTTCCGGGGAAAAACAGCGGGTGTATAATCTATATTACAAAATCACAATGTGAGGCAGTGGAGAAGCACATAAACGCGAAAAATCCGAAGAAGCATAGCGGATATGTATTCAGCTGCGATAATCTTGAAGACGCAATCAACGCAATCGGACATTTTGCCGATTTCCCGGATTTGCCGATTCAAAACAGCGCCCTATATTGTTTCAACGAAAAATATTACCTCGTATTTCTGCCGGTATCGATTGGACTTGACCGCGACAGGCTCGCCGCGCTGCTGGCCGCCCTATCGGAGTACGGCAGTGCTGAAAGCTGCACTGCAATTTACGAGGCCATGCTGGAAGAACATGGAACTATCATCCTGAAAACACGCGCAATAGAAAACTTTATTCGCTATTTTCATTGTTGATTTGACAGTTTTCCATGCCCCGCGGCTTCCGCGGGGCATTTTTTTATCACAAACCTCGAATTGCCCCGTCCCTGAGCGCCGAAACAGCGCTTCTCATGTCCTGCGCCTTAAAAACAGCGCTGCCCGCAACAAAAACATTTGCCCCCGCCTTTGAAACATGCTCAATATTTTCAGGAGTAATGCCTCCGTCAACCTCAATATCCAAATTGACTCCCTCGTCCGCGCATTTCTGCCTTAATGCAGAAATCTTCGGCAAAGTGCTTTCAATCAGTTTCTGTCCGCCGAAACCCGGTTCAACCGTCATAATAAGCACCATATCAAGATTTTTCAGATATGGATAAACCGTTTCGACACTTGTTCCCGGCTTTACTGAAACAGAAGCCCTGACTCCCTTTTCATGCAGCCTGCCGATGATGAAATCGAGTTTGTCTGTTGCCTCGGCATGAACCGTAACGATTCCGGCGCCCCCGGCAATGAAATCGTCAATATAGCGCTCAGGCCTGTCAATCATCAGGTGCACGTCCAGCGGAATCTCCGAATACGGTTTAATGCTTCGGACGACCGGTGCGCCGATCGTTATGTTCGGAACAAAGTTACCGTCCATAACATCAATGTGTATTAAATCGGAACCACTTTCACAAACCCGCCTGCACTCACTTCCGAGACATGCAAAATCAGCCGATAAAATCGACGGTGAAATTTTTATATTCATAAAAATCCTGCTTTTTTAATTAATTCTTACCTTACAATTTTAAACCATGAGGAAAAAAAGGTCAATAATTTATTTTGTGTTTTTATTTGTGTTTTATTTTATGTGCCAGTCTGGCCGCGCCGGCATAAACTATATCAGGGTGGAAAAATCCGCAGGTGCGGCGCGTCGGCGGCAGGTAAGCACCTTGCCCGAGAATTACCGGCGCATTTCTCGCCGTGGAAGCCCGCCCGCTTTAAATAGACAGGAGCTGCCCCGCAGCCGAAAAAGCCTTTGCAGGGCAGCTCCTCCTTATTTAAGTCATATGCCCGCGTGTGACAATACTTCCCTGACCTTGTCAAGGTTGTTCGGAATGTCTATGTGCTGCGGGCACTTTTTGACGCAAATACCGCATTTTACACACTGATACGGACTTGCATCTTTAAGTTCAAAATTATAGCGGCCTTTTAGCATCTCATCATTGTGGAATTTCATGTAGTCGTTATAAGCTGTAAACGATGACGGAATATTTACGCCCTTTGGGCAAGGCATGCAGTAATGGCAGTCTGTGCATTTGATATTTGGCTGTGACATTAAAAACATTGCGGCCTCATCAAGAGCCTTGTTTTCTTCCTCTGTGAGCGGTGTGAAATTTGCAAGCGTTTCAACGTTTTCCTTTACATTTTCAAAACTGGACATACCGCTTAAAATCACCTTGACACGCGGATGAGAAGCGCAAAATCTTAACGCCATTGATGACGGTGAAACACCCACGGCTGCTTTATTGATAATATCGGAGACTTCTTTTGGCGGATTTGCGAGTGCCCCGCCGCGGATCGGCTCCATCACTATGCAGGACAAGTTCTTTTCCTCAATTATCTGGTACATCTCGCCCGCCCTCTGCAAATTCCAGTCAAGATAATTGAGCTGAATCTGGACAAAATCCCAATCAAATGCACCGACGATTTCACGGAACATTTCCGGACTGTCATGAAAAGAGAAACCGATATATTTAATTTTTCCTTCTTCGCGATATTTCTTCAATATTTCTATGGCATTGAATTTTTTTGCGTCGTTCCAATGATCCTTATCCATTGAGTGCAGCAAATAAAAATCAATGTATCCGGTTCGAAGTCTTTCAAGCGATGTATTAAGAATCCTTTCAATATCCGATTCTTCTTTGACAGCCCATATCGGAAGCTTTGTCGCCAAAAAGTAGCTGTCACGAGGATATTTGCTCAGCGCTTTGCCGATACAGCGTTCTGAATCCCCATTATCATAAACATAGGCCGTGTCAAAATAGTTTACGCCGCTTACTTTGGCGTAATCAACCATCTTCTGCACCTGTTCCATATCATTAACGCCGTCTTTTTTGGGAAAGCGCATGCAGCCAAAACCAAGCAGCGACACCCATTCCCCGGTCTTCTCGACAATCCGTTTCTGCATATTTTCCTCCATAGTAAAAATGCTCAAAAAGTTGTACTCGCTCAAATAATATGATATACATTTTAACCTTTATTTAAAAAAATGACAATATCTTTTCTTTTATAATTTTAGTCGGCATGTTTTTGTGGTAAAATAAATGTAAATTTATGCGCGCTGTGCATACTGATTTGAAGGTGCAGATAATAAATGCTTAAAAACAACTCAACAATACCTGCGTATGATATTGTTATAGCAGGTACCGGAGTGTCGGGCCTTTACGCAGCTCTTAACGCCGACCCGTCACTGTCCGTTCTTATAATAACAAAGCGCGAACTTGAACTTAGCAACAGTGCCTTGGCTCAGGGGGGTATTGCCGCTGTCCTCAACCACGACAAAGACAGCCGGGAACAGCATATTCATGACACGCTTGTGGCAGGCGGAAACAAAAATGACATTAACGCAGTAAAAGTTCTGGTCGATGAAGGACCAAAAGATGTGCGAAAACTGATAGAATTCGGCGTTGATTTTGACCGTGATACGCTTGGTCATCTGCATATGACCCTTGAAGGCGGACATTCAATCAACCGCATCGTCCACCACAAGGATACTACAGGACTTGAAGTAGTACAAAAGCTGAGCGCTCATGTAAAGCGGAGAAAAAACATCACCGTTCTTGAAAACGCTGCTGTCCTTAAAATGGATAGGATTGAACGCGGTTTTTGTTTTGGTATCCTTCAGGGCGATAAATTTTTTAATGTATGCTCGCGTTACGCAATACTTGCCACTGGTGGTATCGGGCGTGTTTATAAATATACTACGAACTCAAAAATAGCGACCGGTGACGGAATAGTAATGGCGAACGGTCTCGGGGCAAAAGTCAGCGGAATAAGCCTTATCCAGTTCCATCCGACGGCTTTTGCGGCGCGTGAAGAGCGCGAACGCTTCCTTATTTCAGAGTCGGTACGCGGCGAGGGGGCTATCCTGCTTAACTGCCGCGGTGAACGCTTCATGCCCTCTTATGACAGCCGGGGTGAACTCGCCCCACGTGACGTTGTTTCACACTTCGTTATGGAAGAATCAATAAAAACTAACAGCGAGAATTTTTACCTTGATATTACAGCTCAGGATCCTCTGTTTGTCAAAGAACGTTTTCCCGGCATCTATTCAAAATGCCTTGACGAGGGGATTGATATCACAAAAGAAAGAATTCCGGTTTTCCCCTGTCAGCACTATCTAATGGGCGGCATAGACGTAGACACTTTTTCACGGACAACTGTGGACAGGCTTTACGCTGTTGGGGAATGCTCCCATACCGGGGTTCACGGCAACAACCGTCTTGCCAGCAACTCGCTGCTTGAGGCGCTTGTATTTTCACGCAGAGCGGCACATGATATCTCGCAGAAATGTCTCGGCGAAGAAAACAGCTTTACACCACGCGCATTATTTGAGATGAAGAACGGGCAGCCGCTCCCGATCGGTATACGCCGGGAAGTCCGTTCAATTGTTCAGAACAGCTTTTTTATTAATCCTGACATTATCGCGGCAAAACGTGGGCTCCCGAGAATTTGTGAAATCGAAGAAATGCTGGACACCACCGACTTCACCTACAGTCTTGATTTGCTGGAAGCAAAAAGTCTTGTGAAAATTGCAAAATTGATATTGACGGAGGTAATAGGATGAATGTTTCCGATTTTATTCTTGACGATGTAATCAGCAGAGCACTCAAGGAAGACATTACCTACCTTGATGTGACAACCGATTACCTGATACCCGAAAAGCAGGTTTCCAACGCTGTGTTTATGTCAAAAGCGGATGGTGTTCTCTGCGGTATTGACGCAGCGCTCAAAACAATTAAAATTCTTGATGCCGATGCTTGTTTTGAAATACTTAAAAAAGACGGCGATCTACTTGAAAAATCCGATATAATAGCCCGGGTTCAGGCCAAAACACGCGCGTTGTTAAAAGGTGAACGCACCGCCCTTAATATTCTGCAGCATATGTCGGGAATTGCCACCGCAACTAAAAACGCGGTTGATGAGGTTGCCGGAACAAAGGCTGCTATAACTGACACCCGCAAGACCCTTCCCGGTCTCCGCGCACTCGAAAAGTATGCCGTCACGGTAGGCGGCGGTCACAATCACCGTTTCAATCTGTCCGACGCCGCAATGATAAAGGACAACCATATTGACGCTACCGGGTCAATCACAAAGGCAGTTGAAACCCTGCGCTCAAAAGTAGGGCATACTATAAAAATAGAAGTTGAAACAAGGACGCTTAATGAAGTGAGAGAAGCCGCCTCAACTACTGCGGACATAATCATGCTTGATAATATGGACGCCGAAACAATGAAACAGGCTGTTGAAATAATCGGGGGCAAAGCCCTTGTGGAAGCTTCCGGCGGAATCACGTCCGGAATGTTAAAAAAGGTTGCCGAAACAGGTGTCGATATTATTTCCATCGGAGCGCTGACTCATTCCGTCAAGGCATTTGACATTTCAATGAAGATTATCTGATTTTCTTTTATCTATATAGAAAAGGGCTTTTCAAGTGGTTTGACCGCTTTGAAAAGCCCTTTTCTATATTTATTACTTCTTATTTTCCGGTGAAACGCTGTCCGCAGCCGCCATGCGCTGTGTATCCGTGTCTATATCAACACCGACTTTTGAGAGTGTAATCAGCTTAAGAAGTGTTTCAACTATTGTATCGCTGCTCCCGCTCTGCCCTCCACCGAAATTAACTACAGTTCCCGGAACGACCGGCGTCTTAGCCTCTTTTATGGCTTCGGAAAGTTTATCGGCAATCTCCTGTGTCAGTCGATAGCTCGATCCGCCATAGGCTTCAACCTGCTTTTGAATTGCGGTAGCTTTTGCTGTTCCGACCGCCGCTTCCTTTTCAGCTTCCGCGTTACCTTCAAGTTTTACCCTTTCGGCGTCCGCCTTTGCAATGGAAACAATCTTATTCGCTTCCTGCTCCGCTTTTTTGGCGATTGCTTCACCTTCATTGGCGGCGACTTCAATCGAAATCTTTGACTGGGTAAGCGACGTCTGGTTCTGTGCCACAGCCTGCGCTTCTTTAAGCGCTCTTTCCGTCTCGGCGGCTTCCTTCTGCTTATTATAAGTTACCTTTTGTTCTTCCGCAATCTGGCGTTCACGCAGCTGAGTCAGGATATTCTCGATTCTGGAGTCACCCGAGGGCGCTACAGGGGTTCCGATAAGCACTTCTTCAAGGTTGAGGTTATATGCCGCAAATTTTTCTTTCATTTCGACAACCGCTTTTTCACGGATTGTACTGCGCTCCTGAATTAGTTCGATAAGTGTCTTTGTCTGCGCGATATCTTTAAAATATGCGCTGACAAGCGGGTCAAGAGATTGGTTGACAAGCTTTGTCAGATCACCGAACCTCTGGATTACCCACGGCGCTTCTTTATAATCAATGTGCATGACAACCGACAAAGGAAGAGCCGGTTCAAATGCGTCCTTCGTGATTATGTCAACCTCTGCTAAATCAGCATCATACTTTTGGCCGCTGCTGTCGTCTTTTTTCCATTTTAAAATAATATTAGTCGTCGGAACAAGTGAAATTGCGCCCGCGTCAGTGTTAAACGCATATTTGCCGGGCATGAGCGGCTCCGAAAGTACACCCTTGCAGCCCTGGTTCACGAGCTGTCCGTGGCCGTATTCGACACCTGTCGTATCGCGTCCCTGTTTTCCGTAGAATGAAGTAACAACACCGACATATCCGATCGGAACGATTGTTTTTGGCCTTAATTCAACGGTAGCAAATAGCCTGTTTATATAGTATGTACCGTCTGTCAGAACCTGAAGCTGCTTACCGCGACAGCCACCGCTTGCAAGAAATTTTTCCGGGTCCTGAAAGCTTTGATGGTCATTCCCGATGTCGGAAGCAATGATTTCACCTTTCGGTATCGACGGGCCGTCGTGGACTGTTGCAATACCGATAACATCAGTGCTTTCCTGCACCTGATTTGCCGAATTCTTTTGAAATCCGGTACTCATAATAACTACCGGGCTGAAAGCATTTCTTGCTTTTAGTATGTTTTCAAGACTTTGCATTTCATTGAGTTCACGCGCGCTTGTCGCGATAGATTTTATTCCGGAAGACGTCACAACGATGAACTGCGAAAGGTTGATAGCATAAGTTCCTTCACGCAATATACCTCTCTGTGGGCCGCGCTGTCCGCCGTTTTTTAAAAATCCCGCAACATCCTGAAAATTATTTGCTTCCGGTACAATCCGGCCCAGCGTTTGTTCAGGGCTAAGCGGAATACCGTCGCGTGCGAATACATAAGCCATTTCACCCTGTGATACCGTTATAAGAGGATATTTATGTATTTTATACATAAGCGCCGAGCGAAAATGGATACCGCCGCGGAGCAGGTCGGGCAGATAACCGGCTTCACCGTTTATCGCTATAATTGAATTTTTAAGAGAGCCTTTAAAGCTCCACCACTTTTCAACAACCGCAACCTCGTTTGATTTGATAACACGCAGACCTAAAATTTTAAAAATCAAAAGCCAGATAACAAAAATCGCAGCTATTACAGCTGCCCCGAAAATCAAATACTGCATAAAAACTCTCCTTTATATATTATTGAATGATTAATTGTTAAAAGCTTCTATAGAACTGCCCTTCTCGCAGTTTCCTCGCTAAAATCGGTTTTGAAGATATGCCACTCGCCGCTTCTGCTAAGCGCGGAATAATAAAGTTCGCAGCAATCGTCGATTTTAACTGCGGTGCTGCGGTATATCATCTTATTATCGAGACTTTCGGGATTAGTCGAGGGCGAAAGAATCATAACCGGCTTGCTGAAATTTATGCCGTCGTGAGATACTGCGAAATAAAGGCACTGGTTATTACTGTTGAAGCATCCGTTTTTATATGCGGTAAACAGGATTTCATACTCACCGTCGCTTTTTATTACATCCTGATGCCAGATACTGAATCCAGGCAAAAACAGTTTAACATTTTTAGGCTTTGTCCATTGTTTTAGATTTTTACATTCACGGTAAAAAAGTTTTCCTCCTTTGCTTGAATACCACACACGGTGCTCGCCGTTTTCGTAAAGCACAGCCGGGCTGTAGTACTGTGTTTTCCCCCTGAATTCAGGATAAGGTTTCGACCAGACACGACCGTCCTTTGTTTCTGTCATAAGAATACTGTTTTCGTTATTATCAGTACACGGTTTGTCTTTTCTTGACGGATTGTATCTATACCACATTTCCATCCGGTCACCGCAAAAAACCAGCTCGGGATCGGAATAATGGCCACCTCTGTCCGCGTCACGAGGAGGGCCTTCGACCGGCTGTTTCATCCCATCCGGTGATCTCCAGTTGACTCCGTCGTTGGAAACAGCCACTGAAGGGTTTTCGAAAGCCGCGTTCATGAAAGGATATGGGGTAAACGACATCCAATATTTATACCCTTTCCAGCCATTTTTGATATATAGTACTTTAGGATGGTTTGCCTGATTGCTGCCGTCATATGTTTTCAAATTGATCGGTTCCTCAGCATACTTGCAATATGAGGTTCCTTTTTCACAGTCATTATTAAAATGCCTTATCTCCTGTTTCTGCGAACATGAAAACAATGTTAACCCAAACGCAGCAATTAACAATAAAGCCGTGCCGGCTCTTGTCGACATAAACTTCCGCGTCTCCTTAAGATTGCCTAATATTTTATTATTTTTTGTATAATAATGCTATATGATTTATAAACGAATTATATCACTAATTATTAAGTTTACAAGATATATTACTAAATTTTGATTTAATATTTTTACCTATTTATTTTATATCGTATTTACTCTTTTAGTTAATAATAGACATAATTCACTAATATGAATTAATTTTTTGTTAATTGCTGCGTTTGGGTTAACATTGTTTTCATGTTCGCAGAAACAGGAGATAAGGCATTTTAATAATGACTGTGA
>DATALE010000005.1:0-26173 GCA_036261235.1 Ruminiclostridium sp. | reverse complement strand
AAAGATAAGCAAAGACTTTTTATCGGAGTTAATAAAATTGCATACTGTAGTTGTGTAAAAGATGCTCTCTCGTTTTAACAAGAACAACATCAAATAACTTCTTTGTCGCTCAAGCCGCGACAGGCTGTTTCTTTCTGCTCGTCCAGAAAGAAACTAAAGAAGACGTAAGGGCGCTGCGCCCCTTAACTCCGCTTTTTGGGGCATGAAAACGGGTGCGAGTACCTCAGCTCACCACTAAGACACGCGCGGTTCAAAAACACCGGAATCCGTTCGGCGAAAAATAAGTATCACGCCTCACAACCATTGTTTTTAAGGTTTGCCTGCGGTAAACTGCCCGCTGCTCTCGATTTAAAGCAAAGCACCGCGCGCCCGTTTTCGCGCGTGGCTTTGAACATTCGTTGTTATAATTAAATTATTGGTGGGTATTTATTGATTTTAACCCGTTAGCGGTGAGCAAATAGGTTCAAGATAAAAAGGTCAACCTTCATGTTAAGATAAAGAAAAAGCAACGCAAAATGAGCGCTCATAAGAATATCAATTGAGCGCAAGCGGGGAGTTTGACGGTGGCACAGCCTTACGTCAAACCGGACAAACATCGTTATGCGGCGTGGTTCTTTCTTCACGCCGCTGGATTCTATGTTTGTCCGCCGCGCAGTCTGTAAAGGTGCTTCAAGATACTTGCGCTCATTTTGCGTATCGGCAGGCAGGATACTAGGGGCGGCTAGCCCATAGCCGCCTTTCCTTTCTTTGGCGGAACAAAGAAAGCGCCTGTCGCGGCGCAGAGCGACAAAGTGCTTATTAACACCTGCTATTTTTAAACCGTATAAGAATATAAATTGTCTTTAGTTCCTTTGACGCGTCAAAGGAACCGCCCGCCACGGCGTGAGTGGCAAAGTGCTTAATTGCTGTTGCTCTATTTAATCCGGAAATTAACTATCAATTGCATTAACTTTCACAACAACATATTCGCCACGAATAAAAAAATTCCCTGCTCAAAGAGAGGGAATAGAAAAATCAAAAAATAAAAATTTTGAGTTTAAACTCCAGCTGTTTCACAGATAATACTGAAAACGCTTTCAAGTCCGTTTTTTACAGCACTTTTCTCCATTTTCTCAATATAAAAAGAACGGTTTTCATAGATTGATTTTATCATTGACAAAAACTTTTCCTTTGTTGCGTCATTTTGATTAAGCACTTCGCTGAAACCCTGCTTCTGAAATGATCTGGCGTTTAAAATCTGGTCTCCGCGGCTTGCCGCCAGTCCGTAAGGTATGAGAAGGTTCGGTTTTTTCAGCGCCAGCAGCTCAAAAATACTGGTAGCCCCTGCTCGTGAAATTACAATGTCAGCCATAGCAAATAAATGTTTAAGGTCATCAGTAACGTATTCAAATTGGCGGTAACCGTCTACGCCTTCTAGATTGCTGTTGAGATTACCCTTGCCGCAGATATGGCAGACAAAAAATTCAGGAAGCAGTTCAGCAAGGCAGTCTCTTAGCAGTTCATTAATAAATTGCGCACCCTGACTGCCGCCTGTTACGACGATAACAGGCTTTTCCCCGCTAAAGCCGCATATTTCCCGGCCAATTTCCGCGCTTCCCTTGAGCAATGCGTCACGTATCGGAAGTCCGGTAAAAATACCTTTCCCTTCGGGAATCTGTGAACCTGTTTCCGGGAAAGTATAACAGACTTTTTTTGTGAACGGCAATGAAAGCTTATTCGCGAGACCGATAGAACCGTCAGATTCATGTGCGACGACAGGCACATGACAGAAGGAAGCCGCCCAGACGACAGGGGTTGAAACAAAGCCTCCCTTGCTGAAAACGATATCAGGCTTGATTTTCTTAATCAGTGAAACTGATTCAAAAAAGCCGGCGCCGATTTTAAAAACATCGGTAAAGTTTTTTATGTCAAAATACCGTCTGAGTTTTCCGCCTTTAATACCGTGAAATTCAACGCCCTGCTCTTTTATAAGCGCCTCTTCCATTCCATTTTTCAGGCCGATGTAGTGAATGTTGAAACCGGCTCCGCGAAGCTTCGGTATCAGCGCTATATTAGGCGTAATATGTCCGGCAGTCCCGCCGCCTGTCATTACTATCGTTTTCATTGCAG
Source organism: Ruminiclostridium sp. (assembly GCA_036261235.1). Lineage (GTDB taxonomy): Bacteria > Bacillota > Clostridia > Oscillospirales > Ethanoligenentaceae > Ruminiclostridium_D. The sequence goes on along the minus strand of DATALE010000005.1, from coordinate 24,064 downwards.
CCTCCGTCAGTTTACTTTAGCAAATGCATTGGTGCTAATTCTTGTATTCGCAATAATTTATATGACTTATCTTGTTATTTTATCCGCGACATAAAGCCCGTTTGCCGATGCCTGTGACAGCGAACGAGTAAAGCCCGCACCGTCTCCGATTGCATAGATTCCCCTGCAGCCGGCAAGTTCAAAATCGTCATTCTCCGGGCGTGCGGAATAATATTTACACTCAATCCCGTAAAGAAGAGTATCGCTGTTCGCAGTTCCCGGCGCAACTTTATCGAGTGCGTGAAGCGTTTCAACTATATTGTCAAGCTGACGCTTCGGCATGCACAAGCTGAGATCGCCCGCTACCGCGTCCAAAGTAGGCCTTGTCGTACACTGGCGAAGCCTTTTCTCGTCAGTACGCCGTCCAAGTTCGAGATCACCAAGCCTTTGAACCAGTATCGACCCTCCGCTTATAAGGTTTGCCAGGCTTGCAACGTGCCTTGCATATGCGATCGGCTCACGGAATGGGTTCGTAAACCTGATTGTAGAAAGCAGCGCAAAGTTTGAATTCTGGGTTTTCTTTTTCTCGTCACGGAAAGCATGCCCGTTAACTGTCAGAACGCCCCGTGTGTTTTCTGTAACCACGCTTCCTCTTTCATTAAAGCAAAACATACGTGTCGTATCACCGTAACCGTGGCTGCGATACCATATTTTCGGTTCATATATTTTCTTTGAAAAGTCCTCCCAGACTATTGACGGCAATTCAACGCGCACACCGATGTCAACCTGATTGTTTGTCAGGGGAATATCGTTTTTGCGGCACCAGTCGCTGAAAAATCCGCTTCCTGCGCGTCCGACAGCAAATACAATTCTTTCCGCGGTTATATCGCTTTCTTCACCGTTTTTGCCCTTCAGGTTCACTGTATGGCTCTTTATATCGACGTCATATGCTTCAGTCTGGGTCATTACGTCACAGCCCTCTTTGACACGCGCTGACATATGAAGCATTGTCTCTAGATTTGCGTCGGTTCCAAGGTGTTTAACAGTTGCCTGCTGCATATGGAGGTCATGCTGGAGGCATTTTTTCTTGAGCTCATTATCAGGATTAAAACGCTCTGTTGTCGCGCCAAAAGAAACAAGTATTTTGTCCGCCTGTTCAATATAGTCGAGAACGGTTTCATGTGCGAGAAAATCAGGCAGCCAACCACCGTATTCGCATGAAATAATATATTTGCCGTCAGAAAATGCTCCGGCCCCCGCAAGGCCTTCCATAATGGCACACGATGGACATTTTATGCAGCGTGTCGTTTTCTTTTCGATGATAGGGCAATGACGTTTTGAAAGGTCCGACCCTTTTTCTATCAACAAAACCGTCGAGGAAGGCTTTCTCTCCTTGATGCGATATGCGCACATAAGTCCGCCTATTCCGCCGCCTATGATTGCATAATCATAATTTTTAACCATAATTCCTCCAAAAATATCGTGTATCAATAGAATATTGTAATTGTTCGCTGAGCAACCTTATATATTATAACGGCAAATACTTTTTTGTCAACATGAGTTTTCTCACAATTTTTATATTTATATTACTATAACAAAAAGCGTGTGACAAAACGTCACACGCTTTTAATTTTGATTAACGCTAAATTAAAGTTTTGCTTCAATATACTTTACAATGTCACCGACTGATTTCATGTTTTCGACATCTTCATCAGGTATCTCAACATCGAATTCTTCTTCGAGTGACATTATAAGGTCAACTACATCGAGGGAATCGGCGCCAAGATCATCGACGATTGAGGCATCCATTTTTACCTTTTCCTCGTCAATGCCAAGCTGTCCCACCAATATAGATCTTACCTTTTCAAATACCATTATCAATTTCCTCCTTTATCGGCTTATATTATTCTACATGTGCAAAAAAGTGTTGTCAATATCTTTATGGCAAAAATTAAAATTAGTATATATTATTCAAAGGAATCGCCAAAAACGCCTATTTTTCTAAACTTCATATAACGCGTTCCTGTTAGATCTGATAGATTCTTTCCTTCAAGTTTTTGCAGGGCCAACTTTAGAAATTCAGAAATATACACACCCTGGGCCTGCGGATTGTTTTGTGCTCCGCCGGCAGGTTCATCAATAATGTAATCTGCAACGCCAAGGTTTACAAGATCCTCAGCTGTCATTTTCAAAAGTCCGGCCGCTTCTTTCTCACGTGAACCGTCTTTCCACAGAATGCTTGCGAATCCGCGCGGTGAAATAACTGAATATACCGCATTTTCAAGCATCGCAAGTTCATCGCAAACAGCCAAAGCCAAAGCTCCGCCGCTTCCGCCTTCACCTAGTATTATGCTGATTATCGGCGTTTTTAGCCTCATCATTTCAAAAAGATTTCTTGCTATAGCTTCGCCCTGTCCGCGTTCCTCCGCACCCATGCTGGGATTGGCACCGGATGTATCAACAAGGCATATAACAGGCCTGCTGAATTTTTCCGCCTGTTTCATGAGCCTTAACGCTTTCCTGTAGCCCTCCGGATTCGGCATGGCAAAATTGCATCTTTTATTTTCCTCGAGGTTTTTGCCTTTGACCATACCGATAACCGTTACCGGTCTGCCGTCAAATACGGCAACTCCGCCTTTGATAGCGTTATCGTCGCCGAAAGCGCGATCCCCGTGCATTTCGAGAAAATCGTCAAAAATCATGTCGATGTAATCGTTCAGGTTTGGCCGCTGCATATTGCGGATAATTTCGATATGTTCCCATGCTTTATTCATCAGCGGACACCTCCGCACTGTGATACTTTAAAAGTCTTCCCAAAACCTGTTTCATATCGGCACGATTAACAATCATGTCTACGAAACCATGTTCAAGCAAAAACTCCGCCGACTGGAAATCATCCGGCAGATGCTGGCGTATCGTATCCTCAATAACCCTGCGTCCAGCGAAGCCTATAAGGGCCTTTGGCTCGGCAATTATTATATCTCCGAGTGAAGCGAATGATGCAGTAACGCCGCCTGTCGTCGGGTCGGTCATAACCGTTATATATAGAAGCCCGGCGTCACTGTGTCTTGCTGCGGCTCCCGATGTTTTGGCCATCTGCATAAGCGATATGATACCTTCCTGCATTCTTGCTCCGCCTGACGCCGTAAACAGTACTACAGGAAGCCTTTTCTCCTGTGCCTTTTCAAAAGCCCGGGTGATTTTTTCGCCTACCACTGAGCCCATCGAAGCCATCATAAAGTGGCTGTCCATAATGCCGATTACAGTCTTTTGCCCTTCGATGGTACATTCTCCGGTAATAACCGCCTCGTTAAGCCCCGTGGTGTTTTTCAGTTTCTTTATTTTTTCGTCATACCCCGGAAAATCAATCGGGTTAAGTGTTATAAGTCCGGCGTCGTATTCAACAAAGCTGCCGTCATCCGCTGTCAGAGCAAGCCTTTCCGGCGCAGTTATGCGCGAGTGGTATCCGCATTTCGGGCATATTTTAAGCGCCCGCTCAAACTCTTCTTCAAAAATGACATTTTGACATCTCGGACATTTGAACAGCAGGTCAGACGGAATATTAACACCTGTTTTAGCTTCCGGCATCGGAATGTCGGCCATACGGTTTTTTACTTTTTTAAATAAATCTTCAAGCAAATTTGTCACCCTCTCTAAACTGGTGATACTATTTTACAGATTACTTGCAAAATTTTTTCTGTCGAGGAACCCTATATCATATTTTGCATCAATAAAATCTTTATCTTTTAAAATTTCAAGCTGGTAATCAATATTTGTATCTACTCCGTCAACCAGAAATTCCGCAAGCGCCCAGCGCATTTTTTTGATTGCCTCGTCTCTCGTCGGCGCGTATGCGATAAGTTTTGCAATCATGCTGTCATAATATGGAGGAATTACGTAACCCTGATAAACAGAACTGTCTATTCTTATGCCCGGCCCGCCCGGCATGTGCAGCGATTCAATTTTTCCGGGTGACGGTCTGAAATTATACTTCGGGTTCTCTGCATTTATACGGCACTCGATAGCATGCCCTTTTAGACTGATATTGCTCTGCCTGAACGGGAGTTTTTCACCGCATGCTATAAGTATTTGCTGTTTTACGATATCAATACCGCTGACAAGCTCCGTTACCGGATGCTCGACCTGAATTCGCGTATTCATCTCCATGAAATAGAAGTTTCCGTGTTCATCGACTAAATATTCTATCGTTCCGGCGTTTTTATAACTGCATGCGTGAACCGCACGGATTGAAACTTCACCCATCTTTTCACGAAGCTTCTGAGAAACGAGCATTGACGGTGATTCTTCAAGCACTTTCTGATTGCGGCGCTGCAAAGAACAGTCGCGCTCGCCGAGGTAAACCGCATTCCCATAGTTGTCGGCAAGAATTTGTACTTCTATGTGATGAGGATTTACAATAAATTTTTCAATGTATATTCCGTCGTTTCCAAAGAACGCTCCCGCTTCTGCTTTCGCGGCATTTATCGAGGCTTCGAGTTTGTCCGGCGAATCGACACGCCTGATTCCTCTTCCTCCGCCGCCTGCCGAAGCTTTAACCATAATCGGGTATCCTATCTTTTCGGCGATTTCTTTCGCTTCTTCAAAAGATTTAACTTCGCCGTCCGAGCCCGGAACAACAGGGACACCGGCCTTCTTCATCGTGTCTTTCGCCATCGCCTTGTCGCCCATTAATTCCATGGATGATGCGTCCGGCCCGATAAAGATAAGGTTGCATTTCCCGCACATATGCGCAAAATCCGCGTTTTCGGATAAAAAGCCGAAGCCGGGATGAATGGCCTGTGCGCCGGTGACCTCGCACGCGGCAAGAATTGCTTTAACGTTGAGGTAGCTGTCTTTAGTCGGTGCAGGCCCGATACAAACGGATTCATCAGCTATCTGGGCGTGAAGCGCATTTCTGTCCGCCTCTGAAAAAACCGCAACCGTTCTTATACCAAGTTCACGGCATGCTCTTATTATCCTAACGGCAATTTCGCCGCGGTTTGCTATCAAAACCTTGTTTACCAATTAAAATCCTCCTAAAATGGGAAAAGCAGTAGCTTAACCGAATTTCGAAGATATATTAGGTTTATACTTTTTCTGCTGCAATTTTTAAAGAGTTTTTAGCATGTTGGAGAGTTCTCAGGTTTTTTGTTGATTTCAATATTAATTATTAATTCTGCGCAGGTCCGATTGCGAATGTAATCTCCCCGGTCGCGGCTTTTTTCCCGTCAACAGTTGCTATAGCTTTACCTACGCCGATACTGGTGCGCAGCTTTAAAATTTCAACTTCAAGAGTCAGTGTTTCACCGGGATTAACCGGCCGGTGGAATCTCGCCTTGTCGATACCGGCGAAAACCGCAATGCGGCCTTTAAATTCCGGCATTGATAAAACGCAGACTGCTCCTGCCTGCGCGAGCATTTCCATTGTCAGCACACCCGGCTGTATCGGATGTCCTGGAAAATGGCCTTTAAACCAGAATTCATCTTCTTTTAAATGCTTTTTCGCCACAACACGTTTGCCCGGTTCAAGTTCTGTTACCTCGTCGATAAGCATAAACGGGTCGCGGTGTGGAATGATGGCTTCTATCGCTTTTTTATCCAAAATAGCCATGTTGTCCTCCATTTACCCTCAAGGGTTATTCTATGCGCATAATCGGCTGCCCGAATTCTACTGACTGACCGTTTTTCACATATATTTCTGCAACCGTACCTTCGTATTCGCTCGCAATCTCATTCATAAGCTTCATGGACTCAACAATAAACAAAGTGTCCCCGATTTTTACCTTTTGTCCGACCTTAGCAAATGCAGGTTTTTCCGGCGCAGAGGAAGCATAGAAAGTGCCGACAATCGGTGATTTAACCACTGAGCCGCATTCTTCCTTCTTTTCCTCTTTAACCTTTTCCGCTGCCGGCTGGACAACGATTTGGGTATTGGCGGCCGCAAGCGACGAGTCAGGCACGCATGTTACGGCATTGCGTTCAATTGCAAGTTTGAAGTCCGTTGTTTCAAGGTGAAGTGTGTCAAAAGAAGATGCATCAAGGCTGTCAATCAGTTCTTTTATTATGTCCACATTAATATCCATCTGTTTAATTTCCTCCATAACATTTTTAAATGGCTTAGCCATATAAGGTTTTCGCCTGCCCTGACTTTCAAAGCGTTATTTAAGAAATGCAAAACCAAATTGTTAAACCAAATAGAAATCAGGCAGGAAGCTGGTTTATATTTTGGGGCAACACTGCATAATTCTAAATATCCTTATACGCCAACAGATTTGTCGTCAGACACAACAAAAACCACAGCTAATACTAGATGTATTTGTGATAATTCTTGTGAAGTATGACGGAAAAGATGCAAGTATAAGGGCGTTTAAGGCAGAAGCCGTGAATTGTGCGGCGACGCCTTAGATTTTCTTAAAGCAAAGGGAAGCGTTGTGACCGCCAAATCCCAAAACATTTGAAAGAGCCACATTTATGTCCGCTTTTCGCGCACCTTCGGTGACATAATCCAGATCACATTCGGGATCAGGTACTTTATAGTTGGCGGTCGGTGGAACAATACCGTCTCTCAGCGAAAGAGCGCAGATAATAGATTCGACTGCGCCTGCCGCACCGAGAAGGTGCCCCGTCATCGACTTTGTACTGCTCACCGGAATCTTTGCCGCACGTTCCCCAAACAGATTTTTGACCGCTACTGTCTCGCATCTGTCATTCGGCTGCGTCGACGTTCCGTGTGCGTTTATATAATCTATATCGTCAGTTGTAAGTCCTGCGTCGTTTATCGCAAATTCCATAGCCTTTTTAGCACCTTCTCCGCTCGGATCAGGGCTTGTGATGTGGTAAGCGTCGCTTGTCGCGCCGTATCCTGCTACTTCAGCATAAATCTTCGCTCCGCGTGCCTTTGCATGTTCATATTCTTCGAGGACAAGAACACCCGCGCCCTCGCCCATTACAAAGCCGCTGCGCTCCGCATCGAAAGGTATTGACGCTCTGTCTGGGTCTGATTCTGTACAAAGAGCCTTCATATTGGTAAATGCCGCAATTGCAAAAGGTGTAACAGTAGCCTCTGCGCCACCGGCAATTACGACGTCGGAATAACCGTCCCTTATCGAATGCATTGCTTCGCCTATGGCGTGGCCGCTGGATGCGCAGGCGGTTACCGTGCAGTAATTTACGCCTTTAAAGCCGTGACCCATTGAGATATAGCAGTCCGCGATATTTGAAATCATCAGCGGTATCATAAGAGGAGATACGCGGTTAGGGCCTTTTGTTATAAATTTCGTGTGGTTTTCCTCAAGTGTCTGCAAGCCGCCGATGCCGCTGCCGATAATAACACCTATACGGTATGGGTCTAAATCGCTGAAATCACTGCCGCAATCCTCAATTGCAATTTTTGCAGCCGCGACAGCAAACTGAGTGCATGGATCCATACGGCGGGATTCGTGCCTGTCTATATAATCATCAGGGTTAAAATTTTTAACCTGAGCGGCAACCGAGGCTTTCTGGCCTTCCATGTTCAAGTTTTCTATAGGAGCTATGCCGTGTTTCCCGGCTTTTATGTTATTCCAAAAGCTGTTCAGTTCAGAACCCACAGGGGAAATTACTCCCATGCCGGTTATTACGACTCTTCGCATCAAAATTTCCTCCGTGAAAAGTAAGTATAAAAATAATTCTAAAAACGAATACTATAAAATTACATTACCATTCCGCCGTCAACGACAAGAATCTGCCCTGTAATATAGGATGCTTCATCCGATGCAAAAAAAGCAACGGCGTTTGCAATATCCTGGGGCTGTCCCATACGTCCGAGGGCGATGCCCGCAACAGCCGCTTCCCTGGCTTTTTCCGGCATTGCTGCCGTCATTGCTGTCTCAATTACACCGGGGGCTACCGCGTTTACTGTTATGCCGCGCGCGCCAAGTTCTTTCGCTGCCGTCATTGTCATTCCGGCGACCCCGGCTTTCGACGCCGAGTAGTTAATCTGACCCACGTTGCCGTAAAGCCCGGCAACAGAAGATATATTTACGATACGTCCGCTTCTTGCCTTTATCATGACTTTTGAAGCAAAATGCATCATGTTAAAAACGCTCTTCATATTAACTGCAATAACGGAATCAAACTGGTTCTCTGTCATCATAGCAATAAGGCCGTCACGTGTAATTCCGGCATTGTTAACAAGCACGTCAAGGCCGCCGAACCGCTCGGTGACGGCTTTAATAAGATTGCCGCACTGTTCAAAGCTTGAAACGTCGGCAATAAAACATTCCGCTTCTACGCCGTTTTTACGACATAGCTCCGCAGTCTGATTGCCGCCGTTTTCCTGTTCTTTTTCCGAACGGCAGTTTATTGCTACATTATATCCTTTTTTTGCGAATGTTTCGGCGATACATGCTCCGATACCTTGTGAAGCACCTGTAATTAAAACTATCTTACTCAAATTATATACCTCCTGATGTTATAAGTCCACTGTTTATACAATAGTGTAAACACAACGGGTTGTGAATCGGAGAGAAAAAAATGTGTTCACAATATTTGATTATAATATGAGGCTTTGACAAAAGAAATTACCACTCAAAAACTACCGACCCATACGTAAGGCCCGCTCCGAAACCAACCAGTCCTATTTTCTCGCCTCTTTGAAGTTTGCCCTGGGCGTTAAGTTCGGCAAGAGAAAGCGGTATTGACACGCAGGAAGTGTTCCCGTATTTTTCAACGTTCACATACATTTTTTCCATGCCTATACCGAGTCTTTTGGACGCGGTTTCGATAATGCGCAGGTTAGCCTGATGCGGTATTATAAGGTCAAGCTCATCCAGACTTATTCCGCCGTTATCAGCCGCGCCCTCAAGCGCCTGAGGCATTGCCTTTACAGCAAAGCGGTAAACTTCCGAGCCTGCCATCCTTATATAATGGTTTTCTGTATTTTCAAACCTTATGTAATTAGGATTATCTTTATCCACAGCATAAATACCTCTGGGCCTTAAAGCGGTCGAAACAATATTTTTGCCGAGGCTCCCGATTGATTTTAAGTATGACGCATAAAGTCCGTTCGAAGGTTTAAGTACGACTGCTGCCGAGCCGTCCCCGAACAGCACACAGGTTGAACGGTCTGAAAAATCCATATGTTTTGACATAACTTCACTGCATACAATAAGAATATTCTTTTTACCGGACGTAAGATAATGCTGTGCGACATCAAGGGCATAGATAAATCCGGAGCACGCGCCGTTCAGATCCCAGCAGAATGCGTCATCAGCTCCGAGCGCATCCTGAATTATGCAGGCAAGAGATGGGTAAAAATAATCAGGAGTACATGTACAGCCGATAATCATATCAAGCTCCGCTGCATTGATCCCGGCGTTTTCAATTGCCTGCTCCGCCGCTTTTATACCCATATAGGAATTGGTTTCACCATGTGAAATCCTGCGTTCGCGGATTCCGGTTCTTTTTGAAATCCATTCGTCGGAAGTGTCTACTATTTTCGCTAAATCATCGTTAGTAACAACTTGGGATGGGACATACATTCCCGTACCGGCAATAAAAACCCCAGCCATTAATTGACCCCCTTGATTACGCTGTGCTGATATGTTATATTACTGATGTAAATGTTCAGTTCAGACAGTTTGTTAAAAGAAAAACGCCTTTTATGCGTTTAAACGATTATATTGTTAATTGACGGTCAATATGAATGGCAGACCTATAGTGTTTGCATTTTTAAACCGTCCTCCAATCATATTATCTTTGTTTCGCTGTTTTGTCAAGTTGGATTTTGTCATATACGACTTTCTCAGGTGCATTTTCAAGGCACCTCATTATTCATATGGAGGATTATGGGCATGGGAAAAACCGCTTTTTTATTTTCAGGTCAGGGGTCACAGTATGCCGGAATGGGCAGGGAACTTTATGAAAATTTCAGAGAAGCAAAGGATGTTTACGATGAAGCGTCCGAAAGTCTTCACTTTGATGTATTGAAGCTGTCATGCGAGGGCAGCGGCGAAGAGTTGTCCCAAACCAAAGTTTCACAGCCGCTTATTCTAACGCTCTCCCTTGCTGCATATGCGGTTGCATCAGCTAATGGAATTGCCGCCGGCGCTGTCGCAGGGTTTTCTCTCGGAGAAGTGACCGCACTCACGGCAACCGGAGCGATGGAAAAAGAAACCGGCTTTAAGGTGATCGCACAGCGTGCGTCCGCAATGCAGTATGCCGCTGAAAACGTTCCGGGGGCAATGTTTGCAATTCTCGGTGCCAAATCCGAAACAGTGGAAGAAGCGTGCAAAGCGGCAAGTGAAAACACACACGGCTATGCAGCTCCGGTGAATTACAACTGCCCCGGACAGATCGTTATTGCGGGCGAAGAAGAAACCGTAAAGGCCGCCGCCGAAAAATTGAGTGAGACAGGGCTTCGCGTCGTCCGCCTTTCGGTCAACGCCGCTTTTCATTCGAAACTTATGGTGCCTGCCTCGGAAACCTTTTATGAAAAAATAAGTTCAGTTAAATTCAATACAATAAGCACTGATTTTTATTCTAACGTTACCGGAGATAAAATCGAATTAGACGACATACCGGGCTACCTTAAAACGCAAATGATAAGCCCGGTCAGGTTCTCACAGGAAATGGAAGCGATGAGCCGCGACGGATTCGACACATTTGTTGAATTCGGCCCGGGTAAAACCCTTTGCGGATTTATTCGCCGGGGTATAAAAGGCGCTTCCTCTTACAATATAGAAGATTTAAAATCGGCTCAAAAGTGCATTAGCGCACTTGCAAAATAATTAAGGCAAGCGAGAATTAAATGAAAGAATCAACAAAACATTTCGGACTTATCGGTCACCCTTTGGGTCACAGTATTTCGCCGCAGATACATGAGAGACTTTTTAACCTCTCCGGTATCGACGGCCGCTATTCACTTTATGACATTGGGCCGGACGATTTGGCCGCGCAGGCAGATTTAATGCGAAATCTTGATGGATTTAACGTTACAATACCGTATAAACGCGATATCGTACCTTTCCTTCAATCGGTCAGTGAACGCGCCGGTCGCTGCGGAGCCGTCAACACTGTGAAATGCGGCGGCGGAGCTATGCACGGCTACAACACCGACAGCATTGGATTCCTGCGCGCGCTTGAGGGTGAAGGAATCAATATTCAGGGCAGAGTCCTTCTTTGCGGAACCGGCGGGGCTGCGCGAATGATGGCCTGCGAAGTTTTGGAACGGGGCTGCCGCCTTGTCATAGCGGCGCGAGATATAAGTAAAGCTCAGTCGGCAAAGCGAGACCTTAAAGAAATTTTCAGTGGAGCCGATATTGAGACGAAAAAGCTCTCCGATATTGATTCCGGGTTCGATCTTGTATTGAACGGTACTCCGGCAGGAATGTACCCGCATGCCGACGCTTCTCCGTTAAAGCCCGGCATAATCGGTAAATCCGCCTCTGTTTTCGATGCAATTTATAATCCAATTGAAACGACTTTAATAAAAGAAGCAAAAGCTGCAGGTGCAAAAGCTGCAGGAGGGCTGCCGATGCTTGTGTGGCAGGCCGCGGCGGCGCAGGAAATCTGGACGGGCGCTCACTTTAATGTAAAGGACATCTTGAATCTGACAATCGAAATGAAAGAGCTTGTCAGTTCACAGTACGGTTCAAACGAATGAAAAACATCTTTCTCTGCGGCTTTATGGGCTGTGGAAAATCAACGGTAGGAAAAGAACTCGCCAATTTGCTTGGTCTCAGCTTCATAGACATGGACAAATATATTGAAGATGCGGCAGGTGAGACCGTTTCTGAAATTTTCGGGAAATACGGCGAGCGGCGGTTTCGGGAATATGAACACAGCGCTTCAGTCGAACTTGCAGCAAAATCCGGAATAGTCGTAGGCACAGGCGGCGGAGCGGTTCTTTCAGATGAAAATGTTAAGGCTATGAAATCCGGCGGCCTTATCGTTTTTATTGACGTGCCGCTTAATGTTATAGCCGAGCGGCTTAACGAAGATACAACGCGCCCACTTCTGCAGGGGCCTGCCAAAGCCGACGCCATGCGCGTCCTGTATGAACAGCGCCTTCCGGTTTATCGCTGTGCATCAGACATAGTCGTTTCAAATCCGAATAACTCAGAGGCAATCGAGACAGCAAAAAAAATTGCGTCAAATCCCCGAATAATAGAACTTTTGAATTGCTGATACTTCTTCAACAATAATACTGCAAAAAGCGGGATGGTTTCAAACATGAAGCCATCCCGCTTTTACTTATTGCTGTTTATCTTTTTCCTTATCGGGTTTGTCTTTTCCTTCGATGCGGTCTTCGAGATGCGCAATTCTCTTTTCCGCCTGTGAAAGCCGATAGGCAAGCATTCCGGCCAAAAGCGCCAGTGCGACAATCGCACCGTCGGCCGGAGAAAGATCCTGCCTTGACATGGCGGTCTGAATAACTCCCATCAGCGCCATCACAATAGCAAAAAGCGTAAAAAGCATAATCGAATAGTATGATTTCATTTCCAACCCCCCGCCGGCTTATTATATACGTCCTGATACGTATATTGTAACACAAAAAATCCGGTACGCAACCTTAAAAAGAAAATTGATTTTATTTATTTTAACTCGAGGATTGTAACGCCGTCTTCGCCCTCGCCATAGCGTCCGAGCCTGAAGCCCTTTACGGCAGCGTGCCCGCGGAGATGCTGCTGAACAGCGCTCCTCAAAGCGCCCGTTCCCTTGCCGTGAATAATAGATAAAAGACCGATTCCGGCAAGCTGAGCGTTGTCAATGAACCTGTCGACTTCAAGCAGCGCCTCATCAACAGTGTATCCTCTTATATCAAGCTCGTTCTTCGCCGGAATCTTCGCGCGGTTAATGTTCGTTCTGATTCCCGCAGAACGGATTTTCTGCGCCTGATTGTTTTTCTTCTCTTCAATCAGGCGCAGACTGCCAACCCTCACACGGGTTTTTATTATCCCTGCCTGAACCTCGACAAATCCGGTGCCATCCGGGGCGCTAAGGACGGTTCCTTTTTTATCAATATCCGCAATAAGCACGCTGTCGCCGGGTTTCAGCGGCCTCGGCAGCCTGTAAGCTTCGATGGCTTTTTCCTTAACAGGATCTGCGGAGCCTTCAAATTTCTTTAAATGAGCGCCGATCTGTGATTTTGCAAGGTCTCTCAAAACCGCAGCATCCTGCGTATCTTTCATTTTGCGCAGCGCATCAATTTCGCTGAAAATCATTTGCGCCTGCGCTCTGGACTGTTCCAAAAGGCGCTTTGACTCGCGTCTTGCCTTTTCAAGTTCCTTCTCCTTATCCCTCTCGACGGAGTCTTTGAGCTCCTGAGCCTGCCGTTTTAATTTTTCCGCTTCTGTCCTTGCGAGCATTGCCCTCCCGCGTTCAATCTCCATATTCTGACGGGTTGTATCAAGCCGCTGAACGACGTCTTCAAAACGTGTATCTTCGTTTGATACGAATTCTTTTGCCCGTTCGATGATATCATCGTCAAGCCCCAGCCTTTTTGAAATTGCAAACGCGTTGGAACGTCCCGGAACACCGATAAGAAGGCGATATGTCGGCTTCAATGTTTCGACGTTGAATTCACAGCAGGCATTCTCGACCTTTTCGGTCTGAAGGGCATACACTTTGAGCTCGGCGTAATGAGTAGTAGCCGCCGTCTTTGCCCCTTTATCCTTTAAATACTCGAGAATTGAAACGGCAAGCGCCGCGCCTTCGACCGGATCTGTTCCGGAACCCAGTTCGTCAAGCAGTACGAGGCTGTTTTCGCCGCAGGCCCCGAGTATCTCGATTATATTTGTCATATGTGCGGAAAAAGTAGAAAGCGACTGTTCGATGCTTTGCTCGTCGCCTATATCCGCAAGCACATTTTTGAAAAAAACAACACTGCTGAAGTCCGCTGTCGGTATCATCAGCCCTGAACACGCCATAAGTGTCAAAAGCCCGAGTGTTTTAAGACTAACGGTCTTGCCGCCGGTGTTCGGGCCTGTCACAACGAGCGTATCGAAATCCCTGCCGAGGGAAATGTCGATCGGAACGGCTTTTTCCGGATCAATCAGAGGGTGGCGCGCTTTGTTAAGTTCTATGCCGCCCTCCGCTTCAAGCTTCGGCGCGACCGCTTTCATTTTAAATGAAAGCCTCGCCTTAGCGAAAATAAAGTCCAGAATAGCCGCTGTTTCATAGCTTTCCTTGATGCTGTCCGCAAAGCTGCCGACTTCGGACGACAGTTCCGCAAGAATTCTTTCAATCTCTTTTTCTTCTTTTGAAGCAAGCACCTTAAGCTCGTTGTTTGCCTCGACCGCGCCCATCGGTTCGACAAAAAGTGTCGAACCGCTCCCCGAGGTGTCATGAACAAGCCCGGGCACTTCCGATTTCCATTCTGACTTTACGGGCACAACAAAACGGCCGCCGCGAATGGTTATTATAGCGTCCTGCAGATATTTCTGGCTTGACTGTGACCGTATCAGCTTTTCAAGCTGGTTTCTTGCCTTTTCCTCCGTGCGCCTTTTTGCGCGGCGGATACGCAAAAGTTCTTCGCTTGCGCTGTCTGCAATTTCATCTTCCGAAACAATCGCGTTGTCGATTTTATCTTCAAGGTACTTGTTCGGGGTCATGCTGTTAAAATACCCATCAAGACAGGTTTCAATGCTTTCTGAGTTTTCATGATATCGTGAAAGCGACCGAACGGCATAGAGGACTGATTTTATGTCGAGCAGTTCTTTCGGAGTCAGCGAACTGCCGATTTTAGCTCTGTGTAGTGAATCCTTGACGTCTTTCAGACCAAAGAAGGATGGCCCGCCGAAACGAAGGGACAGGCGGCATGCGTCCTCAGTTTCGTTAAGCGCTTCTCTTGCCGCTTCAATGTCGTCAAATGGCATCAGGTTCTCTGCTTTTGCGATACTTGCCGCGCATGAACATTGCTCTGACAGCATTGCAATAATCTTATCATATTCAAGTGCTTTTCTTGATTTTTCAAGAAGCTCCATATATATCACATCCGGTAAATATCAAAAATTTTAATTCTTCTTAATTGAATTGTAAAAATCGAGTGTCGGAAAACTGCGTTCAATCTGGCTGTGAAGATAAGCCTGTGAAGCCGCGGAAAGTTCTTTCATCGCAGCGCCGGGAAGTGTGAAAGCAAAGAGTTTTTCAAAATCAGAATATACTATGTGCCTCATCGCTGCAAGCGCGCCTTTTGAAAGCTGTATACTGTTCTGCATAGTGCCGCCCTGTCCGGCACAGTCACCGCAAAGAAGCGTTCCCGTAATCGGATCAAGGTTCATTACATCCGCTTCATATGAGCCGCAGTTTCGACATGCGACAATATCCGGCATATATCCTGCCATAGTCAGTATGCGCAGTTCAAACACCGATTTAATCTGCACTGGCGGTCTTTTCCCGTTTTTGATGAAATTAAGAGAATTAAGCATGAGCCTCAAATAAGTTTCCGCGTTTTCTTCTTCCGGCGCCAAAAACGCTGCCACCTGGGCAAAATACTGAGCAAGAGCAAGCCTTTCAAGGTCTTTGTCAACCCCCAGGAAAAACTCCAGAGGCTGAGCGTCGTCGATTATGTACTTGTCCCGCCCTTTGAAAAGAGTGAAGTCCGAATAGCAAAACAGCCGCGTTGCAGTCGACAAACGGCTCTTGACGCGGCGTGCTCCACGCGCCGAGGCTCCGATTACGCCCCGTTCGCGTGACAATATCGTTACTATCCGGTCGTCCTCACCGACATTCAGATCCCGAATGATCAGCCCGTCGGTTTTTATCTGCATGAGTTGCCGCCTCCTGGTTATCCAAAGCGCCGGACGCACCCATGTCGTGGTATAACATATAAGCGCCAATATTGCCGGTTTTCTCAAACAATGCCCAAACGGCGTTTCTGTCCACCAAAATCCCTCCGACCAAAGCTATTCCCTCAATTGGGAACACTTTCTGTTTTTTGAAGACGCTGAATAATTATTTTTCAAGAAGGTTTATAATCAACGCTTCCAGTAAAAAGTTTTTCACGAAGGGGACGGCAATATGTCCGGTAATATATACTTTAAGTTCCATTAGTTTATCATTGACAATTTAGTGCGTTAAATCATCAATCAATCGTAGCCAAGTGTTTTAAGAACGTTTTCGCGGTTGCGCCAATCGTCCTTTACCTTAACCCAAAGCTGAAGGTTGACGTGACAATCGAGCAGGGTTTCGATATCGGTTCTGGATTTAACTCCGACCGTTTTCAGCATGCGTCCGCCTTTGCCGATAATAATTCCTTTGTGGCTGTCTCTTTCACAATATATTGTAGCCTCAATATCCATTATATTCGGGCGTTCTTTCATGCTTTCAACCGAAACGGCAACACCGTGCGGCACCTCGTCCGATAATAGGCAAAGTAGCTTTTCACGTATAATCTCGGCGACAATCAGCCTTTCCGGCTGGTCAGTCATCATGTCGTCAGGAAAATACTGAGGGCCTTCCGGCACTATCTTTTTAAGTTCCTCAACAAGCGTTTCAACGCCGTCGCGTGTTTTTGCGCTGACCGGGATTACAGCGGTGAAATCATATCTTTCCGACCACTCCGATATTATTTCCATCAGCGTTTCTTTTTTGACCGTGTCAATCTTGTTGACCGCGAGCAGAACCGGAATTTTTTTTGCCGATAGCTTCTTCAAAAGTTCGGTTTCCGATTCGGCAGCTTCCTTTTGCGGCTCGACGACAAAAACAGCCGCGTCAACGTCGGTGATTGAATCATCGACTGTCCTGCGCATATAATCGTCAAGCTTGTTATGTGAACGGTGAAGACCCGGCGTATCGAGAAATATAAGCTGAACGTCGCCGTCAGTCAGTACGCCTGTAATCTTGTTTCGAGTTGTCTGCGGTTTTGCCGAAACAATCGCTACCTTTTCGCCTACAATCGCGTTGAGCAAAGTGGACTTGCCCACATTCGGCCGGCCGACAATGGCTATAAATCCGGATTTAGTTACTTCCAAGCTGTTCTCCTCCGAGCCTTAAAACAGGCTCATATTTTTCTTCTAAAAAGTGCCGTGCCTGATGGAATGCCGAAAATAAAGACAGCAGACGCCGGCAATGACAGGATAAAGAGTATGCCCCAGAAAACATTTTGCAGCAAAAAATTGATAATATGCGCAATAATATCAGGTTTAAGGTACAATATTATACCCACAACAAACGCAAAAGCAGCGCAGATAAGCACCGCTCCCGCCGCAGCGTCTTTTGCGATTCTGGCAAGGCTGTCATAGCTTTGCGTTTCAAGGTTAACAAGTGCTTCAACGGCGGTATTGAGCGCTTCCGCCGAAAGAACCATACCGATCGTGAGGAAAATAATTAAGTACTGTGATGAAGAAAAATTATAGAAAACTGAAAAAATAAGCACATAAGCGGCGGCCGTAAGGTGAATCCGCATATTGCGCTCATTTTTTATGCAAAAGAAAATACCTCTGAACGCAAACTTAAAACTTTGGGCAAGGCTTTTCACTTTTCTTACCATTGTAATTGTTAATCCTCATATACATCATGTTCAAGTCCCAGAGCCGTCATGATTACATCCTCGTGTTCGTGCATGCGCATAGCTTCGACACCGCCGTTAACGTGGTCATAACCGAGGATATGGAGCATCGAATGAACCGTCAGAAAAGCCACCTCGCGCTGGAACGAATGTCCGTATTTCTGTGCCTGAGCAAGAGCATGTTCAAGCGAAATCACAATGTCACCGAGGACATAGGCGCCTGTGTCGGGATCAAGATCGAACTTTCCGTTCTCGCCCATCGGGAACGACAGGACATCGGTTGATGAGTCTTTGTCTCGGTACTGGCGGTTTAATTCCTTTATCTGCAAATCATCCACGAATGTAACATTAACTTCGGCGCTGCCCTCGAATTTTTCAGCTACAAGTGAAGCGTTACAGCAGCGGCGCACCAAAAGGCGCATTCCGGATGGAATTTTAACTTCTTTCTGTCTGTTTTCTATATATACTTTCAGTTTATCCATTTCTATCGTCTGCCTTCCTTTTCATATCTTTCGTACGCCTTTATAATTTTTTGTACAAGCTGATGTCTTACTACGTCCCGTTCGGTAAAATAGTTGATACTGATATCGTCAATATTTTTTAATATTCTGGACGCTTCGTTAAGACCGGATTTTTTACCGTCCGGCAAGTCAATTTGTGTTATGTCGCCGGTAATAACGGCTTTGGAGTTGAAACCGAGCCTTGTCAGGAACATCTTCATCTGCTCCGGCGTTGTATTCTGCGCTTCGTCGAGAATTATAAAGGAATCGTCGAGTGTCCTCCCGCGCATATAGGCGAGAGGGGCAACTTCGATACTCTGCCGCTCCTGAAAGCGCTGAAAGCTTTCACTTCCGAGCATTTCATAAAGGGCGTCATAAAGCGGCCTTAAATAAGGGTCAACCTTATTTTGCAGGTCACCCGGAAGAAAACCGAGCTTTTCACCCGCTTCAACCGCAGGGCGTGTCAGAACAATGCGGTTGATTTCCTTGTTGCGGAAAGCCGCAACCGCCATAGCGACCGCAAGATAGGTTTTTCCGGTACCTGCAGGACCGATTCCGAAAACAATTGTATTGTCCTTTATCGCTTCAACGTAATTTTTTTGTCCGATAGTCTTGGGCTTAATAGGTTTCCCATGTGACGTAATACATATACAGCTGCTTAGTTTTTCAAATTTGTCCTCGTTTCCCTCGTGAACCAGCGTCATAAGGTAACTAAGGTTCTGGCTGTTGATTGTTTCACCGCGGTTAATGGCTTTAATGAGCCCGTCGATTGTTTTTACCGCTTTGTCGACGTCCTCCGGTCCGCCTGAAACACGCAGGTCTGTGCCGCGGTTGAGAATCTGGACACTGAACTCTTTCTCAATGGCTATTATGTTTTCATCGAAGCTGCCGAAAAGCCCTGTAATGTGGTCAATTCTGTCAATGCCGATTGACTGTTCAACCATTTTCTCACCTTAACTTATTAAAATTCCGCCAACATATGGCATTATGATAAATTTTTCCGGCTTTTTATACCTTTGTGTCTTTTGCCGCTAATTTCCACTATATTGTATCATAAAATTATTTTTTTTCATATAATCATTTTGACTAAAATTATCTGCCTTCTTCCCCAATTATACGGCTTCCTCCCGGATCCCCTATTTTTACCTCATTTGAAACCGCTATATTTTCCTCACATTTATAGTTTCCCGTTATTTCAACTGAATTTCCGTCAAATTTTTGCGCATAGCTTTTTGATTTTACATTAATCCCCGACATCTCTGCCTTTTCCTTGGACGCCAGTATGGACTGTGCCTTTTGAACGGCCTGCTGTTTTGTCAGGGTCACGGGAACGTTTTTATATTCCTCAAAATCGGTTGTGTTGAAAGAAATCGGCAGCGCCGTTCCTCCGATAACAAGCGGATTTTTATATACAAGCCGCCTGTAGTTTCCCTTCGGAACTCCATAATAGAACGGGATTGAAACGTTTAAGAAATTCAGCGAATATTTTTTTATTGATTTTCCGGTATCTTTGACGGCAGTTGTTTTGAAAGGGACTTTGACGGACAACTGACGGTTTGTTGCGGCGATTACCTTTGCCCTTGCGTGAACATAACGTGTCACCGTCGTTTTCGGTTCTTCAATTACCCCGCTCACGATCAGTTCATTCTTCTGTACAGTGTCTCCGACTTTAAAGACTGACTGTCCCTCATATACTTCAATATTAATAATCTGCCCTGTTTGAAGTGCTTTAATATTGCAGGGGCGGTCGTCCGGCACAACTTCCGGCCTGTTTGAACGCTCGCCGACTTCAACCTTTGCAACCGAACCGTCAAGATTGATATGAAGCCATGAAAGCTCAGGAATCTTCATAACCGCCTGCTGCTCTACGGCTTTTTTGTCAAATGTACTTTTCCGCACACCCGGGCTCAATCCCAAATCGCTGAGAGTATAAAGGATTTCGCGTGTAGAAACTGTGCTGTTGCCGCTGACGTTCACCGTCCAGACGTATCCGGAAAAATAAAAGATGACAGCCGCGAAAATTGCTATACCTATGACGAATCCCAGTCGTTTTTTCAGTCTGCGGATATATACAGGCAACCCCTTTTTCTTTAATACGGTTATCTGCACTCCTGCTTTTTTCGCCTGTTCTTCAATAACTTTATATTTTGAAGCAAGCGCGCTTGCGTAAATTGCGGTTCCGCTCCGCCTTATGTTCCAAAGAACGACTCTGGATTTTGCCGTAAAATTCAGAAATTTTTCAAGCCGTGCC
This sequence comes from Ruminiclostridium sp., assembly GCA_036261235.1. Taxonomy (GTDB): domain Bacteria; phylum Bacillota; class Clostridia; order Oscillospirales; family Ethanoligenentaceae; genus Ruminiclostridium_D. The sequence goes on along the minus strand of DATALE010000005.1, from coordinate 3,843 downwards.
CCGTCTGCCCTAAAATTAATATATCCAAGGAACATTTGAATCAGTCTTACAAAAAACATAATGCCTCCATAGTTTACGTCAAAAATTCCACGGAATTTATAAATCCGTCGATTGTAACCGACTGATCTACATAATTTCTGAGTTGAAGTTCTCTTCCCATAAACCTTACCGTCATTTTTCCGGTATCAATGCAGACAATATTTTCATCGTATTCCAAGACACCGCGGCAGCCTTCAATCACGACCTCACGGTTTGAGGAAAATTCGAAATGAACCATGCCGGCAACGAGGTCAACGGGCAAATCCAGTGCTTTTGTTGCTTTCATTGCCGCTTTTGAAGCAGCTTTTGCCATGGCGCTTTTTTTATTATTAAGTTCCGGCCTTTTTCTGATTTTATGTTTTGCCACCTAATCACCTCCGAATTATGCTGAACTTTTATTAATTTTACATAACGTTATATTTTCAACATTCTTCAGATTTCTATTATTACAGTTAAAATTTATGAGACAACTTCGATAAAAATACATGCTTTCGGGGGTGTTGAACATATACATTACGGGGAGGAATGAGAATGCCCGGCAAAGTAAATACCCGTATCGTTAAACGTACAAAAAAACTATCAGCCGCTGTTTTGTCGCTGCTGCTGCTATTACTTCTTATATTCGTGCCCCAGCCAGCTCTTGCGGGAGCTCGCAGCGGACTGATGATATGCGGCAATACCATAATCCCGTCGCTTTTTCCTTTTCTGGCTCTTTCATCGTTCATCATAGGTTCGGGCGCGGCCGACAGCTGCGGACGGTTAATTGAACCGCTGACAAAGAGCATATTCAGGCTTCCCGGCAGTGCCGGCACAGCCCTTTTATTGGGCGCTGTCGGAGGTTATCCTGTCGGAGCGGACGCCGTATCGAAACTTTGTGAGAATGGTTCACTTTCAAAGCGCGAAGGCGAAAGACTTCTTTGCTTTGCCATCAATTCAAGCCCGGCATTTATAATCGGCGCCGTCGGAGCTGGTTTCTTCAGTAATACGCAAACAGGAATCCTGCTTTATGCTGTTCACCTGCTCGCTTCTTTTTCGATTGGTCTTGTTATGAGAGCTGGGCTACATAAAAAGCCTGAACAAAACACCCCGAAAATTCATATCATAAGCCGTACCGACAGAGGAAATTTGTCCACGGCGTTTGTACGGGCCGTCACCGGTTCGGCGGAAAGTATAGTCACAATATGCGCTTTTGTCGTTTTGTTTTCTGCGTTGAACTCGCTTCTTAATTATACCGGAGCATCACAGCTTCTCGCCCTCACCTTTTCGAAAATTTTGCAGCCGCCTGCCGTCGATCCTCAGTTTTATAACCGGGCGGCAGCTGGCATACTCGAAGTTACAAACGGGTGTGCGGCCGCATCGGGCTCTGTCGGCATGCCAGCGGTGCTGCTTTCTGCCGCAATGCTTGGATTTTCCGGAGTCTCTGTTCAGTTTCAGGTAATTTCCCTTATAAAATCATCCGGAATGTCCGCAAATCTCTTTATTGCGACACGATTTTTGCATATGCTCTTGTCCGTTCTTTTTGCATACGTTTTATTTTCAGTTTTTCCATCCGCAATGCCCCCAAGCCGCGCCGTTTCCGCTTTTGCCCTTAACCCAAACGGAATTGCGGTTACATTTCACAGCGTCCCGGCAGTCTGCGCCATGCTTTTTATCATCGCCATACTTCTCCTGTCACTCGTCAAAATATAATTTTTAAGTAATCTCAAATGTTGATTTTTGTCGCACGCCTGCTATACTTATAATTAAGGTAATATTACCTTAGGATTGTTATCGGAGGGATTTATTGTGAAGAGCCTTTTTTCCAATAAAGATGACGGAAGCTGTGCCATTTGCGCTCACGGCAGGGCAGCTAACGACGGAATAAAAATTCTCTGTCAGAAAAAGGGTATCGTCGATGCGTCATTCTGCTGCCGCAGATATAAATATGACCCTTTGAAACGTGTGCCGCATCATGCACCTGCCCTCCCTAAATTTGACAAAAGCGACTTTGAATTGTAAAAAACAAAATTAAAACTGTTTACTACTCATAAAACCAAAGAACCGGGGCTGCCGCAAATGATCTGATTCATTTGGGCAGCCCCGGTTCTTTGGTTTTCTAAATTATTCCTGAGAGAAGAGCGGTGTTGACAGGTATCTTTCCCCTGAATCCGGAAGCAGAGCGACGATAAGTTTTCCCTTGTTTTCCGGCCTTTTTGCAAGTTCGGTTGCAGCGAATGCCGCGGCGCCGGACGATATGCCGACCAGCAGCCCTTCGCTTTTTGCAATGCTGCGGGACGTTTCAAAAGCGTCCTCGTTTTTAACTGTTATAATCTCATCTATTACGTTCCTGTCAAACACATCGGGAACAAAACCCGGGCCGATACCCTGAATTTTGTGAGGACCAGGATTTCCTCCGGAAAGTACAGGCGAGCTGTACGGTTCGACAGCGACAATTTTTATGTTCGGATTCTTCTCTTTAAGTGCTTTTCCGACACCTGTAACAGTTCCTCCAGTACCGACGCCTGCGACAAAAATGTCAACCTTGCCCTCTGTGTCGCGCCAGATTTCCTGTCCGGTTGTCGCTATATGAGTTGCCGGATTTGCCGGATTCTTGAACTGCTGAAGAATAATCGAATTCGGAGTTGACGCGGCAAGCTCTTCAGCTTTTGCGATAGCGCCTTTCATACCAGCCGCTCCGGGAGTCAGAACAAGTTCGGCGCCGAGTGCTTTCAGCATATTGCGTCTTTCCATACTCATCGTATCCGGCATGGTCAGAATAAGACGGTAGCCCTTTGCCGCTGAAACAAAAGCCAGCGCAATGCCGGTATTTCCGCTTGTCGGCTCAATTATTACGCTGTCTTTTTTTAAACGCCCGTTTTCTTCAGCGTCTTTGATCATTGCGAAACCAATTCTGTCTTTAACACTGCTTGCCGGGTTAAAGTACTCAAGTTTGGCGACGACAGACGCCTTAAGGTTGTTTTTACTGTTATAATTAGAAAGTTCCAAAAGAGGTGTATTGCCAATTAAATCTGTAAGGTTCTTAGCTATAGACATTTTAAGTCCCCCTTATAGTCTAAAGTAATCCTATCAATTTACTATTGTTTACTATAGTTTTATTATATTCTTAAATAATTATTATGTCAAGGCTATTTATAATTATTTTGATAATATTACTTTTAATATTTTTAGTAAGTGCTTTTTTGCAAGTTAAGAAATCAATTATTTCATCGGCAAAATATTACATATGAAGTTAGAAACAATAAATAGTTCTGTAACAAAGCTGAAATAGCAAGGCTTTCCGGTCAATACCGCTTTAGCATCATTTTAACTTTCAGCAACAAGCATATGCACTTTTAAAGATATAATTAAACTTTTTTGAATTTTTTTATTGAAACATATTGCAATCAAAAGAGTAATATGATATTATAAATACAGAAGATTCAAACAATTTAATATTAAGTTCTGGCAATGACGCCTGTGGGTTTACCCACGGGCGTTTTTTTATTATCCTAATTAATTATTGCCTTTTGCGGAACTTATTATTTACCAAAATGAAAAGGGGGGCAGAAAATATGAAAAGTAAACACACTTATCCGGGCACAGGAAAATTTATTGTTATTAACTTACTTTTCTTCATGTCAGCCGCAATCATGTTATCAGGTATTTTCTTCGCAGCTTACAGTATTCTCAACAACATATCCATTAAAGTCCTTAACACAAACGTACCGGGAATAGTTTTCGGAATGATTGTCGCTTATCTGGGCTTGAGGTATTTCATGATGGTACCAAAACTTAAATCAGAAGTTTATAAAAATGGTTCAAGGT
>DATALE010000068.1:0-8687 GCA_036261235.1 Ruminiclostridium sp. | reverse complement strand
AACATGTGATAAAAATTACGAATATTGATTAAAAAATGCTGTTACAAAATGTTTACTCCGGTGGTAAAATAACATGTAATTATTTATTAATTCTACAAAACATTACGGGTAAAATATTTTAGTAAAAAAACAAGGCTTTCGGAGGATATAGTGGTTAAAGAAATTACCGGATCAAAAAAATGGCTTATACTTATCATAACTTCTGTTTCTACATTTATGGCTACACTTGATTCAAGCATAGTTAACATTGCACTGCCTGTTATTTCAAGCGAACTCAAAGTATCAATAAATCAGATTCAGTGGGTTGTTACGAGTTATTTGCTTACGATTTCCCTGCTATTGCTTGTGTGGGGCAAATTATCGGACCTTTACGGCAAGAAAAAAATATTTTCTACAGGTTTTCTGGTATTTGCTTTGGGTTCTGCTATGTGCGGATTTTCTCATACTCTCCAGTTCCTTGTTATTTCGAGAATAATTCAGGCTGTCGGTGCTTCTGCCATGATGTCATTGAGCCAAGGTATTGTTACAGGAACTTTTCCGTCTCAGGAGCGTGGCCGTGCGCTTGGTTTTGTTGGTACGATGGTTGCGCTCGGAAACCTTGCCGGGCCGAGTATCGGAGGGGTTCTGGTACATTTTTTTAACTGGCAGACAATATTTTTTATTAATGTGCCCATAGGCATTTTCGGCCTTATCTTTTCATTTTTGATCATTCCGGAAATATTTGAAACGCAGGATGTTAAATATTTTGATTATAAAGGTGCGATACTATTCAGTCTGGCGCTTTTGGTTTTATTTCTGTCACTTCTGTTTGTTCAGGAAGGTACGATTCCGCCTGCCTATTTGATTCCGGCGCTTATTATTACAGCGGCTGCACTTTATATTTTCATTCGTGTCGAAAAGAAAAGCACGAATCCACTTATTGACCCTGGCCTTTTCAAAATCCATGAGTTTTCATATGGTTTGACGGCTGCCTTCCTTTCGTTTTTAGCACTGAATTCGGTTCTTCTTTTTATGCCTTTCTATTTACAAAACCTTCTTAAATTTAATTCACTGCATGCAGGAATTATTATTTCAATATATCCGCTCACAACTGCTGTTATAGCTCCAATCAGCGGATGGCTGTCCGATAAACTGACATACAGACCTTTGACGATAACCGGTATGGCAGCGGCTACTCTTGCTTTGCTCCTGCTTGCGACACTGCACAAAAATTCTCCGGTCTGGGAAATTGTGCTTCTTTTAAGTTTGCTCGGATTTGGCATTGCGACATTTCAGTCGCCGAATAACAGCAGCATAATGGGGAGCGTTAACCGGAATCAGCTTGGAATCGCAGGAGGGATTAACGCCTTATTCAGAAACCTCGGTCTTGTTTCCGGAACAGCATTTTCTGTGCTCATATATTCGTTTGCTGCCCGTTCGAGTATCAATTCACTGTCTGGCGGAGGGCTTAATTCGAGCTCCTTCATCAAAGGATTTTCATATGTTATGTTATTTAATGCTGTCTGCACTGCCGCCGCAGTATTTATAAGTATCAAAAGAGCTGTCGGAAAAGGCAAAAAAGCAGAAATAGTATAGCCACTTTAAGTCTGTAATAACAAATATTGGGCTTAAAGTGTTGACAATAGGATTATAATACTGTTAGAATAATATAGTTAATTCAAATTATAATCATGCAAGCCATACTGCCTTTTAAAATGCGGCTTGCTGTTATCTTTTTAAAATTGTCTGAAAAGAGGTTTTGTTATGGTACGGAGCATGACCGGTTATGGACGTGTTCAAGAGTCAGTTGACGGCCTCAACATTCTTTTTGAAATCAAGTCTGTGAATCATCGTTTTTTTGAATTTAACGCAAGGATTCCAAGGGTTTATGGATTTATTGAGGACAAACTGAAATCTTATCTTCAAAATTACATATCGCGGGGCAAAGTTGATGTATTTATGACGATCGATTCAGTTGACGGCGGAGATTCGAAGGTTAAACTCAACTACGGTATTGCCGAAAGTTATATTGAAGCGTTGAAAGAGCTTCATTCAAAATATAACCTGGTTGATGATATATCAGTTTCAACTGTAGCAAGATACAGCGATATCTTTACGGTAATAAAGCCGCCGGATGATGAAGAAAGGATTTGGAAGGCTGTTAAGACCGTTGTTGACAAAGCGGTTGAAGGCTTTATCGCAATGCGGACAGCCGAAGGTGAAAGACTCAAAACCGATATTGTTGCGAGAGCGCAAAAGGTATCTGAGCTTGTGGACGCTGTTGAAAAACGTTCCCCCGAAACTGTTGACGAATACCGTAATAAACTGACGGCACGTATGGCAGAACTGCTTGCTGATAAGTCAATCGACGAAAATAGGATTCTGCTTGAAGCCGCAATTTATGCCGACAAGGTATCGGTAACTGAAGAAACTGTCAGGCTTAAAAGTCACTTGAAACAATTTGAAACCATGCTTGGCGGCAACGAGCCGGTTGGCCGCAAACTTGACTTTTTGATGCAGGAAATGAACAGGGAAGCAAACACAATCGGTTCAAAAGCTTCCGATATCGAAATAGCTAAGGTTGTTGTTGATATCAAAGCAGAACTTGAAAAAATCAGAGAACAGATTCAAAATCTTGAGTAAAAGCCTTAAACCCATAATTTACGGAGGATATATGAAACTCATAAATATTGGTTTCGGAAACATGGTCTCCGCCAACAGGCTGGTTGCCATTGTCAGTCCTGAATCTGCCCCAATAAAGCGTATAATTCAAAATGCAAGGGACAAAGCCGTATTAATCGACGCAACATATGGCAGACGTACACGCGCTGTCATCATAACTGACAGCGATCATGTCATACTTTCCGCAGTTCAACCGGAAACTGTTGCAAACAGGCTTTCCGACCGCGACGTCAGTGATGAGGACGAGGAACTTGAAGAGGATGAGTAAAATTGGGAACCTCATTTTTTAAAGATGAAAAATCTAAAAAAGGACTTCTGATCGTTGTATCCGGTCCATCCGGTTCAGGAAAGGGAACAGTTCTGCCAAAGGTACTTGCGCGCCGTAAAGGAATTTTCTTTTCTGTTTCGGCGACTACCCGAAAACCGCGTCCCGGCGAAATCAACGGTAAGCACTATTATTTCCTTTCTCATGAGGAGTTTGAAGAAAAAATCAGAAACGGCGGAATGCTTGAATATGCAAGCTATTGCGGAAATTATTACGGAACTCCGCGCTTCGCGGTTGAAGAAAAGCTTGCCGGTGGGTTTGATGTTATTCTTGAAATAGAAGTCCAGGGAGCAAAGCTTGTGAAAAACTCTTGCCCTGACTGTATTGCTATTTTTATTGCTCCGCCGTCAGAAGAGGAACTTGAAAAACGCCTTAGGGGCCGGGGGACTGAATGTGAAGACGTTATAAAAAAACGTCTCGAAACTTCTGTCGGTGAAATCAGGCAGGCGTTTGACTATGATTACATAGTGGTAAATGATGATGTGGAAACAGCAGCAGGCAAAATTGACAGCATTATTACCGCTGAAAAATGCAGATCTTCAAAAGCTGAATTGAATAAAAAGTAAAAAGCAAGCAAGGATATTTCAAGGGTTATTTTATTGTAATACTTTTAATTTTAGTATAAACGGAGGATTTATTATGCAAAAACTTTCTGTTGAGGATATTGTAAAGAATAACGAAAACTGTTATTCGTTTGTTGTTGCTATTGCAAAACGTGCACGCCAGATATCGGAAAAATCCAATGATGAGGGAATTATTTTGGATGAAAAGCCGGTTCAAACTGCTGTTCAGCAATTTGTTGAAGGCAGGTTCAGGATTGCGCCGAAATCCGAAAAAAACGAGGATGACGGCGAAAATTCACAGATATTATAACGATATTCATAAATCAATGCCCGGAGGTTATCAATGCCGTTTTTGGATGTAGCTAAGGTGGCGGTTGAAGGAACGGCATACCATTTTGACAAGCAGTATAGTTATATGATTCCTGACGATATGAAAGACGGTGTAAAGGCCGGATCGCGCGTCGTTGTGCCATTTGGCGCAGGAAACAAACGTCGCCGCGGAATTGTTTTAGCGGTTGAATCCGGTGAAGATATTTCACTTAAACCGCTGCTTGCGCTGATGGATGAAACGCCGCTCATATCACGCGAAATGCTTGCGCTTTCCGCATGGATAAAAGAACATACTTACTGCACACTTTATGAGGCTCTCAGGCTTATGCTGCCTGCGGGCCTTAATCTGCATATAACAAAAACATACAGGCTTGACCATGAGCTGACTGAAGCGGAATTAATGATGCTGTCCGCGGATGAGCTGTGTATGGTCAATCACATCAAAAAGGCAAAAAGTCCGGTTGACAGGGAAAGCCTCGCCAAATCCGCGGGGCTTGACGAAAAGACGCCGTTGCCTGATTTGCTTGTCAGACGCGGAGTTTTTCTCTGCGAGGACAGCGTTTTTGACCATTCGCCACAAGCAACGGCACAAATGGTGAGACTCGCTGTTTCACAGAAAGAAGCGGAGGAACTTCTTGAAACGCAGGGTGAACTGACAAAAAAACAGAAAAATGCGCTGAAAATTGTTCTGGACGCAGGTGCGGCGACAATCCGGGAGGTTATGTATTTTTCAGGAGTATCTCAGGGGGTCGTTTTGGCGCTTGTTAAAAAGGAAATTCTGGAGAAGTACGAAAAAAGGGTGTTCAGAGACCCTTACAAAAATATTGAAAAAGGTTCTGAAAGATTCGTAAGCCTGTCCGAAGAACAGCAAAGAGCCTATAAATCACTCTCTGAAAGATACAAAAAGGGCGAGGCTTGTGCGTCGCTCCTTTTCGGGATTACGGGCAGCGGGAAAACACAGGTATTCATGAGGCTTATAGATGATGTTCGTGCCGACAGAAAAGCTGTAATAGTCCTTGTCCCCGAAATTTCTCTTACGCCTCAGGCCGTGGCACGGTTTTATGCACGGTTCGGCAAGGATGTGGCAGTATTGCACAGCGGCTTGTCACTCGGAGAACGCCTTGACCAGTGGCAGCGGATAAAAGACGGCGGGGCAGGTATTGTTGTCGGAACGAGATCGGCTGTTTTTGCACCGCTTGAAAATCTTGGCCTAATTATAATTGACGAAGAACAGGAATATACATATAAATCGGAATCATCTCCGCGTTATCACGCGCGTGATGTCGCGCGGTTCCGCTGCGCTTATTCAAAAGCGATGCTGCTGCTCGCATCGGCAACGCCTTCTGTCGAAAGTTTTTTTGCCGCACAAAAAGGGCGATATGATATCACACGGCTTGACAAACGTTTTGGGAACGCAAAACTTCCAAACGTTATCACTGTTGATATGAAAAATGAAATCGTGAGCGGAAACGAATCCCTGATAAGCCGGCGGCTCGCTTCTGAAATCGAAGAAAACCTAAAAAATGGCCAGCAGTCGATACTTCTCATTAACAGGAGGGGGTATAATACATTTGTCAGCTGCGCGGCATGCGGGCATGTAATGACTTGCCCAAATTGCAGTATTGCGCTGACTTATCATTCTGCAAACAGGAGAATGATGTGCCACTACTGTGGTTATAGTATACAGGCAAAAACGAAATGTCCGGAATGTTCAGGAGATTATCTGAAGTTTTCCGGAACAGGTACGCAGAAAGCAGAGCAGACAATCGAGGAACTTTTCCCGACATCAAAAATACTGCGTATGGATATGGACACAACCGCGGGACGGTATTCTCACGAAAAAATGCTTGAAAAGTTCGGCGACGGGCAATATGATATTATGATAGGAACGCAGATGGTTGCAAAAGGGCTTGATTTTGCGAATGTAACGCTGGTCGGTGTACTTTCTGCCGATCAGTCGCTTTATATGGATGATTTTAGGGCGGCGGAACGCACCTTTTCTTTGCTGACACAGGTTGTCGGAAGGGCGGGAAGAAGCAGCAGTCCGGGCCGTGCAGTGATTCAGACGCAAACGCCGGATAATGAGGTTCTGCGGCTTGCGGCGGCGCAGGATTATGAAGCGTTTTACAAGTCGGAAACCGCCCTGAGGCGCGAACTTTTGTACCCACCTTTCTGTGATATCTGCGAATTCTGCTTTACCGGGATTTCCGAAACGTTGGTTAAGAACGCGGCTGAAGAATTCTTTTTGATTTTGAAAAAAGCTGTTTTGTCCGATAGGGGAATACCGGTCAGAATAATGGAACCGTCTCCGGCAGATATCGCAAAGGTGGCGGGACGATACAGATACCGCATAATAGCAAAGTGCCGAAACGACCGCAGGTTCAGGGCAATTACAGCGTCTGTGTTGGAAAGCTGCGGCAAGAATCAGGCTTTTAAAAAAGTTTCTGTTTTCGCGGATATGAATCCGCTTGATTTGATGTAAATATTTAAATACGGAGGTAAACATATGGCTGTTCGAAATGTTGTAAAGCTTGGTGACGAAATTCTTCGAAAAAAATGCAGGCCGGTTATGGAGTTCAATGAAAAACTTTATGAGCTTCTTGACGATATGAAAGAAACTCTTAAAAGTGAAGACGGTGTCGGACTTGCGGCACCCCAGGTTGGTGTTCTCAAGAGGATTGTTGTTATTTCCGACGAGGGAAACATGATCGAACTGATAAATCCTGTCGTAATAAAAGCGAGCGGGGTGCAGGAAAATGTTGAAGGCTGCCTTTCAATTCCCGGAAAATACGGCATCACAAAACGACCGCGCAAAGTAACCGTAAAAGCGCTTGACCGCAATGGGAATGAAATTAGGGTAACAGGTGCGGAACTGCTTGCAAGGTGCCTTTGCCATGAAATAGACCATCTGAACGGTATACTGTTTATCGACAATGTAATCCGCATGCTCAATCCGGAAGAGTTAATTCCGAAGAAAAAGAAAAAGTAACATAATAAAAGCTTTAATGTAGTCAACGGAGGACTTTATGCGCATAATATTTATGGGAACACCCGATTTTGCCGCTGCTTCACTTGAAAAAATTCTTGAAGGCGGACACGACGTTGCCGCTGTTTTTACTCAGCCCGACAGACCGAAGGGAAGAGGGTACCGCCTTACGCCGCCGCCAGTAAAAGAAACAGCATTAAATCATGAAATCAAAGTTCATCAGCCACTAACTCTGAAAGACGATGAAACAGTCGAACTGATAAAAAATTATAAACCTGAATGTATTGTGGTTGTCGCTTATGGGCTTATTCTGCCGGAACGCGTTCTCGAAGTACCGCCGCTCGGCTGTATAAACGTCCATGCTTCGCTTTTGCCGAAACTTCGCGGCGCAGCGCCTATTCAGTGGTCAATAATAAATGGTGAAAAAGAAACTGGCGTCACGACTATGTATATGGCAAAAGGACTCGATACGGGCGATATGATATTAAAATCAAGGCTTGATATTGGCCCTGATGAAACATTCGGCGAACTTCATGACAGGCTCATGAAAATTGGCGCTGAAACACTATTGAAAACGCTTACACTGCTTGAACAGGGTAAAGCCCCGCGGGAAAAACAGGACGACGTGCTTTCAAATTACGCACCGATGATTGATAAAACAAATTCGATGATAGACTGGAGCAAAAGCGCACAGGATATCCACAACCTTGTGCGCGGCCTTAACCCATTTCCCGCTGCGTATACGCTGCTTGGCGGAGAAAAGTTCAAAATTATTTCCTCAAAACTTACAAGCGGTGCGGCAACTGATAAAGTACCAGGTACGGTTGTGTCATCGGATGACAGCGGGTTTCTTATAGCCTGCGGCGACGGCAGAGCACTGCTTGTCAAAGACGTTCAGGCACAGGGCGGAAAGAGAATGACGGCTGCCGCTTATGCACACGGCCACGGTATCAACGAAAAAACAATTTTCGGACGCTGAATTCACACTTTTTTCATAATTCTGTATTATCATATTTGTAATGAGAAATTTGATGTGATAAAGGAGAAATTATGCACTCACTGTTCTTGTACGGATTGTTTTCGCCATATTTTTTCTTTGACAGATATTATATTATATATGTGCTTCCTGCCTTGGCGCTTGCAATGATAGCGCAGTTCAATGTCCAGAGCACTTTCAGCCGTTACAGCCGGGTCCCGAACTCGCACGGATTGACCGGAGCCGATGTGGCAAGAAGGATACTTGATCAGAACGGGTTATATTCCGTGAGGGTTGAGCGTGTCGGCGGAAAGCTCAGCGACCATTACGATCCGCGTGACCGTGTTGTCAGGCTTTCCGAAGAGGTATATGAAGGCCATTCCGTTGCTTCGCTCGGCGTTGCGGCGCATGAAACCGGTCATGCCATTCAGCATAGTACAGCATACACGCCACTGTCGCTTAGAAACGCGATCATTCCGGTTACACAATTCAGCTCGTCTGCATCAATATGGATTTTACTCATTGGTTTTATATTTAACTGGAGACCGCTTGTGTTCGCCGGAATTATACTTTTTTCATTCGCTGTTGTATTTCAGATTATAACTCTGCCGGTCGAGTTCAATGCAAGCGCGCGGGCGCTCAAAATACTCGGCGGCAGCGGAATTCTCTACGGTGAGGAGCTTAATGGTGCAAAAAAGGTCTTAACTGCCGCAGCATTGACCTATGTCGCTGCGACTGTCGTTGCATTCGCCCAGCTGATACGGCTTATAGCAATCTTTGGCGGTTCACGCGACGATGGTTAAGTCCGGCGAATATTTTTGCCTGATTTATTATATATAATAGATA
>DATALE010000224.1:0-5960 GCA_036261235.1 Ruminiclostridium sp. | reverse complement strand
AACAACAGCGGCATCAACTGGAGCTTTCCTCCAACTCTTAAGAAACGGCCAGGTTGTTTCGACAAGTCCGATTCCGATTCAGGAGGGCGTGAACGAAAACGAGATATTCCTGTTCCTGAACAGAAACGATACACTTTCACTCAACCTCACCGGCCCGGTAACACTTGCGAACGGCAAGAACGCGTCAATTTTAGTACAGCTTATTTCCCGAACCTGATTTTTAGGGCGGGCAAATCCCGCCCTACATATTATAGATGTTATATAAAACGCGGTGCCGAAATATATTTACACCCGGCACCGCGTTTGACTTGCATGTTATTTGCATGCTGGTTATAATAATGTTAAGAGATACCATACCGCTTTAGGGGGGACAGTAATGGAAATCAGCGAGAACATAAAAAACGTTTGCCGCGATATAGTAAAAACATTTCAACCGGAAAAAGTTATACTATATAACGTAAAACGCAGTGTCGGGGGCGAAATAAGGGGCTTCAAAATCTGCGTTATCATAGAAACAAAAAATAGATTTGATACAGAAAAGCACATATATCTCGATATAGACAGCGATATTCCGTTTGATGTCCTTGTCTATACTCCTCAGGAGTGGGATAAACTTATTTCAGAAAAGAGCAGCTTCGCCTGCCGCATAATTAAGGAGGGAACATATATACATGGGTAGCAGACGGCGTGACCGCAGCGAAGACAGCCACAGATATTATGATTGGCTTGAACGTGCCAGCGAAGATATTGAAGCTGCAGAAAAACTGCTCGACTCCGATAATACCATCGGGGCCTGTGCCTTTCACTGTCAGCAGTGCATAGAGAAAGCGCTCAAAGGTTATATTCTTTTCAAAACCCACCAGCACCTTGACGGTCACAACCTTACCTGGTTATGCCGACAGGCAATGAAAACTGAAAGACATTTCAGCCAGTGGCTTGACGAGAGTGTCATACTCAACCGCTACTACATAGAGACTCGTTACCCCGCCGACATTCCGCTTGAATTAGATACCCGTGCTGTTAACCGCGCGTATGACATGGCGCTCGCCATGTATCGTTTTATTTGCGACGAGGTTTATAATGATATGGAATCGGAAGAGGATTAGACATTACTTTTGCCATCGTTGCTATCAATTTGGCCAATTTTATAAATTATTTGTATTTATATAGTATTTATTATTTTATTGAGAATCCGAAAAAGAGGCCGTCGACCTTTTCTTGCTCTTTTTTATATATTTAAATATATATACTTGAAGATAATAATATACTGTGGTACAATTTACTAAGATCTATTGCTGTAAATCGACAATGTTTATCCTTTCTGATACATTGATACCTTACACGCCGATTTTCAACAATTCAAAATGGGGGTAATATTTTGAAAGCTGCGATGATTACGGTTGATGAGGATAAGTGTACAGGTTGTAACAAATGTATATATGTATGTCCCGTAAAGGCAAACACAGCCAAAATTATTAATGGAAAAAACAAAGTGACGGTAAATAACGACAGCTGCATTCTTTGTGCAAAATGTATCAAAACCTGCGATCACGGAGCAAGAGGCTATGACGACGACACGGAAACGTTTATAAATGACCTTAAAAGCGGCAAAAAAATTACTGTGGTTGCAGCTCCGTCGATACGCGTAAATTTCAGCGGCAAATACAAAAACCTTTTTGGCTATTTGAAAAAACTTAATGTCAATGGAATTTACGACGTTTCATTTGGTGCGGACATTACAACCTGGTGTTATCTGAAGGCATATGAAAATGGAATCAAATCAATGATTGCGCAGCCCTGCCCTGTTATTGTAAATTATATTGAAAAGTTCCTGCCCCAGATGATTGGCAGTCTGGCACCCGTACAAAGTCCTGCGATGTGCGCGGCAATATATCTCACGGAGTACGCTGGTATTAAAAACGATATTGCTTTCTTATCGCCCTGTATCGGCAAAAGCAATGAATTTTCCGATAAAAATACGAATGGCATAGTTAAGTATAACGTCACTTTTTCAAAACTTGAGGATTACATAAAACAACATGGAATTGATCTGTTAAAATATAATGAGGCAGATTTCGACGGTGATGACTGCGGACTTGGACTTCTCTATTCAAGGCCGGGCGGACTTCGTGAAAACGTAAGGCACTACGCCGGCGGTAAAGTCTGGATAAGACAAGTCGAGGGCACCACGCACTCCAAATCCTACATTGACGAATATTGCGGCAGAGTTAACAGCGGCAAAAAGGTACCTCAGCTTGTCGACATACTCAACTGTGAGAACGGCTGCAATATCGGCACAGGAACTTCAAACGATGTCGACATTGACGACATTGATTACGCGATGAACACAATGAAAAGCCGGAAAGAACAAGTCCCCGACGATGCACCCAACCCATTCGAAGGAAAAATTGATCCTGCAAAATTCACACGCCGCTATACGCCTAAAGCGGTTGCAATCGAACAGCCGGACGAATCAGTAATAAACCGTGTATTCCAACAACTTGGCAAAGAAACAGAAGAAGATAAGCATATTAACTGTTTCAGCTGCGGGTACGGGAACTGCCATGAGTTTGCAACAGCCGTCGCCCGCGGAGAAAATCATATTGATAACTGTGCAAATTACAACCGACTTGGTCTTATACATGAAAAAGAAGCAATAGTTAAAGCGTGCAAGGACGTTAAGAGTTCGATTGAAAATATAAACGAGGTAAATGTTCAAAACGTCAATGAAATCACCGAAATTAACATCAGCTCGGAAAGATTGTCAAAGGCGGCTTCTTCTCTTAAAGAAAGCCTTTTGAAGATGACAGGAACCGCTGAGGAAATGAATGAATCAACAAGAGAACTCGATAATATTTCGCGACAGACAAAACTTATAGCCCTCAACGCGCTTATTGAGGCTGCCCATGCGGGAAAATTCGGGGTGACTTTCGGTGTTGTCGCCAATGAGATACGTCAGCTCTCTTCGCGTTCCGAGGAAGCAATTGAGCAGACAAAATCAAATCAGAACTCAATCAACGGGGACATCAGCTCAACAAACACGGTTTTCGATAATATAGATGGCATGATAGATGAAATTTATACGAATATGAGCTACATTTCAACCCACATCGGCGATGTGAACGAAAAATGTAAAAATGTTTTTAACACTCTCGACGATCTTTTGAAGCATAATGAGAATTAATTAAATAAGGTAATCCCTCAATTGTAAAATGTTTTATGATTGGGGGATTTATTATTTCCTTTTTTCCCTTAATAGGTTATAATACACTATAATATAATATAATTATCATATAGTTAATATAAAATATTTTGCTTTAGCTCGAATTAAATATGAATATAACCGGGTTATATCCGAGGAGAGATAAATAATGAAAGAAGCCATAATTACAGTTGACCATGAAAAGTGTACCGGCTGCAATAAGTGCATCTATGTCTGCCCCGTAAAAGCAAACGTAGCAAAATCAGTATCAGGAAGCAACAAGGTATTTGTTGACAATGAAAAATGTATACTATGCGGCAAATGTATAAAAATCTGCGACCATAAGTCAAGGAATTATTCAGACGATACAGAAAGGTTTTTTAACGACCTTTTACAAGGAACGAAAATATCAATACTCGCCGCGCCATCGGTAAGATTAAATTTCGGCGATATATCTGAAAACCTGTTCAGTTTCTTAAAAAGTAAAGGTGCAGCGGGAATTTATGACGTTTCATTCGGCGCTGATATAACAACATGGGGTTATTTGAAAGCTCTTAAAAGTGGTCAAAGATCCATCATCTCCCAACCATGTCCAGTTGTTGTCGACTATGTACAAAAATATCAGCCAAATCTCCTGACCAGTCTCGCACCGGTTCAGAGCCCGGTTATGTGTGCGGCGATATATCTTCGTGAATATCGAAAGATCAGCGGAAAATTTGCGTTTTTGTCGCCCTGCATATGCAAAAGCAACGAGTTTGCGGACAAGAATACCGGTGGCATGATCGAATATAATATAACCTTCGCAAAACTTAAAAAATACCTTAATCAAAACGGAATCCGGCTTGGCAGTTTTGCAAAGTCGGGATTCGACGGCGACGGATGCGGCATGGGTCTGCTTTACAGCAGGCCGGGAGGACTGTGCGAAAATATCAGATATCATGACAACAGTGATTACTGGATAAGACAGGTGGAGGGCACAACCCACACCAAGAAATACCTTGATGAGTTCAGCAGCAGAATAACCGGAAAACGCAGTCTCCCGGACATCGTCGATATTCTTAACTGCGAATACGGCTGTAACATCGGGACAGGAACCGAAAACGACATTGAAATTGACGAAGTCGACAAAATTATGAATCAGCTTAAGCATAAAGTTACCGCCTCAAAAAGCTCCGAAAAAGACGAACTTTTCGATTTTTTTGACAGTACGTTAGATGTTTCAAAATTTGCCCGACGCTATGAGCCGCATACAGTCAATCAGCCGGAACCGGATATGTCCGCACTTGAGGAGATATACATAAGCCTCAACAAACAAACTGAGGAATCAAGAAATATCAACTGCTTCAGCTGCGGATACGGCAGTTGTTCTGAATTTGCGAAAGCGGTGGCGCGCGGTGAAAACTATATTGAGAACTGTGCGAACTATAACCGCAGGGAACTTTCTAAAAAAGAAAGCATCTTTAAAGCATGCGAATCCGCCAGAGAATCAATTGACCATATTAATAAGTCGAATGACCGCAACGTCAGTGAAATTAGCGAAATTACTACAAATATGAAGCAGTTGTCGGATAATGCACAGGGACTGAAAAGCAGCCTTGAAACCGTGACCGACAGCGCCGAAAAAATGAAGCAGTCAACACGCGAACTTGATGGTATCGCAAGGCAAACCAAACTTATTGCACTAAACGCGCTGATTGAGGCGGCGCATGCGGGCAAATTCGGCGTAACCTTCGGAGTTGTGGCGAGCGAGGTGCGCGAGCTTGCACAGAAGTCAGAGAAAGCTGTCAATCTAACAAAATCATGTGAAACGGCGATTAACGATAACCTCAGCAGTACGAACAAACTGTTTGAGGACATTGACGCCAAAGTTTCAGGTATTTACGGCAGTATAAACTCGATATCGAGGGACATCAGCTCTGTTGACGAGAAATGCCGTGCGGTATGCAGTTCGCTTGACAGTATAGTTGACGACTAACTGCTGTTTTAAGGGCAAAAATAATTGCAATTAGAATCAACACCGTAATATGTTTTACAGATTAATGAGTTTCTGGGTTTATCCGGAATGGTAATAAGCCTATAAAAATCATTATCAAATTTGTAATGGATAAACTATCAGTTCAGCATTAGTATCATCCAAATTATTAGCATTTTTTGATTCCTTGTCTTGCTTTGTGACATAAATATGCTATAATTGGATCAGGAATGCTTAGTAAAAATATATCACTAATACTTAGTGTATATAGTGCCTTGTGTTAAACAGGGTCAGTCGCATTGTGGGGATTACAAACAGTTGCTGTGCCACGCTTGTAATCCTCATTACAAGCGCGTCACATCAACTGCTTTTTTGTAAGCATTCTTAAGTTTTTAATGGGTAGGTGATGATATGAACAGGAAAATCTACTCTGATAAAATGCTATCAAGTTTGAGGGCGCATTTGGAGAAAGAACGTTCAAAATATATCACCTACCCCAAATTTATTTTTCTTTGTGGAAAAAGCTTTAATAGCAGTAATCCATACGAGGAAACGAATCGTGGAATTATCCATGATTATGTTAAAAAGATATGCCCTGACACTTTTATTGTTCTATCGGAACGTCTTTGGGAAGACAATTTTGATTCCAATATCGATTTACTAACATTTGAAGAGTTTCTAGCAGAAGTTAGCTGCAATAAATCTGATGGTGTAATTGGTTGCACTATTCGTAATAATTCAATTATTTCAGCAATAAATGAATTGATATTGACTTGGTTTTCGTTT
>DATALE010000220.1:0-6863 GCA_036261235.1 Ruminiclostridium sp. | reverse complement strand
ACTTAAAGTTGTGCCACGTTGCGACGTGGCAGCCTATATGAATAATGATTATTTTTGCGAAAATACTCATTATTCATATAGGGAATTATTGGCATCATATTTTTTCGGGAAAAGTGTCACCCATCATTGACGACTATATATAAATTTCTTGCTTTAAAAAAAGATTTTATTTGACAAAATCAAAAAATAGATGTATAATTGCAATAGTGCTTGACTGCATGGTCTGGCATATTTTTTTTAAAAACGAGGTATATCATGGCTCATCAAGACAAAACATTAGTTTGCAAAGATTGTGGACAAGAATTTGTATTCACCGCTGGTGAACAGGATTTCTACGAGGAAAAGGGATTCACTAACGAGCCCCAGAGATGCAAATCCTGCCGTTCTGCACGCAAAAACGCTGGCAAACCTCCCCGTGAGATGTTTGACGCTGTTTGCGCATCATGCGGTAAAACCTGCAAGGTTCCTTTCCAGCCGAGAGACGACCGTCCTGTTTATTGCAGCGATTGCTTCGCAAACCGGAGATAAATCTTACAGAACAACAAAAATGCTCCCCTTTCCGGGGAGTATTTTTTTGCGCTTTAAACTGCTATTCAATAATTGATTTTATATGTCTATACCTTTTCAACGATCAACTGAATAAATCAGTCTTTTTTTTATAACAGGAGTCCATAGCTCGTAATCAGCCTGTCCCCCATGAGGATAATACTCAAAATCAAAACCGTGCCCCGCGTTGGGAATATAACCGGCCCCCGGAAGAGCTTCATAATAAAATTTCATCCACGCGTCTACGGCCGATTGAGACGACGGCACGGACGCAACGGCATACTTTGACGGTGGTATACTTTTTGAAACAGCCCCAAAAGGCAATTTCCCTGTATCTGCCGCTTCTATACCGATAAGGTAGCAATACCTTCCACCGGTTGTTTTCCACATAAGCCCGTAAAAATCCTCACGGGCTCCAAACGCCTCATAAAGTGCCTGCTTCTTTGTTTCAAAGTTTCTCCAGAGTTGTCCTAAATCAGTTCCGCAGTTTTCGAGTGAAGTTTCCACGCAATAACCACATACAGTAAAAGTATCACGTTCAAGCAACGAAATATTCAAATACGCCGCCTCTTTTCAATTAAATTATAACATATCTTTACAGTTACAGTAAAGAGGAAAGATAACTGTTCAAAAAAGTGAGCTGCCGCAAACAATTTTGCGGCAGCTCACTTTTATACTTTATGCTGTTTCAATACTGTTGTCGGCCTGAAGCCCCAGTTTTTCAACTGCTTGTTCGCGCATTTTATATTTGAGGATTTTTCCGGCGGCGTTCATCGGAAACTCTTTTACAAATTCAATATAACGTGGGGTCTTGTGCTTTGCAATATGCGTCTTGATATAGTCTTTGAGTTCCTCTTCGGTAATCGTCGCGTCCTCTTTAAGAATTACGCAGGCCATGATTTCCTCGCCGTATTGTTTATCCGGAACGCCGATTACCTGAACGTCCTTAACCTGCGGGTGCGTATAGATGAACTCCTCGATTTCTTTCGGATAAATATTTTCACCGCCGCGGATAATCATATCCTTGATGCGTCCGGTTATCTTATAGTTTCCGTTGGAATCGCGGCGGGCAAGATCGCCGGTATGGAGCCATCCGTCTTTGTCGATTGCGGCGGCGGTAGCCTCAGGCATCTTATAATAACCCTTCATTATGTTGTAACCGCGTGCGACAAATTCACCGTCAACGTTATCCGGCAAATCCCTGCCTGTTTCTGGGTCAACAATTTTACATTCGACACCTGGAAGCTCGCGTCCCACAGTATTTACTCTGACTTCAAGCGGGTCGTCAACACGGCTTTGGGTACAGCCGGGCGATGCCTCGGTCTGACCGTATACAATTGATATCTGCGTCATGTGCATCTTTTCAACGACGTCTTTCATAACTTTGATCGGACACGGACTGCCAGCCATGATACCGGTTCTCATATGTGAAAAATCAGTCTTCGGGAAGTTTTCATGTTCGAGCATGGCAATAAACATTGTCGGAACGCCGTGGAAACATGTAATCTTTTCTTTATTAATGCAGTCGAGAGAAAGGCGCGGGGAGAAATAAGGCATCGGCGAAAGCGTAACTCCATGTGTTATCGCGGCCGTCATTGAAAGCACCATGCCAAAGCAGTGGAACATCGGAACCTGTATCATCATATGGTCGGCTGTCGAGAGGTCCATACAGTCACCGATGTTTTTACCGTTGTTGACAACATTGTAGTGTGTCAGCATAACTCCTTTGGGGAATCCGGTTGTACCTGAAGTATACTGCATGTTGCAAACATCGTGTTTGCTGATGGCGTTCGCCCTGCGGTAAACTTCCTCAACCGGCACAGTATCTGCAAGCGTCATTGCCTCGTCCCATGTGAGACAGCCCGGCTGCTTTGATTCGGCGTTAATGATATTGCGCAGGAACGGAAGCTTTTTGGTATACAGCGGTTTTCCGGCTTCCGCGGTTTTGAGTTCGGGACACAACTCGTTAATAATCTCAACATAATTCGAATCCTTGAATCCGTCGATCATAACGAGCGTATGTGTGTCGGACTGCCGCAGCAGATACTCTGCCTCGTGAACCTTGTACGCACTGTTAACAGTAACAAGGACAGCTCCGATTTTTGTTGTTGCCCAGAAAGTAATAAACCATGCCGGTACGTTGGTCGCCCAAATGGCGACATGGTCACCCGGTTTTACGCCAAGAGCAATAAGCGAGCGGGCAAATGTGTCGACATCGTCACGGAATTCCTTATACGTTCTGATATAATCAAGCGTTGTGTAACGGAAAGCATACTGATCCGGGAATTCTTCAACCATACGGTCAAGAACCTGCGGAAAAGTGAGATCAATAAGGGTATCCTTTTCCCAGACAAACTTTCCTGTTTTTTCAGCGTTGTCATAAAGCCTGCTTCTGACCTGATGTCTGTTCGTATACTGTTCCATGAAGTTTGCGAACTGCGGGAAAACTACACCGGCGTCCGTGAGGTCCTGCGCCCAGCGTTTAACCCATTCGAGAGTAATATACCCGTCAAAATTGATTGAGCGCAGGGCAAGCATAACGTCGTCAATCGGCAAATTGCCTTCACCCATCATGCGGTATGTAACTTTTCCGTCTTCAACGACAGAATCCTTCGCGTGAACATATTTTATGTATGCCCCGAGGTTCTGCACTGTTTTTCCCGGAGTTTCGTTACCGTAACGGCAGGTATGGTGTATATCCCACAAAGCGGCAACCGCATCACTCTTCGCCAATGAAAGCAGTTTTGCAAGGCGGGCGGTATCGACATAGACTCCGTTTGATTCGATGAGCAGTGTTATTCCCTTCTCTTCCGCCTGGGGAATAACCTTTTTGAGCGTTTCAAGAACAACCGCGTCGTCAACTTCTCCGTCAGGCTGCGGCTTTAAATCGGCAAGAACACGAACAAATGGAGTGCCAAGTTTTGACGCAAGTTCTATGTATTCTTTTATTTCCGCGACATTAGCTTCAGCCTTATCCGCATATTTGAGGCAGCACCCGGATGACAGACACGGAACTTCAATCCTGAGATCTGAAAGTTTTTTTATTGTATCGCTAAGATTCTTTTCGAGAAAAGGCTTTGCATTGACAGCAAAGATATCCTTCCCCAATCCGCGAATCTCAATTCCGTCGAAGCCGAAATCCTTCGCCATTGAATAAATATCCGACCATGTAAAATCAGGGCAGCCGAGAGTTGAAAATGCAATTTTCATTCAAAAATCCTCCTGTTAATCGTTATTTTCAAAAAATGCAAACAAAAAAGCCTTCGTCTCATGCATAAAGCAAGAGACGAAAGCTTATACTTCCGCGGTACCACTCTTATTGGTTTAAAACCCACTTGGCAGCATCAATAAATGCCCTCTCATGGTAACGGCGAGAAACCCGGTTCAGCCTATTTGCAAAAATTGCTTTCAGCCGGACAGCTCAAGGGCGAGTTCACGACCTGCACCACGCGCTGTTTTTCAGCACCCAACAGCTCTCTTTAGCGTGATAAAATACAGTGTGTTTTCCCTTTCACAGCATTTTTCGTTATATAACCCAAAATCAGATTGTAAATTCATTATATCAATCAGCCATGAAATTGTCAAGAACAAAATTAAATTTATTGCAAATGTTTGAGGCCCTGTTAACTGTCAATAAGTCGGGGCTAACATATGATGTTAATATCACTGTTTTTTAATAAAGTCTGGGGGTAGAAAATATGCCCGATAGTACGTTCAAGATTAAAAAAGAGAAACCCGCTGATACCCATACTTCCGTATTTCCGAGAAAATATGCGTCGAAACTATCTTATAAAGGCATTTCAGTCATAGAGATAGCGATTACATATCCGCACGTTGAAATATACGGCAATCCGCGGGTTTCACAGTACATAAGTTATTTCTACCGTGACGGCGCAAAGCGCTATTACGAAAAAGCGTCACATGAGCTTTACTCAATGGCAGTCAAAGAATATCTGAACAGCACGGCACAGCATTATCCTTTCCGCCCTTATCAGGTGGTGCAGAACTTTGAAGTGACCTTTAACCGCGGCAGCCTTCTGAGCATCTATTATGACCGCTATGAATATACTTCAGGAGCACACGGGAACACCATAAGGTATGCTGATACATTCATGACAAATGTCGGAAAACATATGAAGCTCGAAGACTTCTTTGAAGATTCATATTACAAAAGCGTTATTTTTGAATATATAACGCAAGAGATAAAAAAACAAAAGGACGAAGGGAACTCATATTATTTTGATGATTATATGAAGAATGTTTTCCGCTATTTTGACGAGAATAACTACTACCTGACGGAGGGCGGCATTGCAATTTTCTATCAGCTTTATACAATCGCGGCTTATGCCGCCGGAATACCTGTCTTTATAATACCTTTTGAAGAATTTGGCGGTTCCTTTAAAAAGAGGCTGTTTAAGACCGTATGACTGTATTTTTTACATTATTTCATTATTTTTTGCGTTTTTTCGAATTATTTTTTCTTTTTATATTTACCCAAAACAAATGATGTGATATAATTTTTCGGAGAAATTTCGGAGAGGTGTAAAATATTGGCTAGAGAAATAATTCAGGTTAACCAAAGAGTACCTATACTTAAAAGCATCCCGCTGAGTATTCAGCACATGTTCGCAATGTTCAGCGCATCCGTACTTGTCCCCACATTGTTCCATATGAACCCCGCAATCGTTCTTTTGATGAACGGAATCGGCACATTGTTATTTATTCTTATTACAAAAGGCAAGGCTCCCGCATATCTGGGTTCGAGTTTCGCATTTATAGCTCCTGTTTATGTAATTCTTGCAAACAAATCAATGAACTTTTCTTATGCATTAGGCGGATTTATAATTGTCGGCGCACTTTTTTGCGTGGTGGCACTTATAATCCGCTTTTTTGGTACCAAATGGATTGATGTTGTTATGCCCGCGCCTGCAATGGGCGCCGTTGTCGCACTAATCGGCCTTGAACTCGCCGGTACAGCAGCACAGATGGGCGGCCTTGTTTTGTCGGATACCTATAAGTCGTTCGACTGGCGCTATATCGTCGTCTTTATCGTGACGCTCGGTATTGCCGTATTCGGTTCTGTGCTTTTCCGCAAATTCTTCGCCGTTATCCCGATTCTTATTTCAATAATCGTCGGCTGCCTTGTTTCATGGCCGCTCGGACTTTTTGACACCAAACTGATTGCAGCGGCACCGGTGTTTCAGCTTCAAAACTTCACCGCTCCGACATTCAATCTGAACGCGATAATAATTATCGTTCCCGCAACGCTCGTTGTTATCTCCGAACATATCGGGCATCAGCTTGTCACAAGAGAAATCGTCGGTCACGACCTAATAAAAGACCCGGGGCTTCACCGTTCGCTTTTTGCCGACGGCCTGTCGACCATGCTTTCCGGTTTCTGCGGCTCTGTTCCGACAACGACTTACGGTGAAAACATCGGCGTTATGGCAATGACTAAAGTTTACAGTGTTCAGGTAATCGGCGGCGCTGCCATATTCTCCATTCTTATCTCATTTTTCGGCAAGATAACCGCCGCGATTCAGTCGATTCCCCCGGCAGTTATGGGCGGCGTCAGCTTCCTGCTATACGGCATGATCGCCGCATCAGGCCTCAGAATTCTTGTTGACTCAAAGGTTGATTACGGCAATTCAAAGAACATTGCGCTGACAGCCGTTGTTCTGATAACCGGCCTTTCCGGCGCTTACATCCAGTTGGGTTCAGTTCAGCTCAAAGGTATGGCGCTCGCAACAATTGTCGGTATGATTCTGAGCCTTATTTTCTATGTTATCGACCGTTTTCATCTTTCAAACGATAACGAATAATCACCTAAAAAACCCGGCGGTAAAAAGCCGTCCAAAATTGATATTGCAGATATTGCCGCGTCCGAAGTACAATTTCGGACGCGGCTTTTTTATACATTATTAACCAGATGAAAATTCGTAATAAATAAGCTTTCAAGTTTAATAATAAAACGGGAATTTTCCGCAGGGAGGAAAAGGCATGTTTAAACATAACAAACAGCTTTTGAAAGACGCCAAAGCAGACGATCCTAACCCAAAGAGTATTTCAACATGTCTACCCTGGGAAAATTTTATAGCGCAAATAATCTTGAGAATCCGAAACCTCCTGAATTAATATACCGAACCAGCCGAATCAGAATCAAAAACAGGGTATGGTGCATTAATAAGCGCGTTTTTTATTGAAAGGAGGTGAAAATATATGCAGAATGAAAATAAACTTACCCCTGCTTTTTAAGCACGTTTCTGACAGCCGGTGTAGCGGACTCAGTGATAGCCGAGGCAAGTGTTTTTACACCT
>DATALE010000215.1:0-10576 GCA_036261235.1 Ruminiclostridium sp. | reverse complement strand
ATGATGACAATGAATTGCCGAAGCCTTCAAAATTTTTTTTCACTGCGCTGCTGCAACAGAGCTCAGTGGGAAATAAGGGAACTCGCGCAGGAGATGTTCCGATTGGTTTATGCGGTGGCGCCGCATGTATTTGCAAACGCTGGGCCTTCATGTGTTTATGGAAAATGCGGCGAAGGAAAAATGACGTGCGGCAAGGCTGAGGAAGTCCGCAAAAAATTTGAAACCTTAAAAAAAGCTATTTAATATTTATTCTGAAAACTCTTCAACGTTTCTTTTGAAATTACCCTGTATTTAATAAAGACATATTTTTTAAACTGCGAGGTTTATTCTAAATGGGCAGACTTTTTTGCTTGATCGGAAAAAGCGGCTCCGGCAAGGACACGGTTTTTAAAGTTTTAATGAAAGATAAAAGCCTTGGGCTGTTACCGGTTATAACATATACTACACGGCCGCGGCGAGAGCATGAAACGAACGGTGTTGAATACTACTTTATAAATACCAATATGCTTATGAATTATAAAAATGCGGACAAAATAATAGAAATGCGCAAGTATGATACAATAAAGGGTGTTTGGTACTATTGCACTCTGGACGACGGCAGAATGGACCTTAACTCTGCAAATTACCTTATAATCGGAACACTTGAAGGCTATAGAGCATTTAAAAAGTACTATAAAAACGCAGTTGTTCCGCTTTACATTGAAGTTGACGACGGTGAAAGGCTCTCACGTGCCATTGCAAGAGAAAGAGGGCAAAAGAAACCGGATTACAGTGAATTGTGCAGGCGGTTTCTGGCTGATTGCGAGGATTTCAGCGATGAAAAATTAAAAGAAGCAGGTATTACCTTGCATTTTAAAAATGAAGTTATAGAAGATTGTGCTGATGAAATTAAAAAATATATATTAAGTCTAAGCAGCTGAGAGGATATTATGTTAAATTTTAGCGAGCCTAAAATTGCTGACAAGAAAACTGCTGACAAAATACTATATACACTAGACTACCGGATTTGCGAATATTGTTTCGGCGATCTTTTTATCTGGAGAAAAGTTTATAATACCGAGATTGCTTTTGAAAATGATTTTATGTTCACAAGATTTGCAAGCGAAGGAAAAAGGTATTATCTATATCCTGCGGGAAACGGCGACATCAAAGGCGCAGTTTTAAGAATCTATCAGAATTCAAAAAATGGGGACGGAATATTTCGCCTTGCGTGTATAACCCCAGAAATGAAAACTGAATTAGAAAGGTGTTTCCCAGATAAGTTTGAATATGAACCGGATCGTGATTCATTTGACTATATTTACAACGCTTCCGACCTTATTACACTTGCCGGAAGGAAACTACATTCGAAGCGTAATCATATTTCACAGTTTGAAAGACTTGGTGACTGGAAATACGAGACAATAACGCGTGATAATATTAAGCTTTGTGAAAAAATGAGCGATAAATGGTGTAAAATAAATGGCTGCGGAAATGATGACAGCCTGTTTTTCGAACATTGTGCGGTGAAACAGGCATTTAGTCACTTTTTTGAACTTGGTATGTCCGGAGGAATTATTACTCTGAACGGTAATATTGTGGCTTTTTCTATGGGACAAAAGCTATGCAGCGATACATTTATTGTGCATATTGAAAAAGCTTTCAGTGATGTTGAAGGTGCTTATGCAGTAATCAACAAAGAATTTGCGGCACATAATTGCGAGGACTTTGTATATATAAACCGCGAGGATGATGCAGGTGATGAAGGACTGCGCAAAGCAAAATTATCATATAGGCCTGCAATATTGCTTGAAAAAAACTATGCGACGTTAAAAGACGGTATGATTTTATGATAAGAAAAGCACGTTTTTCAGATCGCAGATATCTCTTTGATATCTGGAAGATTTGTTTCGGTGACAGCAAAGATTATATAGAGTTTTTCCTTGAAAATGGTTTTTCAGAGGATAATTGCCTTATTTGGGACGAGGGCGGCAAACCTGTTGCAATGCTTCACTTGAGAATGGGCGAATACATTCCGTCAGATAATGAATTTTTTAAAAATTATAATTTGTCGGTGATGTATATTTATGCCGCTGCGACCTTGCCTGAATTCCAAAATCACGGAATTATGTCAGCACTTATAAACTCGGTAAATCGGATTGCGACGGAAAAAGGATATCTGTTTACTTTTTTGCTTCCCGGCAACGAAGGACTTTATAATTATTATTCAAAACTCGGATATATAACATCTTTCCAGATAAAAAAGGCTGTTTTGAGCAGGAAAGATCTGATAACCTTTTCACCTCTAAATAACTATTCAGGTGTCGGTGCAAGTATTGCGGAGCAAAGAAAGTCCTTTTTTGTGCCGTCAGTAAAGTGGAATGATAAGGAACTCTCATATGCAATAAAGGAATGGCAGCTTGTTAGCGGTGAAGTATTAAGATTTGCCGGCGGATATTTGTTATCACGTCAAATGAATGATACAGTCGAAGTAAAGGAAATTTGCGGAGACTTTAAAACAGCCGCTTATACTTTATTAAATAAATACAAAGCCTCAAAGTATAGCATTTTGATTGCTCCACAAAATGATTGCCCTTTTAAAACCATCGTTTTAAAATACGGAATGATAAGAGCGGAATCTGAGAAAATATCAGAAAAAATCAAGTCGGAGCAAGCATATGCAAACCTGTTGCTTGATTAGTCGGTATATACAACTGCATTTATATCAGAAAGATATATTAAGTGAATTATTTACAAAAAGAACGAAGCGGAAGAATATTTAGTTGACTTTGCCGATTTAGCATGCTAAAATACTAATATGTAAAAACGATATTTTTAGGGGGATGAAGCGGTGGCACGATACAGCAAAATGGTACCCGAGGGTACTTGTGATCTTCTTTTTAAGGAATGCGAAGCGCTGCGAGAGGTGCAAAATCGCATGACGGAGCTTTTTAAAACCCGCGGGTTCAATGAAGTCACGACTCCATCAATAGAATTTTATGATGTTTTCAACGGCAAATCCAATGCAATGCCGCAGGAAATGATGTATAAACTGACAGACAGCAAAGGGCGAATAATCGCGCTGAGGCCCGATAACACAATGCCGGTTATGCGTGTTGCGACAACAAAATTGAAGGGCTTTCAGCCTCCACTCAGACTTTTTTATAATCAGAATGTATTCAGAATCAGTCCGTCACTTTCGGGCAGGCGGGATGAAATTCCGCAATGCGGAATTGAACTTCTCGGGCTGTGCGGAATCAAGGCGGATTTGGAAGTAATCGCTACAGCTGTTGACGCGCTGAAAAGTGTTACAAATGAATTTCGGATAGAAATAGGGCACATTGGTTATTTTAAAGCGATAATTGACAGCCTTAAATGTTCGGACGATGAAAAAGAACAGATTCGCATATACATAGAATCAAAAAATTATGCCGCTCTGACCGATGTTCTCAAAGAGAATAATAATAAAGCTGGTAAGGCTCTTATCGAACTGCCGAGACTGTTTGGCGGTGAAGAAGTCCTTGACAGGGCAGTGACGATTTCGCCTAATGATGAAGCTCTTGAGACAATTAAATATCTACGTTCAATTTATGATGTTCTCTGCAAGATGGGACTTAAAGATAAGATTATTATTGACCTTGGGCTTGTTCAGCAGATTGATTACTATACAGGTGTAATATTCCGCGGTTATGTTCAGGGCTCCGGCGAGTATGTTTTATCGGGAGGGCGATATGATACACTTGCGGAATCGTTTGGAACAGAAATGGCGGCAACAGGGTTCGCAGTTAATACGGAAACTATTTCCCGTTGTGTGAATTCCGGGCAGAAAACTGCTCGCCCCGATATTATTATCTATTATAATGCTGAAAATGCAAAAGCGGCATTCGAACATATGGAAACGCTGATATCTTCCGGTTCCGTTTGTGAAATGAGCGGATTCGAAACAATCGAAGAAACACGTGAATATGCAAAGATTCGCGGCATTGCCCGTATTGATACTGTTTCGGAAACAAATGGCTGTGTTTCAATAAAAACAGAAACTATATAAGGAGGCGTATTCTTTATATGAAACCGCTCAGAATAGCGCTGACAAAAGGAAGGCTTGAAAAAGATACTGTCGGCCTTTTTGAAAAGATAGGCTTTGACTGCTCAAAAGTAAGGGATAAAGGGCGTAAGCTCATACTTCCGATTACGGATGCCAATATAGAAATTGTCCTTGCAAAGGCGGCTGACGTAATAACCTATGTCGAGCACGGCGTTTGTGACATCGGAGTTGTCGGCAAAGATACTATCATGGAAAACGGGCATAGCTTTTATGAAGTGCTTGACCTTGGGTTTGGAAAGTGCCGTTTTGCATTGGCAGGGCCTGTTGGCAAACCGTTTTTTACGGGTTATAATATGAAGTGCATTGCTACAAAATACCCGAAAGTAGCCCGTGAGTATTTTAAAAAACGCGGAATGGACGTTCAAATAATTAAAATCGAGGGTTCTGTGGAGCTTGCGCCATTGCTCGGATTGTCAGATGCAATAGTAGACATTGTAGAAACCGGAACAACGCTCAAAGAAAACGGACTTGAGGTAATTGAAGAAATTTGCCCCATTTCCGCTCGAATGATTATAAATATCGCAAGCATGAAACTTAAAAAAGAAGAAATTGAAAACCTGACAAGAAAAATCGAAGCCGCAAAGGAGGACGCGTCCCTATGAATTTTGTAGTAGCAGACGGAAAAAGCGAAGTGGAAGCACTAAAAGCCATGAGGGCCCGCTCGACAGAAATAGATGAAAATGTCACGAAAACCGTTCAATCTGTCATTGATAATGTGCGGACACGCGGCGATGATGCGCTGAAAGAATATACAAAAAAGTTTGATGGAGTCGACCTTCAGTGCCTCGAACTCTCAGACGGGGATATTCAAAAGGCATACGATTCTGTTTCCAAAGACATTATTGACGCACTGACACGAGCTTCTTTTAACATAAAGGAATTTCACGAAAGACAGCTTCAACAGAGCTGGCTCACAACTAAAGAAAACGGTGTTATGCTGGGTCAAAGGATACGCGGATTAAAGCGGGTCGGCATATATGTTCCGGGCGGCAGAGCCGCATATCCATCGTCAGTTCTTATGAATGCGATTCCTGCAAAGGTTGCCGGGGTCAAGGAAATTATTATGGTAACCCCACCGTCAAAAGACGGAAAGGTTAATCCTAATATACTTGCGGCCGCAAAAGTTGCCGGTGTAAACAGGGTATTTGCAGTGGGTGGAGCGCAGGCTGTAGCTGCGCTTGCATATGGCACAGACAGTATTCCCAAGGTCGACAAAATTGTCGGCCCCGGCAATATCTTTGTAGCAACCGCTAAAAAACTCTGCTTCGGTGCGGTTGATATTGATATGATTGCAGGCCCGAGTGAAATTCTTGTAATCGCCGATGAAACTGCGGAGCCAAAGTTCCTTGCCGCCGACCTTATGTCACAGGCAGAACACGACCCGATGGCAAGCGCAATACTTCTCACAACATCAAAAGAAATTGCCGAGAAAACCGCTATGGAAATAGAAAAGCAAAAGAAAGCGCTTTCAAAACGCGATATCATAGATGAATCACTCGAAAAATTCGGCGCGGTTATAATATGCAAAACAATTGACAGCTGTATTGATATAGCCAATGAAATTGCACCCGAACATCTCGAACTTATGATTGAAAACCCAATGGAGTATATCGGGAGGATAGATAACGCCGGTTCGGTATTCCTTGGTAAATATTCGCCGGAGCCGCTTGGTGACTATTATGCAGGCCCTAACCACGTTCTCCCGACAAGCGGAACGGCAAGGTTCTTTTCACCACTTTCCGTTGATGCTTTTGTAAAAAAATCAAGTTTTATATATTATACAAAAGACGCTCTTGAAAAGGGACGCAATGATATTGTAACTCTTGCGGAAAGCGAGGGCCTGACGGCTCACGCAAATTCGATCAAAGTCAGATTCTAATTAATATGATTTGTACGGATTGAGAGGGTATTTATGGACGGCATTATTTGCGATAAATTAAAAAAGCTTTTACCTTATGAACCAGGCATAGACGATTGTGCGATTCATCTTGATGCAAATGAAAGTTGTATGGAAATTACAGACAAGATGAAGAAGAAAATCGGTGAGAAAATGCTTGGGCTGCATTACAGCAGATACCCTGACCCTCTCGCAGTTGAAATATGTGAGCTTTTTGGCGCTCGGCATGGGGTTCCCGCCAGGTTTATAACAGCCGGAAATGGGTCAGATGAACTAATCAGCCTGCTTTTTGGCGTTTTTGCTCAAAAAGGTGATAAAGTACTAATCACTGAGCCTGATTTCTCTATGTACCGGTTTTATTGTTCAACTTACGAATGCACTCCTGTAATTCTGGGTAAAAAGGGTGACCTTTCATTTGACCCTGATGAAATGATTAAATTGGCTAACAACGAAAATGTCAGGTTTATTATTTTCTCAAACCCATGCAATCCGACAGGACTGGGTATTTCAAGGGATGATGTACTGAAAATCGTTGAAAAATCGAATTGCCTTGTAGTTGTTGACGAGGCTTACATGGATTTTTGGAATCAATCAGTAATTGACTGCGCCTCCGCTGCAGAAAATCTGATTGTTTTAAAAACATGTTCAAAGGTTGGTTTCGCTGCCGGCAGACTGGGGTTTGCAATTTCAAATTCCATTTTAACGGATTATATACGAGCTGCAAAATCGCCTTATAATGTAAATTCCCTGACACAGGCGGCGGCAAGTGTATTCTTGGGTGAAGACGGTTATCTTACCGGGGCGATCGAAGGGATTAGAAGTTCACGTGACAGGCTTTATTCTTCACTGAAAAAGCTTGAAGCACAGTATAAACAAATTATAAACATTTATGACACGCACACAAATTTTGTTCTTGTTCGGTTCTGTGATAGTAAGAGCGTTTTTGAAAAATTAAAATTATTTGGCATTTCTGTTCGGTTTATTTCCGGTTGCCTTAGGATTACTGCCGGAACAGAGGATGAAAACAGGCAGCTCATATCAGCGCTTAAAAGGATATTAAAAGAAGAATGACAAAAAATGGGGGCGATGTAATGAGAACAGCAAAAGTTGAGCGAAGTACAAAAGAAACTGATATTACCGTTAATCTTAATATTGACGGCGACGCGTGCAATATTTCAACCGGAATCGGTTTTTTTGACCACATGCTTACTGCGTTCGCTGTGCACGGCGGTTTTGGCCTGACGGTTAAGGCTGCAGGGGACCTTAACGTAGACGGTCACCACACTGTTGAAGATGTCGGAATTGTACTTGGGCAGGCTTTTTCAAAAGCCTTAGGCGATAAGGCGGGCATAGCCCGTTACGGCAGCTTCTATATCCCAATGGACGAATCACTTGCTTTATGTGTAGTTGACTTGAGCGGCCGTCCGTTTTTAGTTTTTGATGACCCTTTCAGCGGTCAAATGATCGGTGAATTCGATTCAAGCCTTGTGACTGAATTTCTTCGTGCTTTTGCATACAACGCCGGGATAACGCTTCATATGAATGTTGTATATGGCAAAAACGCCCACCACATGGCCGAGGCGATTTTTAAGGCGCTTGGACATGCGATGAAAACTGCCTGCACTGAAACCGGTTCGAACGTACTTTCTACAAAAGGTGTGCTATAAAATGATTGCTGTAATTGACTGTAACGTCGGAAATCTTTTCAGCGTTAAAAATGCACTTGATTATATCGGTGAAGAGAACGTTGTGACAAACGACGCAGATGAAATAGAAAAAGCGGACGGGCTTATTTTACCCGGAGTGGGTGCTTTCCCAAATGCTATGCGTGAAGTAAAAAGACTTAACCTGATTGATGAAATAAAAAAGCAAGCGAAACAAAAGCCTCTTCTCGGAATATGCCTTGGAATGCAAATGCTGTTTGATAAAGGCTATGAATTTGAAGAATGCGGCGGATTGGGCTTGATTTCCGGGGAAATTAAAATGCTGCCGGAAACTGGACTGAAAATTCCACATATGGGTTGGAACGCTCTAAAATATAAAAACAGATCACCGATTCTTGACGGCATTCCTGAAGAAAGCTACTTTTATTTTGTTCATTCCTATATGGCGTATACAGAGGACAAAAATATTTCCGCCTATGCCGAGTATGGTACAGAGGTAACGGCTCTTGTTTGGGATGGCAAGTATGTTTTCGGTTCACAGTGCCACCCTGAAAAAAGTGGGGAAATAGGGCTTTTATTGCTAAAAAACTTCGGGAGGCTGCTTAAATGATTATACTCCCAGCGATTGATATTAAAGACGGAACTTGCGTAAGATTGTTAAAGGGCGACTTTGAAACAGCGCATAAAGTAGCCCAAAGCCCGTTTGAAACTGCTAAAGGGTTTAAAGACGCAGGTGCAAAATGGATGCACATGGTTGATCTTGACGGAGCGAAAACCGGAAGCAGGCCGAACCGTGAGCTTATTCTGCGCGTAATAAAAGAGTGCGGTCTAAATGTCGAGATAGGCGGTGGAATCCGTGATATGGAGTGTATAAGGGATTATCTTGAAAACGGTGCGTCACGTGTCATCCTTGGGTCAGCGGCTCTTAAAAATAAGGAACTTGTCGCTCAGGCAGTAAAAGAATACGGCGATAAAATCGCTGTTGGAATTGACGCTCGCAGTGGTAAGGTTGCAACACAGGGGTGGCTTGAAACATCTGATGTAGAATATACAGATTTTGCAAAAGAAATCGAACAATTAGGAGTAAAGTATATAATCTTTACAGACATATCATGTGACGGTATGCTCACAGGCCCGAACATCGAGCAGCTTAAAGCGTTGCAGTCCGCAGTTTCATGCAATATTATTGCAAGCGGCGGAATCAGAGATATCAATAACATTAAAGAACTTGACCAAATGGGTGTATACGGCGCTATTTGCGGCAAGTCGATATACAGCGGTACGCTTGTATTAGGGGAAGCCGTGAGTACTGGGGGAAAACAGGAATGAACAATCTTGCGAAGCGAATTATCCCATGCCTTGACGTTGACGGCGGCAGAGTTGTAAAGGGAATTAACTTTATAGATATAAAAGATGTCGGTGACCCTGTGGAATGTGCTTCATTATATGATAAACAAGGCGCAGACGAAATTGTTTTCCTTGATATCACTGCAACGCATCAGGGACGCGCAACAATGGCGGATGTTGTTTCAAGAACGGCGAAAAAGGTATTTGTCCCGCTGACTGTCGGCGGAGGAATAAGAACAATTGACGATTTCCGAGATATTCTGCGGGCAGGTGCAGACAAAGTTTCCGTTAATTCCGCGGCTGTACGCGACAAAGAACTTGTAGCGCGCGCGGCTGATAAATTCGGGAATCAATGCGTTGTTGTGGCAATTGACGCCCGTCGGAGAAAAGAAGGCGGTTTTACCGTTGTAATCAACGGCGGACGAATAGACACGGGGCTTGACGCTGTCGAATGGGCAAAAGAGGTAGAAAGGCTCGGCTGCGGTGAAATTCTTCTGACTTCAATGGATGCAGACGGAACAAAAAACGGCTACGACATCGAGCTGACGGATGCCGTGTGCAAAAATGTCAGAATACCGGTTATTGCTTCGGGCGGCTGCGGAAAACTTGAACACTTTTCAGAAGTGTTTGAAAAGACAGGCGCTGATGCGGCACTTGCAGCTTCATTGTTTCATTATCGTGAACTTTCAATCGGTGAAGTCAAAAATCATTTAAAAGAGAAACACATTGCAGTAAGATTGAAATAAAATATAAAATAATTTCAAATCATAGTATTCAGGGGGGATTTCAAACGGATTTAAAAAAGTATTTTGAAAAGTCGGAATTGATTCCTGCCATTGTTCAGGAATCAGGGACCGGCGAGATATTAATGCTCGCTTATATGAATGAAGAGTCGCTTAAAAAAACGCTAGAGACAGGTTATACCTGGTTTTTCAGCAGATCGAGGCAGAAACTTTGGAACAAAGGCGAAACATCAGGCCATGTTCAGCGCGTTAAAAAAATCACTGCCGACTGCGATCTTGATACATTGCTTGTCGAAGTTGAGCAAACCGGTGCTGCGTGTCACACCGGAAATAAAACCTGCTTTTTTAATGAAATTCGGAGGTTTGAGTAATGAACGATTTAATCAACGAGCTTTATGAAATTGTTATGAGCCGCAAGTCACAGCATATTGAAAATTCCTATACTTGTTATCTGTTTGAAAAAGGAATTGATAAAATTCTCAAAAAGGTCGGCGAAGAGACATCTGAAGTGATAATCGCGGCGAAAAACGGTAAAAATGAAGATACCGTCAATGAAATGGGCGACCTTTTATATCACCTGCTTGTGCTAATGGCGGAGCAGGGTATAAAACCGGAAGATCTTAATGCTGTCCTTGAAGAACGCCGTAAGAAAAGCGGAAACCTAAAGGTTCAACACAAAGTTGACAAAAACAGCTAAAAATAATAATTAATATCATGGAAAGCACCTGATGAATTGACCCCAAAAAGTTAGACAAATATTAAATCAAGCAGCCGAAAGGGTTTGCTGCCTGTGTAAAGCGGGAGGCAAGCCCTTCAGTTTTGCCTTGATACGGCGGTTGTT
>DATALE010000193.1:0-3464 GCA_036261235.1 Ruminiclostridium sp. | reverse complement strand
TCCTTTTTTAAGAACGCCGGGCTGACTATTGCGGAAATTCTGCCGTCGTCAAGCTTTTTGACCCTGCCGATAAGTTTTATTACGCCGCCCCATGCCTCCGCGTATTTAATGTCCAAAAGTGTAAGGTCCGTTATGCCCTCTGTATGGACGTCTTCGGGATTGACATGTTTTCCGAAAGCCAATGACGCCAGTATACATATTTTACGGCATGCGTCCATACCCTCTACGTCGGCTGCCGGATTTCTCTCGGCATATCCGAGCTTCTGTGCAAGCGCGAGAGCGGATTCAAAATCCATGCCGTCGGAAATCATTTTTGTGAGAATAAAGTTTGTCGTACCGTTTAATATGCCCGCAATTTCTTTTATTTCATTTGCCGCAAGGCATTGGCTGATCGGGCGGAGAATAGGGATACCGCCGCCAACGCTCGCCTCGAAAAGGAAGTTCGCATTGTGGTCTTTTGCTATCTGCAAAAGTTCAGCGCCATAGGCGGCGACTAAAGCCTTATTAGAGGTAACAACGCTTTTTCCTGCTGTCAGGCAGCGTTTAACGTAATCATAAGAAGGATTAAGGCCACCCATAACTTCAACAACTATTTTAATTTCAGGGTCGTTTATTATGGTGTCAAAAGATTTGATGAATTTATCCGAATAGGGAAGACCCGGAAAATCCCTTAAATCCAGAACATATTTAATGTCCATGTCTATGCCGGCTCGTGCTATTATGCTTTTATTGTTCTTGTAAAATACCTCAAGAACCCCGGAACCGACAACGCCATGCCCCATTACTGCTATATATACCATTAAATTTGCCTCCTTAACATTCAAAACAGAAAGATACCGGGATTATAGCCCGGAAACTACCTCGATGCTGTTTACCCCGTCGATTTCCCTGATACGGTCAAGTAAATCACTGAGCGGCATTTTCATTCCGTCCGCCCTCGCCGTGACGGTTACCGGAGCAAACCCGCCGACAGGGATGTTTTGATTTATCGTCATTATATTAGCACCCTCGTGATATAACAGCCCTGTGAGCTTCGAAAGCATGCCTGCCTCGTCCCGAAGCATCGCATGAAGTGTTATTATATAGCCCCCGGCATCTTCGTTAAAAGGGTGGACGCTGTCCTTGTATTTGTAAAAAGCACTTCTTGAAAGCCCGGCGGCGCGTGCGGCTTCGTTAACAGAATGAACACGGCCGGTCAGAAGCAGCCGCTTTGCCTCAATAACTTTCATAAATACCTCCGGGAGCGCATTGCTCTCGACCAGAAGATAGTGAGGCATGGTTTCCATAAAAATCCCCCCAGACATGCCCGGTGAGAATAATTTAGTCGTGTCTGATGTTTAAATCAGTCCGTCCTACGTGAACTTATGTATTACCTGTGTGTACACTATAACATGTAACAAAAAACTGTTTCAAACTCTGTCAGTGTTGAAACAGTTAAGAAATACGCTGGTATTCTTTAATTTGCTCTCGAATTCTTCAATTTGCGGCTAATTGAAGAATGAGGAAATTTCGTCAGTTTTGCAGCTCTTCGCGCGTTTTTTGGTTAGTTTTTTGTAACCAAATGTAATCGGGTGTTCGTATTTTACTTTGATACTTTTAAAGTCCGCAAATATGCCTTTTGATCATCGGTTATCCGGTAACTTTCAATTGCTTTCTGAATTGCCTTATTATGTTCCCATTTGTCCAGACGATGCTGCTCAATAAAGGGAAGGGAAAAGTCATACTGTTTGGCCAGCGCCGTCGCAAAATACCATGCGATCATCATCTTGACATAGTATTCTTCGGACTTTACCCCCGAGACAAGTACCAAATACTCCGGTTCAAAATACTCGTCAAGATAAAAGCTCATCAGCATTTCAATGCCAAAGCGGACGGTATATGTATGGTCGGATTTCAGCCATACCTTAATTTTTTCGAGAAGTTCCGGAAGATGTTTTTTGAACACTTTTGGGCTCATCAGGTCGCAGGTCGCCCAGTTATCCACATAGGGAAGGAACTTATCAAGCGCCGCAACCACTCTGTCATAATCCTTTATTGTTTCAAGCAAAAAGCCGTGGAGATTGTTTTCTTCATAATATTTATGCGGCAGGACATCGAGAAACTCCGCTATCTCCGGCATTTTAGCGAATTTTTTCGCAAGCTTCCTAAGTTCCGGTGTCCGCACGCCGATGACTGTATCCGGATTCACCGTCGGCATAAGTTTACATTGGAAATCACGGTATTTAAGATCTTGAAGTTCAAACAGGCTGGATTGTATTGTTTTAGCAATGTCGCACATGTCTTGTCCTCCGATTATGACTTGTTCTTTGCTGCCAGAACAGCAGCCGCATTGGGAAAATCAAATAAACAATTCCTCATAACTGATATCCAGAACTTTTTTGACTGCTTTCAATTCGTCGGGGTAGAGGCAACGCTGGCCGACTTCAATTTTAGCCAGGGCACTTCTTGTCATATCACAGCCGGAAAGCTGCATCTTAGTCGCAAGCTGTTCCTGAGTAAGTCCCTTTTTGCGGCGGAGCTCACCAAGGTGCTTGCCAATCGCTTTGTTATAAGCGTTGTTCATCATCAATACCTTCCTGCACATATTTGGTGCAATTATGTATTGATTGTAGACGTAAATCATGCTAAAATTGCACTGATATAGTGCAAATATTGACTCTGATTCATTTCACGAGTTCGATTTTACCATGCGATTTTTCATAATTTTCAATACTATCACGGATTAAGATCAAAATCTGGCTGTTTGCGGAACGTCCCTCATAATCGGCGACCACATGTAATTTGTTCAAAACTTCTTCATCAATTCTTATGGAAAGACTCTTAACAGACATAAAAGCACCTCAAAATAAATATATTATATATTTATTTTAGACACTTTATATGATATAATCGTTATTCAAATATAAAATATATCTATATTATGTTCAGAAAGGTCACGGATTGGATTGAGGAAGCACAGCAGATTCAGCAGGAAAAAAGCCGAAAAATAAAAGTGCAATACCCTTTAACATAAGACACCAATTTCTAAAAATACATATCTTTTCTAAAAACGTTGACATTTTCCTTACAGATGTTATAATATAAGGGAACGATGTTCCCTTATACGCAGTGCTTAATTCACAGAAGAACAGGAAAACATCGGATTTAATATACGATGCATAATTATAATAAAGGTTGAAAGCTCAAATTCCCTTGAGTTAAAACTTTATTGGACTGTTATAATTATGCAGAAGGCACTTTGAGTGCCATCACTCACCTAACCATGTTGTTGGATGAGCTGAAAAAGCGTCCATCAGTTTTTGATGGGCGCTTTCGCTTTTATATTTCTAATAATCTATAAATGGAATCCTCTGTCTTAACGCTTCTGATGTTATAACTATTAAAAACGTATCCGCCGCACCGGATTCTGTAACTTTGTAAGCTGGACTCATTACGGCCGAGATCAAAATTGTTTAAATCGGTTG
>DATALE010000177.1:0-3548 GCA_036261235.1 Ruminiclostridium sp. | reverse complement strand
CGGTTCAAGTGCGGAGCGTTACACAAAAGACTGGACACTCCTCACTACGTTCGGAGCATCCATTTTTTGGTGCCGCTGACCGGACTTGAACCGGTACGGTATCGCTACCGAGGGATTTTAAGTCCCTTGCGTCTGCCGATTTCGCCACAGCGGCATTTATATTAACCATCAACTTGTCTGCGAAAACTTTCCTTTCAAACAACATCAGAAGAGTTTTACAGCTTAATAATACTATCATAAAATGAACTTATTTTCAAGGTTTTAGAGTAAAAATGATAGCTTTTACTTAAAAATTTATAGCGGAATGATAAATTATCGGATTAAAGGGCATAATTAATATGAAAATTTTAGAATTGGAGAAAAATTATGCCTGGCTCTATATATTTTAACACAAAGGACAAGTTTATACAGTGGAAATTGAATAAGGCTCTGTTTGAGATGATTGAAAACATTGATAAAACCTACAAAAGTGTCAGTGTTATATGTATTGGAACAGACAGATCGACAGGTGACAGCTTCGGGCCGTTGACAGGCCATATGCTGTCAGCTTTGTCACTTGTTGAATTTGATCTTTACGGAACGCTTGAAAGACCTGTACATGCCCTGACTCTTCCCGATGTGCTTGATGGGGTCGATACCGATGATTCGCTGGTTATTGCCGTGGACGCCGGGGTAGGGAATGCGGATATGGTTGGCAGTATCGGAATGAGCTATGAGCCCGTAAAGCCGGGCAGCGGGCTCGGTAAAACTTTGCCCAGTGTTGGGGATATTTCATTGACTGGAATCGTTGCAATGGGCGGGCTTGCTCCGTTTATTATGTTACAGAATGCACCTCTCGGATTAGTATACAATATGGCAGAAAAAACATTTTTTGCAATCCAGTATGCGCTGCGTACAATTCAGCTTAAAGAACGCCTTGACCGCAAAAGCACAGTTATCAAAAATGACAATAAATTTACGAATTCGGATTTGCCGTCCTCTTATACAGCTCAGAACGGCTGATACCCTTTTCTTTTGCCGCCCTTTTGACTGCTTCAGGACGCGACATTCCCTCATTCATATACAATTCAACAAGCTGCTCGCCTGTTTCTGTTATTTCTTCTGAAATTTCGGCTTCAGAGACTTCACTGTTTGAACCTTCTATAATTAGAACAAATTCACCGCGCGGTTCGTTTGCCGAATAATAATCAACAGCCTGCGAAAGGGTAGTCCTGAACGTTTCTTCATGAATCTTAGTCATTTCCCTGACAAGAGCAACTCGCCTGTCGCCGAGAATTTCAAACATATCACGCAAAGCTGCGCGCAATTTGTGCGGCGCTTCATAAAATATAAGAGTTCTGTTGTCATTTTGAACCGCTTTGAGTCTTTCACGGCGGCTTTTTTTGTTTGCGTCGAGGAATCCTTCAAAAGCAAAACGCCCAGTGTGAAGCCCTGATAATGCAAGGGCAGAAACGGCGGCACAAGGACCGGGCACTACCGCCACGGGAATACCACGTTCGGAGCATAAGGCAACAAGGTCTTCGCCGGGATCGGAAATTGCAGGCATGCCTGCGTCCGTTACAAGAGCGCAGGTTTCACCGGCCTCTATCCTCGCGGCAATATCATCTCCGCGCTTAAATTTGTTATGCTCAAAGTAGCTGATCATCGGTTTCTTAATGTTGAAATGGTTAAGCAGTTTTAAGGTTACCCTCGTGTCTTCGGCTGCTATGAAATCGGCGCTTTCAAGTGTTTTTAAGGCTCTTTCTGAAAAATCGCCGAGGTTTCCGATTGGGGTGCCGACAAGGTATAAAATTCCGGCCATTTTTTCCTCCATGAAAAATTGCCGGCTATCCGGCAATCAAAATTTACTGCAAATGGTTCAGCTTGTTATATATTGCGTTCATTTCATCTGAATATCCGCCGTCCTTGTCTTCGACAATAAGCACAGGGTCGGTGATAAGATTAGGCCTGCCGCCCTTTTTTCCTTCAATCAAAACGAGCCAGGGCTTTGTATTAACACGCTGCTGAACAAATCTCAGCCGCTTTGGCTCAATTTTATGCCAGCGTAGAGTGCAGATGATGTCTGCAAGCCGTTCTGGACGGCAGCAAAGACATAAACGCCCGCCGCTTTTTAAAATGCGTGCGCTGACGGCGGCAATATCGGAAAGAGTGCAGAAAACCTCGTGCCTTGCAATTAAAGATGCGTCCTTTTTGCTGACAGCGCCTGTTCCGGCTTTCTTGTAAGGTGGATTGCAGGCGACAAGGTCATATCTGTCGTTATATTCTTTCCCGAGA
Source organism: Ruminiclostridium sp. (assembly GCA_036261235.1). GTDB lineage: Bacteria > Bacillota > Clostridia > Oscillospirales > Ethanoligenentaceae > Ruminiclostridium_D. The sequence continues at coordinate 1,274 of DATALE010000177.1, read as the reverse complement.
CTTCTTAAATCCGCTTTAACAGGGTTAATATTCAGGACACCGTTAATTATTACGGAAGCATCCAAAAGCCTTACGGCTTCCTCTTGAATCTCTACAGCGTCAATTTTACGGTTCTTATTTTGAGCCGCCCATAAAACTGATATGATTCCACAGCCCGAACATAAGTCACACAGCCATTTTGCAGACCTCGGCTGTGCAAAATCCGCAAGCAGAAGAGCGTCAATGCCGAAGGTGTGATTTTCGGAAACAACAAGACTGAAACCGCCGCCCAACTGTTCTGTTTTTTGGTCAAACGGTTTAGTCCCCGGCATGAATTTTCCTCCGTAAAATTTGGTTTATATGACAAAAGAACCTGCGTTGTGATACGCAGGTTCATTATGTATGCCTATTTGCTTAGTTCTGCTTTGGAGCATCAACCGGGCAAACATTTGCGCATGTTCCGCACTCAACGCATACACTTTCGTCAATTACATATGCATTTTCACCTTCAGTGATACATTCAACCGGGCATTCAGATGCACAAGCGCCACACTTAATGCATTCTTCTCCTATAACATATGCCATAATTCGCACCTCCTTGCATTTCTTTTTATATTCTATCACATATCTGTTTAAATTCAAGATAAAGAGGAATAATAAAAAATTACAGTTACATATTTATATGAATTGATTAAACATTTTAAACAATTTGCAAGGCGTTTTAGTTAACTTTTTTCAAGATCCGAAAGGATATCCGCTTCAATTTTTTCGCTTTCTTCAGCTAAATCCGGCTGCGCGTCACGGATAACTTTAACATCCTGACGATTATAAACCTTGACTGGATTGTCTTGTGGACCTTCAAGCTTAATTTTGAGCATACCGGTCAGCAAACTTACTTCCTCCACAGTTCCGTTGCCGTCAGCGGTTTTTACATATGCACCGATTTTGGGCGTTCTTCTCAATAAATCTTCATATGCTTCATGCTCGTATTTTAAACAGCACATAAGCCGTCCGCATGTGCCGGAGATTTTGGTCGGGTTCAAAGAAAGTCCCTGTTCCTTTGCCATTTTAATAGAAACGGGCTGAAAGTCGCCTAAAAATGAGCTGCAGCAAAACGGCTTGCCGCATATTCCGAGACCACCCAACATTTTTGCCTCGTCACGAACGCCGATCTGACGGAGCTCAATACGCGTACGGAAAACCGACGCAAGATCTTTTACAAGCTCGCGAAAATCAATTCTGCCGTCTGCCGTAAAATAAAAAAGAATCTTGTTGTTGTCAAAAGTGTATTCAAC
>DATALE010000167.1:0-6765 GCA_036261235.1 Ruminiclostridium sp. | reverse complement strand
TCTTAAAAAAGGCAACCTTACAATCTATATTTCAAATCTATGCGGAGCGTGTAAGATTCTTACTGAATCAATCGGAATTAAACTTGAGAGTTCACTGCCGGATAAGAATATAATAACGATGTTCGACCCGGACAAGCTTTCAACTGCAATAATAAATCTTATTTCGAACTCCTGTAAATATACTAAGGATGGAAATAGGATATTGGTAAAGCTCGAAGACCACGGAAAAAAAGCCGTGATCAGCGTTTCTGATAAAGGTGAAGGCATTAACAGCGATATAATAGATAAGATATTTGACCCTTATTTTTCATTTAATGGTGAAAACGATATTTCGGGTGCGGGGCTCGGCTTGTCGATAGTAAAATTTATAGTGACACAGCATGGCGGCACAATTGCCCTGCAGAGTAAAGAAGGTGAGGGAACAACAGTCGCTCTTTCACTGCCTGTGAATGTTGATGAAAACAGTCCAGACTATGTTGCAAAAAATGGAGCGGATTATCTTGCAGACCGATTTTCGTCGCTTTATGTCGAATTATCGGATGTCTGCGGATGCCCGCTCCCATAATATGTATGGCGGTTCGAAAGAACCGCCGGCAAATTTCTTAGAAGCTGCCCTGTTTGTTTTGGGCCGACTGCTGATTCTGCTTTTTCACCTGTTCGAGGTTACTTTTTGATGATGCAGAATTTGTACCCTGTGAACCGAACTGGCTGCCTAAAGCTGAATTCATTCCTTGTCCCCCCGATGTTGAACCACCGGCAGTACTTGTTGAAAATGAAGAATTCGAGAAAGAGTTTTTCTGGTTGGATGATTGCTGGTTTGCACGCTTTGCTGCTTCAAGGTCAGCGCTTGAAGGAGAAGATGCGGAATTCTGTGCGCCTTTGTTTGAGGAGGAGCTGCCCTGTGCGGACTGCTGGTTTTGTCTTTTTGTTTCCTGAAGCTTTTTATCTGAATCCATTGTAAAGACTCCTTTGCAATAAATTAAAAGTAAGTCAAATAAGACTTACACGTTATATTGTGCCTTTTTATTGCAAAGATATTATTATAAAATTTCAATGAAAAGGAAATAATTATTAATAACGCTGCTATTAACAAAATAACAAAAAAATTGTTTAGAAATTGTCTATTATTGTTGAATTTACATCAATTTTATGTTACTATTACAACTATAGCACTATATAAGTTTATCTAAAATCTACAGACTATAAATTTAATAATTGAGATGATAAAAAATGGAAAATATAATTGCAGAAAGCTTTATAGAATCAGCTTCAGGAGTATTCAGCCAGATGATCGGGATGCCCTTTGAGAAAGGCGAGATCAGCTGTGAGAGCAAGCCGAGCCTTGGGCAGAACCTGCTTATATTAATCGGACTAACAGGCAATGTCCGTGGAAATGTCATTATGGGATTTACGAGCGATTTGGCCTGCAAATTTGCCGGTACAATGATGATGATGCCGGTTGAGCAAATCGATGAAATGACCCAGAGCGCAATCTGCGAACTGTGCAATATGATTATGGGAAATGCCGCTACCGCACTTTCACAGAAAAATATTATAGTCGACATTACTCCGCCGACTGTACTGACCGGACAGAATCTTCAGTTTCGTTTTGAACAGTCAAAGCTGATAAACATACCTTTGATTTTTGACGGAAGCAACATACTGAATGTAAATATATCATATAAGGGTGAATAAGTTATTTATCCTTTTTTGAAAACTTCCTTGCAAATATAACTGATGTTCCTATCAGAATTATCGACATTATTATAAGAGGCATAAAAGAGTTACCGCTTTGTCCTGAATCGTCCGTGACCTTACTGATGTAACCTGTGCTGTTATATCCGGAAGAGGCGTTGCTGTCGGCGGAAGACCCGGAAGATGTGGCGCAGGAAGATGAAACGTGAGACGTTTCATTTGCAGGAAGTTTTAAACTGGAGCTAGAGAATTTTCCGTTTTTCGAGGAGCTTAAATAAGCAGAATTTCCGTTTGAGGAAACCTTGCTTGTATAGGCTTTTTGGGAAACGGGATTTTTTGCGCTGTCCGTCGGGCCTACACTTGATGCCGTTCCGTAAATATATCCGCCGTCTGTGCCATCCTTGTTTTTCATAAGTCCGGTAAGACTGTAGGACTCACCTTTCGCGCCGTTGTGTGTTATTGTTTTTTGGCCGCTTTCAAGATCGATCGTATCAAGGTAAAAGTCAGAATTGTCGGAGTTGTTTTTTGATAGAACGATTATCTGCGGACAGCTTCCTGATATTCCGCTGACGGTAACAGTCAGCTTCCCGTTTTCAACTGTGCCCGACAATGCTGGAACAGACGCGATTGCTGAGAGTTGAAATATAATTATGAAAAATGTAAAAATTCCCGCCAACCTTATTTTTGTCATTTTGTGCCTCCTCATTCAATATTACTTAAAAACCTAAAAATCGACAAAATATGACTATCTTGAATTATAATAACAATGAGAAAATATGTCAAGAAAATATATATGACATAATAAATACTTAATTATCTATAGGGCGCACAGCGCTGATTTAATAAGTAGGTGATATATTATAGTACGATTGTATAAAAGGAAAACGAAAACTGACGGCAGGGATGTTTAAAATATCACAAATTGAATTTTTGAACTTTTAAAGCTGCATAAACACTGATATAATTAGTCTGTTGCTTTTACCGGGCAAGCACTTTTGCTTGGTACATTTATTTATGAAATAAGGGAATTTAATTGAAAAAAGGATACATCTACATATTGCTTTCAACAATTCTGTTCAGCACGATGGAAATAGCACTGAAAATTTCCTCCGCCGGGTTTAATCCGATTCAGCTGACATTTTTGCGTTTCTTAATCGGATCCATCATATTGTTGCCGCCGGCCTTAAGATCACTGAGAAAGCGCGGTATCAAAATTAATATTAAGGACACAGCTTATTTTGCCCTTACGGGGCTTATCTGCGTCGTAATCAGTATGGTGCTTTACCAGCTTTCAATTTTAAACGCTCCGGCTTCAGTCGTCGCGGTGCTGTTTAGCTGCAACCCTGTATTTGTAATAATACTGGCAGGCATTTTCCTTGGAGAGAAGATAACAAAAAACAAGATAATTTCAATGGTTGTGAGTTTTGTCGGAATAATTTTCATTATGAATCCATTCAGAATGTCGGCGAGCGCGACGGGGATTATTCTGACAATTCTTGCGGCGGTTACGTTTTCTGTTTACAGTGTCGCGAGCAGGAGCGGGAGCGGTAAATACGGCGGCCTTGCAATAACGTGTTTCAGTTTTATTGCCGGCAGCGTGGAAATGCTCATGCTTATTCTGATTTCGAAAATGCAGCCGGTTGCATTTTCACTTTCAAAAGCGGGACTGAAGGATTTCTCCAATATTCCTGTTTTCATCGGTTTGAATGTAAATAACATTATTCCGCTGATTTATATAGGAGTTTTTGTAACCGGGCTCGGATATGCTTTTTATCTTATGGCCATTGAAGTAACGAACGCTTCTACCGCCTCATTGGTATTTTTTATAAAACCGGCTCTGGCGCCTGTTCTCGCTCTTATTATTTTAAAAGAAAGCATAAGCGGCATGATGATTGCAGGTATACTTTTGCTGCTTGTCGGTTCATCGTTTTCACTTATACCCGGGATAACAGACTCAATGAAAAAAAAGAAAATCAAGAAGACGGCCTGATAAGGCGAGCACAAAAATTAAAAAACTTCTGAAAAAAAGCACCCACAAGAAAGCTGGATGCTTTTTTATTTTTTTACATGTATATAAATTGAACAAAAATGAAACATTGTTCCCTTGATTTTTTTGATGATTTGCTGTATATTGTAATCATAAAATGACCGTGAAAAATATATTAAGAGGGGTTAGTAAAAATGAAACAAAAAATACCTCAAAAACGGTTCGAATTCATTATACCAATGGTTGCGAACTTCATTTCAGCATTATTATCAGGCTTGTTTATTCTTGAAGCTTTCATCGGTTCGGGGAATTCAAAGATAGCATTTATAGCATTGTTTGGACTGTTTATGCTTGGATCGCTTGTATCCGGTTATATTGCACTGAAAAAGTCATTTGGCGCGGTAAAGTCAATCAAGAAACTCATTGATGAGGGTGAATATTATAAAGCAATTCTTGACGGCATTCCGTTTCCGGTACATGCAACAGATCAAAATATGAAATGGACTTTTATCAACAAGGCTTTTGAAAACCTTCTTGTAAAGAACAAATTGATTGTAAACCGCGAAAAAGCATATGGATTGGCATGCGGTACGGCAAACGCAAATATTTGCAACACAGAAAAATGCGGAATTAAGCAGCTGAATAAAGGCGTTAACGAAAGCTACTTTGACTGGCTGGGTGAAAAGTGCAAACAGAACACTGCCGCAATTATAGGCAAAGACGGTGAAAAACTCGGTTATGTTGAAACGGTTACGAATCTTACGAGCATAATTGAGCAGAACGAATACGGGGATATAGAGATTAAACGTCTTAACGATAACCTGAAAAAACTTGCGGATGGCGACCTTGACCTTGATTTCACCGTGGCTGAGGCTAACGGTAACACTAAGAATCTTCATGAATCATTTAAAGCAATTTCAGACAACCTCAAAAAAGCCAAGGACTCTATCATGAGAATGACCGATGACGCCGAGCGTCTTTGCGGCGCGGCACTTGAAGGCAAGCTTGAAACAAGGGTCGACACTTCAAGGCACAGCGGAGAATATAAGAATGTTATCAACGGCATCAACAAAACTCTTGAAGCGATAGTAATACCTCTCAATTTTGCGTCAGGTTATATTCTTAAAATGGCAAACGGCGAAGAGCTTGAAGTCATTGAAAATACATATCACGGTGATTTCGCGGTGCTCATAGATAACCTGAACAGCGTCAGAGAGTCACTTTATACACTAATAGATGAATCCCAAAAACTTGCGCAAGCCGGAATAAATGGTAACTTAGATGCCCGTGCGGATATGTCAAAACTTAAAGGCGGTTATCAGACAATCATCGGCGGTGTCAACGAAATGCTCGAGGCTTTTGCCGTTCCTGTTACAGACGCTATCAAAATATTAAAGAAAATGGCCGAAAATGATTTTAACAGTCAAATGCGAACCGATTACAACGGAATGTTGGGCGAACTTGCGGAATCTATGAACAGTGTAATACAAACATTCCTGTCGGTTGAAGATTTTCTTGTAAAAACCTCAGAAGGTGATTTGAGCAAACTGGATGAATTTAAGAAAAGTCCGAAACGGGGAGAAAACGACAGATTAAGGCCAGCGGCGATTGCTATGATGCAGTCGGTACTTGATATCGTGACCGAAGCAAATACACTTGCTGACAACGCGGCCGACGGAGACCTTTCAAAAAGAGGAAATGCCGAGAGGTTCAAAGGCAAATACAGCTATGTTATCAAAGGCATAAACAGAATGATTGAAGCAATCGAGGAACCGATTACAGATTTGGTTGAAGCGCTTGAAAGATGGGCGGACGGCGATTTGTCCGGCAGAATCAGTAAAAACTACAAGGGCGACTATGGAAGAATTAAAAATGCTTTTAATATGACAGCCGACAAATTCAGTGAGGCTCTTTACGGTATTAATGAAGCTGCAGCACAGGTTGCTTCGGGTTCAAAAGAGATAGCCTCCGGCAGTCAGAATCTTTCACAGGGCGCGACAGAACAGGCAAGCTCCGTTGAAGAACTTACAGCGTCGATTTCTGAAATAGCCCAGCAGACAAAGAATAATGCTAAGAATGCGGAAAAGGCAAAGTCGCTTTCCGAAACGGTCCGCAGTGAAGCAGCCGAGGGCAATGAAAAGATGAAACACATGCAGGAAGCAATGCGTGGTATCAGCGATTCATCAACAAATATTGCAAAGATTATTAAGGTAATTGAGGACATAGCATTCCAGACAAATATACTTGCGCTTAATGCGGCAGTTGAAGCGGCGAGAGCCGGGACGGCGGGCAGGGGATTTGCCGTCGTCGCGGAAGAGGTCAGAACTCTTGCGGCCAGAAGCGCAAAGGCTGCAAAAGAAACTACCGAGCTGATTGAGGATTCTGGAAAACGTGTCGAAGCCGGTGCTTCAATTGCAAACGAAACCGCCGCTGAACTTGCAAAAATACTTGAAAGCGTTGACAGAACCGCAAATCTTGTCGGAGAAATCTCTGAAGCGTCGGTAAAACAGGCAACAGGCATTTCACAAATAAACACAGGGCTTGAACAGGTGTCAACAGTCGTCCAGACAAACTCTGCAACGTCAGAGGAATCTGCAGCATCTAGCGAAGAACTTTCGGCTCAGGCGTCAGCTCTCCAGCAAATGGTTACTCAATTTAAGCTTGTAAAAAACGCTGAGAGCAGACCTTTGCAGCAGCCGGTCAGAAAGTCTGAAATAAAATCCGAAAGAAAAACCCAAATAAATCTTAATGATTCAGCGGAAAATAAATACGAATTCTAAGCACTAAAAAAGGAGCGGTACTGTTACTAAAAACAGTGCCGTTCCTTTTTTCTGCCTGAAAACTCAGCGAATTACATTAACAAGAGCGAGTATTATAAGAATGACACCGACGATAAGGCGGTAATAAGCAAAGCCTTTCATCGGTTTATGCTTGATGTAATTTATAAATTTTTTAACAACATGATGAAACCGATTCCGGTTTCGCTCGCCCTTGTTTTCGGCGCAATATGGATGCTGTTCGCCGAGAAAAGATACCGTAACAACAATACATGCACAAGGCTTGAAAACGTAACATATAAGCAG
>DATALE010000164.1:0-5487 GCA_036261235.1 Ruminiclostridium sp. | reverse complement strand
AAAGCCGGCTGCCGGAAGCATTTATAATCATCAGCTTTGCTGTAATGCCTGACGGTTTCTCCCGTGAAAACATCAGCGGGCAAAAACTCATTGACGAAATTGCCGCTGCGAAATGTGCCGACGCCGCGGGGTTTAACTGCTGTTCCGGTCCGACACATCTTCTTAATTTTGCCCAAACAATTAATTATGGAAGCCTTGTTCCGGTTATTATGCCGAACGCCGGGTACCCCCAGCGTGAACAAAACGATTTGCCCCCCCAGGAGTCCGGAGTTACTTATTCTGGCTCGCCGTCATATTTCGGTTCGAAACTTGCTCCGGCTGCCGGAAATGGTTTTCGTATTATCGGCGGCTGCTGCGGCACTACTCCGAGCCATATTGCGGCACTGTCAAAGGCCGCTTCCGAAAACTCACAGAATTTTGCACACAATCCGTCATCCAGTGAAAAATCATCTTCCCCGGAACCTTTGGTCAACACGTTCTCGGCAGCTTTGTGCAGGGAAAACCGCAAAACGGTTATTGTCGAACTTGAGCCTCCGCTTAATTCTGATATTTCAAAGGTTGAGCACTCCGCAAAAACGCTCAGGGAAGCCGGAGTTGACGCAATCACTGTTGCCGATTCCCCGATGGCGAGGGCACGGGCGGATTCCCTTTTCACGGCGGCGCGCCTCAAACGTTTATTTGATATCGAAGTGATTCCACACATTTGCTGCCGTGATAAAAACCTTAACGCAATAAAGTCGTCGCTTATCGCCGCGCATATCGAAGGAATACGCAACATCCTTGCGGTGACCGGCGACCCGGTTCCGGACACTGATCGAGGCCTTGTAAAAAGTGTGTTCAACATGAATTCCGAAGGGCTTTGCCGTTTTATAAGGAGCCTTAATTCTGAAATTTTCAGCGGAGACGAGATTAAATACGGCTGTGCTTTTAACGTAAACGCGAGAAACCAAAAAAACGAATTATCGCGTCTTGACAGAAAACTCGAAGCAGGCGCGTCATTTGTTTTGACACAGCCGATTTTCACAGATGAAGCCGTTTCATCTCTTTCTGAAATCAAAAATAAGGGAGTAAAAGTTATCGCCGGTCTGATGACTCCGGTAAATTATAAAAACGCGATGTTCCTCGCAAATGAAATGCCCGGGTTCAGAATACCCGAAAAATATCTTGAACGGTTTTCAACAGAAATGACCCGTGAACAGGGTGAAGAAGAAGGCATAAAAATCACGTTGGAGATCGCCAAAAAGATAACCGATTTGATAGACGGTTTTTATTTTATAGTTCCGTTCAACAGAGTCAATGTAACAAAAAGGGTAATTGAAACTCTGCAAAAAGGCGGACTAATTTAAGAAAATATTTCCTAAAGCCGGCGTGTTTTTTAACACGCCGATTTTTTTATGCAAAAAACTGCACAAATAATAATCCCGGCAATAGGTTTGTCTGACTGCAAATGCTACAAAATATGCAGCTTTTCTCTTTCGATCTTTCGTAATACAACGTATTATCGAGAATTAGAGAGTAATTCTCTGATATTGTGACTTAATCTTAACAGACCGTAGAATGTTCGTATTTTTCGTTAAATATGGATATTGTTTTGATATCAGAAATGATTATAATTACATTATGACCAGATTAGTCATACGGTCATTTTTTAAAGGGGTGCCAAAGATGGTTATCAAAACCGAGAAAAGAAAAAAAATTGCTGACGCGGCAAGGGAGCTGTTCACCGAGTTCGGCTATAAATCGGTAAGTATGGATCAGATTGCCCAGAAAGCCGGTGTTGCCAAGGGTACGCTTTATCTTTATTTTAAGGACAAAAACGACCTTTTAAACCAGCTTGTTGATGAATTGTTCGGTTCCTTCAAGGATTTCATCAAGAATGTTGAAAATAACAAACTGCAGCTGATTCAGGAATTGCATGAAATTGTCTACAACTTTTTAATGTACCGACATAATCAGAAGTTTCTTTTTCGTATCGCAAAGGAAGCCGAGGAACTTAAAACGCCGGAGGCCTGCAACGTAATCGAAACTATTGACAAAGAGATTGCGGGATATATCGAAGACAGGCTTGATGTCGCAGTGAAAGAAGGTGTTATTAAATCATGTGACACGTCCATACTCGCATTCGTAATCATCAAAGTATATTCTGCTCTGGCATTTGAATGGGAAGAAAAACACGCACCCCTCGACGAACACCAGATTGCAGAATCAGTCAGCCTGTTCCTGAAAGATGGATTGTTGAACAAATGATTAAAGTGATTTTTATGAAATCAAGGTGATTGCTATGAAAACAAAAACAAAAACTATTATCAAGTGCGGCGCTCTTGTCGTCGGCGTAATTATCATTCCTCTCCTTTACAGTTTCTTCTATCTTGGGGCATTCTGGGATCCTTACAATATGCTTGACAAACTTCCTGTTGCAATCGTCAACAATGACAAGGGGGCCTCGGTTAACGGTGAAGACCGCAATCTTGGAAAGGAAGTCTCAGATGAACTTGTAAAAGACGGAACGCTAAAATTCGTTGTGACAAATGGCGATGATGCGCAAAAAGGTATCAAAGGCACAAAGTATTACGCGATTATAACGCTTCCGAGCGATTTTTCACAGAAAGTTTCATCTGTTTCCACCACTGACAAGCAGGAAGGCGTCATAAAATATGAGGTTAACCAAAAGCATAACTACATAGCCTCACAGATTCTCAAGAATGCCGTCAACCAGATTGAAGAAAAAACACGCGGCAACGTTGACAGTGAGGTGGTTTCCAACCTCACCTCAAAACTTGATGAAGTTCCGAATAAGCTTGGGGACCTGAGCGACGGCCTTAGCAAGCTGAGTGACGGTTCAAGCACCCTTCAAAGCGGAACAGCTCAGGCTGCCGATGGTCAGAAAACTCTTAACAGCGGCATAAATACGCTAAGCGGCGGCATCAACAAAGCCGCGGACGGTTCAAACCAGCTTTATTCCGCCGTTACCGGCAAAAGCGGGCTGCCGACTCTGACTTCCGGGGTACAGCAGTTGAGTGAAGGTTCAAAACTTCTTTTAGGGCAATTTAGTTCCAGCGGCAGCAGCGACCTCACTAAACAGACTATTTTCGACGGGGTAACTCAATTAAATGCCGGCTCGCATAAACTGCTCAATTACTTTAGTTATACAGGAAGTACGGACCCGAAGAGCATGACGCTTACCGACGCCGTTACACAGGTAGACGGAGGTGTCCAGGAGCTTTACAACAAGTTGAAGTACACCGGCAGCACCGACGAGAAATCAATGACTGCAACCGACGGCGCAGTGCTGATTAACAGCAAAGCGCAGGAAATCACAAAAGGCGCGTCCAACTACACTTTATCTGTCGACAGTACGCTTTATACTATGATAACCGCCAACAAGACCGTATCCCAAAGTATGCTGACAGGTTACTCGACACAGCTAAATACACTTTTATCGGCGTCTCCTGAAATACAATATGCTAACGCCGATAAGATAAAAATGCTTGCAAACCTTGTCACTATCTACTCTGTCGGGCTTCAGGCGCCTGATGTCAACACTTTTGAGAAAACGCTTACAACGATGGGACAGAATGATCCGACTAAGCAAAGCGTTGTGTCAGCCGGCGCGTCGTTAAACGGCGGTTTGACCCAGTTCAGCCAAAAAACCGACAGCTATGCTTCAAGCCTTAACAATGCGGTAATGCAGCAAAAACTCCAGGCGCTCTCAAATGGTTCAACCCAGTTGAAATCACAGTTCTATGACAAAGGTGATTTAAAGAGCGGCGTTCAGGGTTTAGCGGACGGCACTCAAAAACTCTCCGCACAGTTCGACAATGACGGCCAGTTTAAAACCGGATTTACAAGTTTGGATAATGGCATACAAACACTTTACGGCGGTACAGGAAGCCTTGGAAAACTAACTTCGAGTATTCAGGCTTTGTCAGACGGACTTAAGCAGCTGCAGTCGGGTTCAACTCAGCTTGTCAGCGGTTCCTCCCAGCTTGTATCTGCGTCAGAACAGATAAATACCGGCGCTTCAAAATTAAACGACGGCATAAGTACCGCCAAAAGCGGTGTCAGCGACTCTATCAGTGACGCGAACAGCCAGCTTGACACGGCAAAAGGTCTTGACAGCTATGCAAAAACTCCGGTTACCGTTAAATCAACAGAACTCAACCCTCTGCCCAACTACGGCTCAGCATTTGCTCCATACTTCATGTCCCTCTCATTATGGGTCGGAGCACTGCTTATATTCTTCGGAATTTATCTTGACGCTGACGAACGCATAAAGGTATTGTCCAGACATTCCGACAACAAGATTCTGCGCGTTATCGTCTTTGCTCTCATTGGTGTCGCTCAGGCGCTTGCACTTGCTCTTATAGTACAATTTGCGCTTGGACTTTCAATCTGCAATGTTCCGGCGTTTTATCTATCGTGCATTATAGTCTCGATAGTCTTCATTTCAATTGTGGAGTTCCTTATCGTAAACTTCAAGGATATCGGAAAATTCCTCTCGCTTGCGTTTCTTGTTTTACAGCTTACTTCAAACGGAGGCACATTCCCGATGGAAACTGTTCCGAAATTCTTCAATGTGCTTTATCCGTTCATGCCGATGACCTATTCAGTCAACCTTTTTAAAGAAGTTACTGTTAATTACAACTCCGCAAACGCTAATCGTAATATCGCGGTTCTCTTAAGTATTTTCGCGGTGTTCACGGCGCTGACGATTCTATTTTCACTTACAAGAAAAGCGAAGGTCAAAATCAGCGAAAAGCTTCAGGCAGAACAATAATCAAGTTTAAAAAATCATTTCCGCGGTATTATACTGCGGAAATGATTTTTTTTGTCCATTAATTTCCCCAAAACTTTAATAACGAACATTTTCGATATATAATAAAAAAGCAGCAATAATTTTTTTGGAGGTTCAGTGATGGCAGGTTTGAAGGAATTCATTTTAAAAACGGGCAGAAACGGCTTTTATAACATAACTCGCGATATCGAAAATTATGTCAGGCAGTCAAAGATAACCGAGGGAACAGCAATCGTTTTTTGTCCGCATACGACAGCCGGAATAACCATAAATGAAAACGCCGACCCTGACGTTGTTTCCGATATGACCATGACACTGGACAAAGTTTTTCCGAAATTTGAGGGTTACAGGCACATGGAGGGGAATTCGGACGCTCATGTAAAAAGCACATTGACAGGCCCTGAAATTACTTTAATCATTACTGGAGGAAAACTACTTCTCGGAACGTGGCAGGGCGTTTATTTTGCAGAATATGACGGTCCGCGAAACCGCCGCTTTTTTGTAAAAATCAATGAGGGATAGTAAATAAATTTCTTGCTTTAAAAAAAGATTTGTTAAGGTACAATAGATAGGTGACAATAAAAAAGTAAAGATAGACCCCGAAAATGATATGATGTTAGTGATGAGAAAACACATATCAGAAAGGGGCTATCCTTACAGTGATAAGTTTAGCATCAAAAGCTAAGTTTCGT
>DATALE010000160.1:0-9913 GCA_036261235.1 Ruminiclostridium sp. | reverse complement strand
TTTTCGCGGATAAACGGAAGATTCTCAAGGAACTGCTGCCTCAAAACGCTGTATTCCTCGTTGTCGCCGCGCCTTTTTTCAATCTGCTGTTTAAGCGTTAAAACAGTCTTATATACCTCGTCGTCTGAAATAGGCTTTACGATAAAATCCGAAACACCCATTTTTATGCTTTTATGCGCGTGTTCAAAATCGTCAAAACCGGTCACCACAACAATTTTGATATCAGGGTACCTGCTTTGTATGATATTGCTGAGCTTGAGTCCGTCCATTATAGGCATGTTTATATCGGTAAATACGATATCCGGTCTTACGGAATCTATCAGTTTCAGAGCCTCATCTGCGTTTGAGGCTTCGCCTGCTACTTCAATGTCGAGCTTATTCCACTCAATACAGTTTTTTAAAAGGTTTCTCTCAAGATATTCGTCATCTACAAAAATTACTTTAATCCTATCACTCAATGTTTTTTGCCTCCCTTACCGCGGGAACGATTATTTTTGCCTCACATCCGAAGCCTTTTTCGCTGTTCAGCGCAAATACCGGCGAATCAAAGTAAAGTTTCAGCCGCTCGCGCGTTATTTTAAGGCCTGCGCCGCCGGACTCTCCTGCAAGAAGCTTCTCAAGCTCCTGTTTGTCCATACCCTGTCCGTTGTCCCTGATTATAAGCTCCAGATTGCCGTCATTAATCCCGGCGCTGATTGTCAAAAGCCCTTTCTGTGGGTTTTCCTTAATTCCGTGTTTTATCGCGTTTTCAACAAGAGGCTGAAGCGTCAGCCTTGGAATCATCATCGGCATTACATTATCATCAATATCCCATTCAACTGTGAACTTGTCTTTGAATCTTATAAGCTGAATCGTAAGGTACTGCCTTATCATTTCCAGCTCCTGACCGACGGTAACAACCTCGCTTCCGCTGTTGAGAAAAGCTCTGTAGAACTTGCCAAGAGCCCTGACTGCTTTATAAACCTCGCTGTTTTCTCCCGATAAGGCAAGTGAGCTTATCGCGTCAAATGAATTATAAAGGAAATGTGGCTTTATCTGGATCTGAAGAGCTTCAAGTTCCGCCTTTCTCTTTGCCTTTTGCTCGGCGGTCATATCGTTGAAAAGAGTCTGAATCTCCTTTACCATTCTGTTATAAACGTCCTGCAGCATACCTATTTCATCTCCGGCATTGCTTATGTGCACCTCGGTAAAATTGCCGTTTTTCATGCTGTTCATCGCTTTGGCAAGCTTGTTGATCGGTCTTGTGACTGAAAGAGACGTAAATGTTATCGCGACGATGAACATTGCAAAAATGATAATGGCAAATACAATTATAAAAACATTAAACGTTCTGGTAGAAGCGGCAAGCTCGTCGATAGGCGTTATCGCTGCTATTGTCCAGTTATATCCGTTTTTAACACTTGAAATAACGCACTGTTTTCCGTTTATCTCTTTGAATTGTGAAAGTCCTTCACTGTTTGTGTTTTTTGTAATCTCATTGAATTCGCTCTCATCGACGTTGCCCGAATGGAAGATCTGCCTGTTATTCTCGTCGCTTAACATAATCCTCATGCCGCTCGATGAAAATGACCTTCCGAAAGACGAGTTTATATAATCCTCCGTTATATTTACGACCATTACCCCGATAGTTTTCTGGGTGTTTAAGTCGTTGATATTTCTTATAAGCGAAACAAAATTGCGGTTACCGGCATCAAAGGAACCACCTCCGTTAAGCTTTAATATATATCCCCCTGCTTTTTTTTCAAGTTCGCTGTACCATGCCTGAGACTTAATTTTTTGAAGCGTTACATTCTTATAATACAGGTTGTCGACAAAATATTCTTTCCCCGATTTGTCAAAAATGTAGATAGAGGAAATGGCGTCGCTATAGTTTGTAAACTCCGACAGATAGCTGTCCAGTTGCTTTTGATTGTCGTCATATTCACTCAGACCTTCTTTGCGGAGTACGGACTGCAGTGTCGAGCTTGAAATCAGCATCTGGGACTGACTGTTCACGGTACTTATTATTAAATCAAGATTCGAACCTATTGTATTTACATTGTCAGTGGAAATCTGCTTTACTTCCCGGTTTGTCATGTTTGAGCTGAGCCTTTCAAACGTGAGGAAACATAAAATAGTAAACAGTATAAAAATTGTTATGTAATACATAATAATTTTGGCTGAAAGCTTGGCATCGAAAAACCACCTGATTATTTTTTTCATTCGATACTCCTTTTTTATTGATTCCACACTGAGTTATGCAAATCATGAATCCTTACTGTCAGCATTATTATATATCATTGTACTATAAAGCAAGTGTTTATACAACAGATACAAAAAAGCAGGTGTTTTTTTCTCAATATGTTATCTTTTGCACATAATTATTTTACTATATTCTTTGATTTTTGATATATCAAACAGATTATAAGTAAAAATATCAGAGATTTTAGTAAAAATATTGTGTTCAGCTTTTTACCGACAAGAGTTAATATTTATTTGCCGATAAAAATCCGAATAAAAAATTCATGGGGGTTGAAAGATGAAAAGTTTCGTTAAAAAAGCAAGCGCTCTTGTTCTTGTTGCGGCAATGGCAGCAGGAATGACCGCCTGCAAAGGCTCGACATCAAAAACATCCGGTGCGGCCGGCGGAAAAGTTACTTTGACTTATTGGAATATTTACACAACAGAGCCTCAGAAGACTATGGTTGCCAACATCGTTAAAAAGTGGAATGACGCCAATCCCAACATTCAGATTCAGGCGACAGCTACTGAAAATGACGCTTATAAAACAAAGATCAAAACGGCAATTTCCGCAAACGAAGCTCCCGACATCATCTATTCCTGGACACAGGGCTTCATGCAGCCTTTTGTGGAAGCAAACAAACTTCTTCCGTTAGACAATTACCTCAGCGACGTAAAGGACAAAATGCTGTCCGGAGCGCTTGATACAGTTACCTTTAACGGCAAGGTTTACGGTCTTACCTATATGCAGCAGGCTGGCGCTTTATATGTAAATAAGGATCTGTTCACAAAGTATAACGTTAAAATACCAACAACATTCAGTGAACTTCTTACTGCTGTTAAGACATTCCGGTCAAACGGACTGACACCGATGGCTCTCGGTGAAAAGGACGAATGGCCAGGCATGTGGTACTATGACATGATCGCCCTGCGTACGGCAGGTGCAAAACTTTCTACCGACGCTTTAACCGGCAAGGCATCGTTTGAAGATAAAGCTTTCTCAGATGCAGCGGACAAGCTCCTTCAGCTTGTTAACGCCGGTGCGTTCGATCCGGGCGTCATGGGTCTCACAAGAGATGAATCAAACGCTCAATATACTCAGGGAAAAATCCCAATGTATTTCGGCGGAAACTTTGAAGCAGCACAGTACGACGCTGATACTTCGGCGGTAAAAGGAAAAATTGAAGCAGTTCCGTTCCCGATTGCTGAAGGCGGAAAAGGCACTTCAACGGAATATATCGGCGGCGGCAGTGACTGCCTCCTTATCCCTGCCAATACCAAAAACAAAGATGCGGCCGTAAAAGCGGCAAAATACCTTGCACAGAACCTTTCTTCACAGAGTTTCCTTCTGGGCGCAGGACTTCCGGAGTGGAAATATGACGATGTTGATGTTTCAAAGGTTGATCCGCTGACCCAGCAGATTATGAAAAACATTGTTACAGGTTCAACAGCCAGCGTTCCGGCATGGGATATTTACCTGACCGGCGACAAGGCCCAGATTCACAAGGATTTGGTTGCAAAGTTATACGGCAAATCAATAACGGGCACAGAATTTGCAAAGCAAATGCAGTCACAGGTCAACGGCAAATAATTGGATTTGTCCCCGCCGGTTAAACCCCGGCGGGGCATCTATCCTATTCAGCACGAAAATAATACTGCGAATTGAAATTTTCGCGGTTTAAACGACGGCAGAACCTTATACCTGCCGGATACATTACTTCAAATTCAATCGATAAGAAGGTTGTATAAATGGAGAAATTGCTCAGAGATAAAAAAGCAATTTTCCTTTTCGTGTTTCCGGCCTTTTTGATTTTCGCTGTTATCGTCTTACTGCCAATTATATTTTCATTTTATTACAGCCTTCAAAATTGGAACGGAATCAGTCAAGGAGTTTTTGTCGGATTTAAAAACTATTACAATTTGATAGTCAACAACACGGACGGATTTCTTAAATCGGTTTTAAATTCCGGCATACTCGCGATTCTGTCAGTACTTATTCAGCTTCCTATTTCTCTTCTTCTGGCTATCGTTCTTGCCCGCGGTGTCAAAGGTGAAAAAACATTCCGTACTATTTTCTTTATCCCGGTTGTCCTTTCAACAGTCGTTATCGGTCAGCTTTGGATGAAAATCTACAACCCCAACTATGGGCTTCTTAATATAGTTCTCGGCGACCTCGGACTTAAATCCCTGCAAAATGCATGGTTAGGCAATACAAAGACAGCACTTGGTTCTGTTTTTGTTCCGATACTCTGGCAGTATATCGGGTACCACATGCTTCTGATGTACGCCTCCGCAAAGTCGATTTCCACGGATATTTATGAAGCGGCAAAAATCGACGGCGCCGGCGAGCTGCGAACCGCTTTTAAAATAACAATTCCACTAATGAAACCAATTATCAAGGTCTGTGTTGTTTTTGCTGTCATAGGTTCATTTAAATCATTCGATCTTATCTATGTTCTCACGAACGGCGGCCCTCTCCACGCAAGTGAAGTTCCGACAACACTGATGTACACAACTATCTTCGCAAAATATCAGTACGGTTATGGCAGCGCCATGGCGATATTTATCATTATCGAATGTCTTCTCTGCACAGGTATCATTCAGCGCCTGTTCGGTAAAGACAATGAATATTGATTTAAAACCGAAATTACTTTCTTATTATATATAATCGAATAATGCTTTAATACATCATTCTGTTATATATAAATTTAAACTTTGCCGGATCAAATCGGCGGATTGGAGCTCGTTATGCAAAATGCGAATATCGCGGCTGCCCAAAAACCCCCGCGCGAATTTCATATCGCCAGATATATTGTGCTCGCTCTGCTGACAATATGGGCTATTATTCAGCTTTACCCGATATTTTGGCTTTTCCTTTTTTCTTTGAAAAACAACGCTGAGATTTTCGGCGGCAACGTACTGGGGCTTCCGAAAACATGGCAGTTCGGAAACTATTCCACCGCGATGACCAGCGGAAACGTCGGCATTTATTTTATTAACAGTCTTCTTGTCACGATAATTACCATCGTGGTCTCTTCTATTCTTATAGCAACGGCTTCATATGCAATTGTCCGCATGAAATGGAAGCTAAGCAAGTTTATGCTCACTGTTTTTATGCTCGGGCTTATGATACCGATTCACGCCGCTCTGCTTCCCCTTTTTGTAATTCTTAAGGATCTTGGTTTTCTTAACACTTATCTTGCCCTTATAGTTCCATACGTTGCTTTCGCCCTCCCAATGGGGATTTTCATCCTTACAGGATTTCTTTACAGCATTCCCCGCGAACTTGAAGAAGCAGCCTGCATAGACGGGTGCAATATATATCAAATCTTCTACAAAATTATCATGCCTCTGATAAGGCCGGGACTCGCAACGGTCGCTATCTTCACATATCTTTCAACATGGAACGAGCTAATGTTTGCAAACACCTTTATCAACGACGAAAAAATGAAAACTCTTACCGTCGGTATCATGTCCCTTTCCGGCCAGTACACTACCGACTGGGGACCAATCGGCGCCGGACTTATGATTGCGACAATCCCGACCCTTGTCATCTACGCCCTGCTGAGCGATCAGGTTCAAAAGAGTCTTATCGTCGGCGCAGTAAAAGGCTAAGCCCTGCGGGCAGTTCTGCGGACAGCATCCCTGCGGGCAACAGGACGCGAAAAGGCTTTGTTATAGTAATTGCCTTATTCCCCGCGCAAATTAAGTCCGTCTGGCAGTTTCTCTTTTTTAAATAACTCCGTGAATACGCGCTTACTTTGGAGGTAGTTCAATGGATAACAGTTTACCTTATTTGAACAATGAATTAAGTTTTGAAGAGCGTGCGAAAGACCTTGTCTCGCGTATGACTCTTGACGAAAAGGTTTCACAAATGCTTTATTCCGCTCCCGCTGTCGAAAGACTTGGTATTCCGTCATATAACTGGTGGAACGAGGGGCTTCACGGCATTGCAAGAGCAGGCGTTGCAACTGTTTTTCCGCAGGCGATCGGCCTCGCTGCCAGTTTTAACACTGAACTTTTGGGAAAAGTCGCGGAAGTTATTTCAACCGAAGGCCGCTCGAAATATCACGAATTTCAGCGAAAAGGAGACCACGACATATACAAAGGCCTGACCATCTGGTCGCCGAACGTCAACATATTCAGGGACCCACGCTGGGGGCGCGGTCATGAAACCTATGGTGAAGACCCGTACCTTACAGCGGAACTCGGTAAAGCTTTTGTCAGGGGACTTCAGGGAAATGACAAAAAGTTTTTGAAAACCGCCGCGTGTGCGAAGCATTACGCTGTCCACAGCGGTCCGGAAGGCGAGCGCCACTCATTCAATGCTGTTGCCTCACAAAAGGACATGCGTGAAACTTATCTTTATGCTTTCCGTGAGCTTGTTAAAGAAGCCGGCGTCGAGGGTGTAATGGGCGCTTACAACCGCACCAACGGCGAACCATGCTGCGGAAGTAAAACACTCCTTAAAGATATTCTACGCAGGGAATGGGGCTTCAAAGGCTATGTAACGTCCGACTGCTGGGCAATCAAGGACTTCCACGTCAACCACAGAGTCACGAAAAACGCTATCGAATCCGTCGCTATGGCGGTCAACAACGGCTGTGACACCAACTGCGGCAGTATGTTTGCAAACCTGCTCATTGCGATTCAGGAAGGACTTGTGACGGAAGACGCCATCAACAATGCCGTTGAGCACCTTATGGTTACCCGTATGAAACTCGGCCTTTTTGCAAAGTCGGGAGAAGACCCGTATGCAAACATTCCGTATGAGGAAAACGACAGTCCGGAGCACAAAAAATTTAACCTTGAGACAGCGAAGAAAACGCTTGTACTTTTGAAAAATGAAAACAATACGCTCCCACTCAACAAAAGCAAGATTAAGTCGATCGCGGTCATCGGCCCTAACGCCAACAGCCGCAGCGCACTTATCGGCAATTATCACGGCACGGCTTCACGTTATTATACAGTGCTTGACGGTATTGAGGACGCTGTGGGCGACGGTGTCCGCGTCTATTACGCGGACGGATGCCATCTCTGGAAATCGAAAACCGAAGAGCTTGCGCTTGAAGGCGACCGCCTTGCAGAAGCTGTTTCCGCGGCGGAGCGGTCGGACGCAGTTATTCTGTGTCTCGGTCTTGACGAAACTCTTGAAGGTGAAGAGGGCGACGAGTCCAACACATTCAACAGCGGTGACAAGACACAGCTTGAGCTCCCCGGTCTTCAGCAGGAACTCATGGAGAAAATCGCCGCAACAGGAAAACCTGTTATCCTTGTTCTCCTCGCCGGCAGCGCTCTTGCCGTAACCTGGGCGCAGGAACATGTTCCTGCAATTATTCAGGCCTGGTATCCGGGCGCGGAAGGCGGAAAAGCCGTCGCTTCCCTGATTTTCGGTGAATACAGCCCATCCGGAAGGCTGCCGGTAACGTTCTACAACTCAACCGAAGACCTTCCTGACTTTCATGATTATTCAATGGAAAACCGCACATACCGTTATTTCATGAAAAAGCCGCTTTATCCATTCGGATATGGCCTCAGCTATACAACATTCGAATACTCCAAACTGACGCTTTCGAGCAAAGTCATCGCAATCGGTGAAAATCTTTCCTGCACAATTACTGTTGAAAATGTCGGTAAAATGGAAGGCGACGAGATTGTACAGCTCTATCTTCAGGATCTGAAAGCGAGCGTCAGAGTACCGATTTGGCAGCTTCAGGGCATCAAGGCGATTCACTTAAAGCCGAACGAGAGAACCGAAGTAACATTTGAATTGACTCCGCGTCAATTTTCTCTTATCGACAATGATGGCAACAGGGTTTTTGAACCCGGTTTTTTCAGGGTTTTTGTCGGCCCGAGCCAGCCGGATGAGAGAAGTATCGAGCTTTCCGGACAAAAGCCACTGAGCGAGGACTTCGAGGTTCAGGGACAGTCCATACAATTTGAATATTAATCTGCTATATAAATTAAATTTAAGATAAGGGTGCTGACAATGAACGGAACAATGAAAGCCGCCGTTATGAATAAAATCGGCGAAATAAAAATTGAAACAATGGATATCCCAAAAATTAAAAATGACCAGATTCTTGTCAAAATAAAACATGTAGGTATCTGCGGCTCAGACGTCCACTATTTTGAGTATGGGCGCATTGGCGACTTTGTCGTCAACCAGCCGATAGTTCTCGGTCATGAGAGCGCCGGTGAAATCGTGGAAATCGGAAGTGAAGTCAAAAGCCTTAAAGTTGGCGACCTTGTAACTCTTGAACCGGGCTACACCTGCGGAAAATGCGAATACTGCAAAACAGGAAGATACAACCTCTGCCCGGACGTAGTTTTCATGGCGACCCCGCCTTACAACGGCGCGTTTTCGGAGTATGTCGCCTATCCTGCCGACATGGCGTTCAAGCTGCCGGAAAATATGGATACTATCGAGGGTGCTCTTATCGAACCGCTGGCAGTGGGATTACACGCTGCACGCACTGCTGACGCACATCTCGGACAAACTGCGGTCGTCCTCGGGGCAGGATGTATCGGACTTGTTACTATGATGTCGCTCAAAGCTATGGGTGTGACGGAAGTTTATGTTTCAGACGTCATTCCGAAAAGACTTGACAAGGCAATGGAGCTCGGCGCAACAGGGGTTATCCATGCGGACAAGGAAGATACTGTTGAAGCTATAAAGAAACTAACCGGCGGCAGCGGCGTAGATCTGGTTTTTGAAACCGCGGGCAACAAGATAACGACAAAGCAAACGGTAAACCTCGTTAAACGCGGCGGGAAAATCGTTCTTGTCGGTATGGCACCGGACGCGACAATTGACTATGACTTTATCTCTCTGATTTCGAAGGAAGCCACAATCCATACGGTATTCCGTTACCGTAATCTTTATCCGACAGGAATCAAGGCTGTTTCCTCCGGCCTGATTCCTCTCCGTAAAATTGTGACGAATTTCTTTAAGTTTGAGGATACTCATAACGCCATGAAATATTCTGTTGAAAACGCAAGGGATATGGTTAAGGGAGTTATTGAGTTCTGATAAATTTTCCCCTCTCTTTTTTCATACCGCCGGAAAATTTCCGGCGGTTATTTTTGTAATAAAAGCACCATTTAATAAGGATTTTGCCACTAACGCCGCGACGGGCGCTTTCTTTGTCCCGCCAAAGAAAGGAATTTGTTTTTCTTACTACGATTTATAAATAGCAACAGCAATTAAGGCCTTTGCCACTAACGCCGTGACAGGCGGTTCCTTTGACGCGCCAAAGGAACTAAAGGCGCCTTCC
Source organism: Ruminiclostridium sp. (assembly GCA_036261235.1). Lineage (GTDB taxonomy): Bacteria > Bacillota > Clostridia > Oscillospirales > Ethanoligenentaceae > Ruminiclostridium_D. The sequence continues at coordinate 416 of DATALE010000160.1, read as the reverse complement.
GATAGCAAAGCCGTCACAAAACCTCGCGGCGGAAAACATTTTCCTTCTAAAGAACTATTTCACTTAAATCAGCGCCGAACTCGCTGGGGCTCGGACAACGGCGCTAATTTATCGCCTTCGGCGACCGCTCACCAACTACTTTAGCCCAATGCATGCCGCGCGGTGAAAAGTGACGGCTTCGCCGTGGCTAAAAATAGAAAGATTAAATAAGTTTCTTTTAGATATTAAACCAATGCGCACACCGCTACCGGGAGGAGCTAAGAACAAATATCCATTAAGTTTTCTAAACTAAATGAAACTTCAAAGCCACGCACGAAAACGGGCGCACTGCGCTGTGCTTTAAACCGAGAACAAGCGGGCAGTTTGCCGCAGGCAAACCTTAAAAACACCGGTTGTGAGGCGTGAAACTTATTTTT
>DATALE010000150.1:0-2294 GCA_036261235.1 Ruminiclostridium sp. | reverse complement strand
TACAATTCTTTTTTCACCGCTCTTCCCCGTAAGGACGGCATACTTATTCAGTCCCTCCTGTATTTCATTTCTTACTTCCGTATATTTTGCTATGTATGGGCCGTATTTTTCCGTATTCAATTTATTCAGCAATTCCGATATTTCCGCTAAGTTCCTGCAAACCTGCAGAGAAGCCATAACCGAAACGCCTGATCCAAATTCTTTTTCAGGGTCACTGCTAACTCCCAGACCGTCAAGCGCATCGTTCCAGTCACCGTAGAGAGCATAAACGCATTTGGTTTTTTCATCCCTGTTTTCTAATAAATAGTCCATGATCCGAAGCATATGCTTTAGCACACTGTCACGGATTTCGCTTTTTTTCACGAGCTTTCTCTTTTCGTCGACAATCTCATAATACCCGCATGTTTCCTCCAAAAAAGAGAAGTCGCCGGTGTATTTCAAATAGGTGACAATTGTAGAAATAACCCAGACTCCCTGGTCAATAAAAGCCCGCAAGTCCATCGCCGGAGCCTGTTCTTCCCCCGCAGGCAAAGAATACTGCCTTGGGCATCTCCCATCCGGCCCGATAAATCCGAGCGCCTCGAGCATTTTCTTTCTCGCGCTGTCAGGCTGCCATGCAGCCAACCCCTCCAGCGCCTGAAAAACGTCCCGGATTCCAATCAGTGAATAGGCCGTCACCTGAACATAACCCTTGATAAGGGAGCAAAATTCGACCTGCTTTTTGAGATGCTCAAAAAATGAAGAAAACACCTGTTCCTTGAGCAGCGGTTCTTTTGAATTTGCTGCCATACAGCCCAATACGTTATTTTCCTTTATTTCCGCTTCTTCCATCTGTGAAAGACACAAATCAATTTCAGTTGGGGTAACCCTGCTATTCAAAAGCTCTTCAATTTCCTCTTCGTTGCAATCCATATCATAATGAAATACAATATCATATCTTGCATTTGCGTATCTGCCCATACGCAGATGTAAAATATCTCCGGCCGCACCAACTTCGGTAAAGGCACAGACATGCTTTGCGTTTTTAAATGTATTCCGAATTACCGCCTGAGGCATATGCAGGCTTCCTCTGCTGCCGCCGACATACTGAAACCGGGAAGCGGTTTCCTCGTGGCTTATCATCCGGCTGCCCGCTCCGCACCCAATATTCCTTCGGATAATCCCATAGTTCGAGGTGGAGACCGTTCTGCTTATATCTTCATTTGTTTTAATAAGGAAAGAACCCAATTCGTTTTGATCGGCAGCCTCGCAATACCTTACTTCCCGGAACCATCTGTTTTCACTGTTCTCCGTTATATCGTGCATTAGGAACGGATTGAAAAAAGATGACAAAGTAATTTCTGCGGGTTTATCTGTTAAATTTTCCACAATAGTTGTAAAAAATGTTTCATTCTTCCGGTTCACAAGCACCCTTACCGCAAAACGGAAATCATTTACCTCCGTAATATAAAAAACGCAGCTTTTTGTAAACACCGTAAACCTCTCCAACGCAACGGCATTACTCATGACGGGCACGGACAGCAATGGAACCGTTTCTAAGTTTCCTGCGCGGTTGGGAACAGCGGAAAAAAAGGCAATCTTCGGCTCCTGACCTTCTCCAGCCCTCAGAAACGGAGAAAAGATTCCCTCGTTGCAGTGCATATAACCGGAAGCATAAGCCCAAAAATTGAATCCGTTGAATCCGTAAGGATATCGGCAGTCTCCGTCATCCCTGGGAGTCACGAGTATTTCATCATTTTCGATAAAGAATGCGTTCCCCGGCATACTTATCTTGCCGGCAAAACAACAATCGTCCATAATTTTGTGATAGATTTTTGAATAGCTTTTGATTTTTTCTGTTAGCGTCATAATATCCTCCGCCGGATCATAAATTCAGGAAATCCTCCAGTACACCATTGACTTCCTTCGCCGCCTGCTCCGTCTTCATTTCAGAAAATATCCGCATCAGCGGTTCCGTGCCGGAAAAACGTGCGATGATCCAACCGCCGTTTTTAAAATAAACCTTTACACCGTCATCATACCGCACATCGGATATTTCATATTGGAATTCAGGCAGCTTCTTTTCTGTAAACAGCAGTCGGTTCAGCCGATCCTTCGTTGCGTAATCAAAATGAAAATTATTTTCGACCATGCAGCAAAAGCCAAACTGTTCATAGATTTCATTCAGCAACTCCGTGAAGGATTTTCCGGTTACGCTGATCATCTCCGCCAGCAGGCTTGCCGCAAACACTCCGTCCTTCCCTTTAATATGTCCTCTTATCGTGAGACCGCCGCTGCTCTCACCCCCGATGATC
>DATALE010000149.1:0-2996 GCA_036261235.1 Ruminiclostridium sp. | reverse complement strand
TACAATTTCAGAAGATGATTAGTATTATGTGCCCACTGACACGGCCGCCGCTCAGCTGACTTCCCTTAATTTTGCGGCTTCAGACAGGCTTTCGAAACCATTAAGTATCGTTGTCATGCCGAGGAACCAATAGATCATCTGAACTCCGTAGCCAGGCCAGCCAGCGAATATCAGAATTGAAGACAGCATTTCGGCAAAACCGCAAACAAGCATCAGGGGTATGTTAACGATTACGACCATGCGTGCGTAAGCCAATATCCGTGAAACACCGGAAAGAAGCATTGCCGCGCAGAGGCCGAGACGGAAAGATTCTATTGAATTTACGTTAGAACCTATCGTAAAACATAAATAAGCGTAAAGAGCGCCTGTCAAAAGCGCCATTACAACATCAGCTACCCCTCTGCTATAAAACAGGGGACGCAGGATAGCGAGAGCAAATACAGCGAGAAGAACCCAACCTTCGAGCAGGATAAATAAACCGTTCAGAAAAAACAGCGGGATCAGCAGAAATAGCAGCCCGCATAAAAACAGGATTATTGCAAAAGTCTTATAATACTTTTCTTCTTTAGCCGATTTTGCACGGGAACGCTCAACAATAAATGACGATGCCCTCAGCATAATGCCCTCCTTGCAGTTTTAAAGCCGCAAGTATATTATGGATAAGTTTTATTTGCCTTATGCAATTCTAAAATTATATTGAAGGTTATTTTAACGAGGCGGAAATAATGAAGTGGTTTTCACACTTAAAGACTATAAACCATCACAAAATGCTTGTAATGCGCTATTGTTTCAAGGTTGGACTTTACAGACAGGGACTTGCGCATGATTTGTCAAAGTATAACCCCGTAGAATTTCTTGTAGGCGCGAAATATTTTCAGGGTGACCAAAGCCCGAACAACATGGAACGCAGAGCAAAAGGATACAGCAGCGCATGGCTTCACCACAAAGGCCGCAACAAACATCATCTTGAATACTGGATAGACTATGACATCGGTGGAAAATCACAGATGACTGGTATGGAGATGCCAACAAAATATGTTGTCGAAATGTTCTGTGACAGGGTCGCAGCGAGCAGAACCTACAGAAAAGAACTTTACAGGGACAGTGACCCATATGATTATTACATGAAATCACGCGGGCATTACATGCTTCACCCGAATACAAGAGCGCTTTTGGAGAAAATGCTTACTTCCCTCAAGGATTATGGGGAAGAAAAAACCTTTTCTATGATAAGAAAGGAAATCCTTCAAAGACAATAATTATCAGGAGGAATTTGTATTGAAAGTTACTGACAGCGTTTTGAAGCTTGACTGCACCAAAGGTTCCTATGTTTATGCGGTGATCGATGATGGAGTCACGCTCATTGATACAAGTCTGCCGAAAAGCGGCGATGCGATTCTAAAGGAGCTTTCGTCATACGGGATAAAGCCCTGTAATATTAAGAGAATCCTGCTTACCCACGACGATGTCGATCATATCGGCAATGCGGCGTATCTTCAGGAAAAATGCGGCTGTGACATACTGATAAGCGAAATTGATTATCCTTGTATGATTGGCACTAAAAAGAGATATGGCATCAAGAAAGTTATGAGTGCGATTACAAAAACCGAAAAGCCAAAATCGATAAAAATAATTGACTGCGACAGTATTGGTAAAATCGAGGTGATTTCCACGCCCGGCCACACACCAGGGCATACATGCTTCAGATACAAGGATGTAATATTCGGCGGCGATTTGTTCAGTACAAAAAACGGCAAGCTTACGTTATTGCCATTCTATATGAACTGGAACAAAAAAGCCCAGATAAATTCGATAAAAAATCTATCGGTCGAGGGGGTCAGGTACCTTTGTCCCGCCCACGGAGAGTTTGTTTCAGCAGGGGAGACATGGGAAAATTTCCGTAACAGCTTTGTGCCTTTTAACACCTAATTCTACTATTTCCGACGGACTGTTTTTTCACATGGCCGCGCTGCCGTCAATCGCTAACCGGTTAGGTTGGCTCAATCCTCCGCCTTGCCCTGTAACCAGGTCGATTGTTTGCAGTGAACATACATATTATTAACCCGGCGGCGTGATTAAATATGACAAAAATATTGCTTATTAAAGCATAGATTGATATAATAATGTCTGTATGATTAAATATGGGGGAATAGAAATGGTAGTAGTAATTGGCGCTACCGGGTTTATCGGAATATACCTCGCCGATGCGCTCCGTGAGAGCGGTTATGAAGTCCTCGCAACCGGACGCAATAAAGCGGCTGTGGAATATCTTGAATCTAAAAATATCAAATGTATTAACCTTAATATGGAAAATCCCGAGGATTTTGAAAAACTTCCGAAAAAGAACGTCGAAGGTGTCATACTGCTTGCAGGCCTTCTGCCCGCTAATGCGCAAGTTGATATTGATAAAGACGAAAACGCGGCAAATTACATAAAAATTAATACAATCGGTACAATTAACGTCCTTGAGTACTGCAGGAAAAACAATATAAAAAAAATCATTTCAACAACCTCTTACGCCGATGTTATAAATTCATGGAAAAAAGACGTCCCGCTGAAAGAAGATGAGCCTCGCAACTTCAAGTACACGGGAGATCACGCTACATATGTTATATCAAAAAATGCCGCTTCGGATATGATTGAATATTACACACAGCAGCATGGGCTTCAGGGCGCGGTTTTTCGCCTTCCGCCTGTATACGGAGTCGGTCCCCATTCTGAAATTTATGTGAACGGAAAATATTATAAAACCGGAATCCAGACTTTCATTGAAAAAGCGATGGCCGGTGAAAATATTGAAATCTGGGGTGACCCATCGACCAGCCGTGACCTGATTTATGTAAAGGATGTTGCTCGAGCTTTTATAATGGCGCTCGAAAGCGACATGACCCACGGACTTTACAATATGACGTCCGGCGTTGCGGTAACTCTTGAAGAACAGGTTAGAACAGTAATTGATATATTCTCTGAAAACGGTAAACGCTCAAAGATAGTTT
>DATALE010000147.1:0-20970 GCA_036261235.1 Ruminiclostridium sp. | reverse complement strand
CTATTACTGCGAGGTTTTTCAAACCTCATATCATCATAGACTGCTTCAAGCGAAAATCCGGCAGCTTCAAGCGCATTTTGAATCTGGCGCGTCGTATAGGCATGTTCGGAAAAGCTCTCGTCATATCTGTTGTATTGTTTTCCGTTATTTTCAAAAAATGTAAGGTCAAAGTAACAGGTTTTGTTTTTACTGCTGTAGCAGTTCTGCCAAACGCAATAAATATTGTCGTAATCATAAACAAAGGCGTTGCTGCCCAGAATATTTTCCATTTTGTATGGCGTATTGAGGTCAAAAACAAACAGGCCGCCCTTTTCAAGAAACAGTGAAACCTTTGAAAAGGCAGCTTCAACAGACTTTCGCGATGGAAGATGATTTATTCCGTCAAGAACGCATACGGCTGCGGAAACAGTACCATAAAGATCAAGATGACGCATATCCTGACAGATAAAAACAGGATTATCAGAGCAGCCGGACTTTGCTGCCGCGGCTGAAAGCATCTGCTCGCTTAAATCTATTCCGATAACGTCAAATCCTTTTTCGGCAAGCCTGTATGTTACTGCGCCGGTTCCGCAGGCAAGGTCAAGCACAGAATTGCCCGAAAGATTGTGCTTCTTGAATATTTCACATAAATATTCAGTTCGCGCGTCATAATCAACATCACTCATCAGCGTGTCGTAATATTTTGCAAAAATGCTGTATGGTATCATTCTTTGTTTTTTTCAAGCCTTTCGAGTATTTTTCCATAACCGTCGCTGCCATAGTTAAGGCAGCGGTTTACGCGGCTTATTGTTGCTGTGCTTGCTCCGGTTTCTCTGACAATATCGCTGTAAACATAATGAGATTTAAGCATCCTTGCCACATGAAGGCGCTGCGAAAGCGCTTTGATTTCAGAAACGGTGCAAAGGTCGTCAAAAAAATCATAGCATTCTCCGACACTTTTAAGCGAAAGTATTGCTTCAAATAAAAAGTCCAGGTTTTCGTCCTTGATTTTTTTGTTAATAATTATTCCCCCAGACAAATTTATAATTAATTACATTAATTACGGTAAAATAATACAAGTTCAAACTAATACTATTTTAGCACAATAAACTGTAAAAGTAAATTTTATGATGTGAAAAATACATAGGCTGGTTGTCCTTACATCAAATTTTGTGTTTTTAATTGTAAAAACTTGAAATATAGGCGCTGGTTTGGTATAATTTTATTATTTGGAGGTGTGTTGATGGGGACATTGTTATCATTGATTCAAAGCCGGATAACCGATATATTGTATACTGCGCTTATACTGATTATTGCATTTCCTGTACATGAAATTGCTCATGCATACACTGCATATAAATTGGGTGACCCAACAGCAAAAAATCAGGGAAGATTTTCGCTTAACCCGTTAAAGCATCTTGACCCGTTGGGGACAATTTGCATTTTGCTGTTTCAGTTCGGATGGGCAAAACCTGTACCGGTGAATCCGAACAATTTTAAAAATCGTAAAGGTGGAATGGCTGTTACGGCAATCTCAGGTCCTCTTTCTAACCTGATATTGGCGTTTATTTCAATAATTTTAAGATTTGTTTTGGCTTTAGCCGGAAGTGGCATGAACGCAAACCTTTATAATACTGTAGACACTTTTCTTGACTATTCTGCACAAATCAATATCGGACTTTGTATTTTTAATTTATTACCACTGCCGCCTCTGGACGGTTCCGATATTCTCCTGTTTTTCCTCCCGGAACGCGTTGGCGATTTTTTTTACCGCTATGCAATGTATTTTCAGATACTGTTGTTTGTACTTATAGCGACGCCGATTTTTTCCAAACCTCTTTCATTCCTTGTAAATAATGTTTACAATAATTTATTTTCAATAGTAAACCTGTTTTTCAGCCCATTTATGGGATAATGTATAAACGGAGAACATATGGAAAAACTTTCATTCAAGATACCGATTTTCGAAGGGCCGCTTGATGCTCTTTTATATCTTATTTCAAAGAATAAACTTGATATCTATGATGTTCCGATTACGGAACTGCTCACTCAATATATGGACTATCTGAAAAGCATGAGCGAAATGGATCTTGATATAACCAGTGATTTTCTCGAGATGGCGTCCAGGCTTGTTGAAATAAAATCGTCCATGCTCCTTCCGAAACCTGATGAAAGCAAGAAGGAAGAGCTTATTGCAACGCTTATCGGTTATAAAACCTGTAAGGCGATGGCGCAGGCACTGAGACAGCGCGATATGTTTGCTGATATTTTTGTGCGGGAACCTATCAAAATTGATTACGATGAGACCTATAAATGCAGGCATGATGCAGATGTTCTGAAAAAAGCCTATCTTGCTCTTGGAAACCGTATAAAAAGCCGCCGCCCGCCGACAACTGAAGCGTTCAGAGGAGTTGTAGGGCGAAAAATCGTTTCTGTTGCGTCTAGAATAATCCATGTGATCAAAAGGCTTGTTAAAGAGGGCAAAAAGGGATTTTACAGCATGTTTGACGACGCAAGTGAGCGTTCGGAGGCCGTCGCAACTTTTCTTGCCATGCTTGAACTTGTCAAATCGAAAAAAATCATTATCGAAGATGACGAGATAAAAACTGTCAGCGTCAGGCGGCAGTAAATCAAGGAGGAAAACGTGGAAATAAAGCATGTCAAAGCCGCTATTGAGGCAGTGCTTTTTGCGTCAGGCGAACCGATTCAGATTGACAGGCTAGCACAGACTCTCGAAACAGATAAAAATACGGTTCAGAAAATAATATCAATAATGACCGAAGAAAGAGAAGCAGAGGAATTCGGCACAAATATCATAAAAATTGATGACTGCTATCAGCTTATTACAAAACCCGAATACTCCCACAATATACGAAACGCGATTGACCAGAAGAGGAATATGCCGCTTTCTCCTGCTGCAATGGAAACGCTCGCCATAATAGCCTATAATCAGCCTGTTACGAGAGGTTATATTGAACAGGTAAGGGGAGTTGACAGCGGAGGAATTGTCTCATCGCTTGAGTCAAAGGGATTAGTTGAAGAACGGGGGCGCCTTGATGTTCCCGGCAGGCCCATACTTTATGGTACAACCCTCAACTTTCTAAGGTGTTTCGGCCTTAAAACCTTAAACGACCTTCCGCGTGTTGATGTTGTTGATGAGCCGGTTTTGCAAGCGGCTGAATTACCAGTGAAGTCTGAATAAGCTTTTATCGGCAAAAGAAGGTGCTTTTATGCCTGCTGCTATTCTCGTAATATTAATTATTGCGGCTTTGATTTATCTCTTTGCAATATCGAGAATAAAAGTTTATGCTTATTATGCGGACGAAATTGTATTCAGTGTTAGGTACCTGTTTTTTAAGTTCAGAATTAATAAACCCCAAGCAGGGCAGGCTAATAAAGGGAAAAAGGTAAAACAGGAAAAAAAGAAAATTAATAAGCCGAGTAAGAATATCACGCTGGATCAAGTTAAAAGCTTTATTAATATATACGCGAAATTTTGGGACGACACGCGTGACCTTTTGTTAAAAATGAAAAAAAGAAGCCGGATTGACAGTTTATATTTAGATTTAACCATTGGCGGTGATGACGCCGCAGAAACTGCGATAACTTATGGCGCTGCCTGTGCCGTCGTTTACCCGACTATTTCTGCTGTTGAAAGAATAATAAAAATAAAAAAGAAGAAAATAATGGTTAACGCTGAATTTAACGGTGCCAACAAAATTATTTTCGATGTAACCGCAAGCATAAGCATTGGTGCGCTTATAAAAACCGGTGCAAGAAGCTCGGTGAAGATTATTATGGCGCTTATTAAAAATCCAATTAAATTAGGGCAAAGGGGAATTCAAAATGAGTGATCATCCGATACAATCCTTAATGGAAAATACACTGCAAAAAATCCGTGAAATGGCAGATGTAAACACAATTATCGGGGAACAAATCACGTCACCTGACGGAACAGTGATAATACCGGTTTCAAAGGTGTCGATGGGTTTTGCGTCAGGCGGTTCAGACGTTGGGGCAAAATCAACAAAGACGATGTTCGGCGGCGGAGGAGGAGCCGGTGTAACAATTAACCCGGTCGCTTTTATCGTTATTTCAAACGGTAACGTAAAACTGCTTCAAATTGAAAACAGTACTACCGCGAGCGGAAAGGCAGTTGCGCTTGTCCCGGAGCTTTTCGACAAGATTACTGCGTTATTTAACAAGGATAAAAAAGAAAAACAACCCGATACTGTAATTCACGAAACAACTATAAAAACCGAAGATTAATTGTTAAGACTTTACTTTTAAAAGGCTTAACTTTACCGCACCGCGCATATGTATTAAAAGCGGACAATAGTCTGAAAAATCATTCGGGCGGTGTACGGTTTGAAACTTAGGATAATAAAATCTACTCGCAAAATTCTTTCCATTGCATTGGCTGCTTATTTTACAATCGCAGTTTTTCCTGCCAATTCGCAGGCAATATCTGCGCAGGCATATGCTCTTGTTGATCAAAATTCGGGTCGTCTGATAACAGGCAGCAACGAGAATATGTGCCTGCCGATGGCGTCAACTACAAAAATCATGACGGGATTAATTGCCTGTGAATCCGGAAAACTCGATGAGAGTTTTACAGTACCTGCGGAAGCAATTCGGGTTGAAGGTTCATCAATGGGACTGGTTGCCGGTGAAAAGCTGACGTTACGGGAAATTGTATACGGGCTTATGCTGGAATCGGGCAATGACGCCGCAAATACTATTGCTGTTCTACTTGCAGGATCAAATGATAAATTTGCTGCGCTTATGAACAACCGAGCGATTCAGTTGGGTCTTGCCGATACTCATTTTTCCAATCCATCCGGGTTATATAACGTCAGTCATTATACAAGCGCTTCCAATCTTGCAAGGCTTGCTGCGTTTGCAATGAAAAATAAGAATTTTGCACAAATTGTCGGAACAAAAAGTATAAGAATTCACTACAATGGTTTACCAAACGGTCGGTTGTTAAGGAATCATAACGATTTGCTTAGCATTTATGACGGCGCGATCGGCGTAAAAACAGGATTTGTCAAAAAAAGCGGCCGGTGTCTTGTAACATGTGCAAAAAGGAACGGTGTTTGTATAGTTGCCGTAACTTTGAACGACCCAAATGATTGGAAAGACCATGAGGAACTGCTGGACAGCGGTTTTTGTATTCTGAAAAGTTATAAACTTTTGGATGTATCACCGACAATCACTGCAAACGTTGCCGGCGGAGTCAGTGATAAAGTAGAAACATCTTATGATAAAGATGCGGCGGGGGACTTAAAACAGGGAGAGCAGGAACGACTTAAGATGCATGTGGAAATGGAGAAGTTCTATTATGCGCCGATAAAAAAAGGTCAATTGCTCGGCAAAATGGTTTTCACTGTCGACGATGTTGAAGTTGCGGAAACTGATATAACTGCTGCCGCCGATGTTCAAAAGTTGCAAAAAAAACAGAATACAACAGGATTTTTTAAGAACCTGTGGAATGGAATCACATCATTTTTCTCCGGTATATTTCATTAAGGACATTTAAAATATTGATATTACAAAAGAAATTTATTAAGGGGCTAATCAATTGAGTAAAAAACCTATGCGTATTCAAAAATATATAGCCGCGTGCGGCGGCGCATCAAGGCGAAAAGCAGAGGAACTTATAATCGGTGGGAAGGTAACGGTGAACGGGCATCCTGCCGAAATAGGGATGAGTGTTGTTCCCGGAAAGGATAAAGTAGTATTTGATGGGGTACAGCTGTCGATGCCACGCGATAAGGTATACATAGCGCTGAACAAACCACGCGGCTATGTTACCACAATGAGCGACGAGCTGGGCAGAAGGTGCATTACCGAATTAATACATGATGTTGAAACGCGCGTATTTCCGATAGGACGGCTCGACAGGGATTCGGAAGGGCTTTTGTTTCTGACAGATGACGGAGATTTTGCCAACGCTCTGACGCATCCAAGTAAACATGTCCCTAAAATTTATCATGTCTCGGTGCGTCCCGCAATAACTGAGGACAAGCTTACAAAAATTGAAACAGGAATTGAACTCGACGGCGTAATGACAGCCCCTGCAAAAGCGCAGGTTTTGCATCAATATCCTGACAGATCTGTTGTTGAAATCACACTTTTTGAAGGAAGAAACCGCGAAATTCGTCGTATGTGCGAAAGTTTGGGCCTCGAAGTTGCTAGGCTTTCACGTGTCGGCGTCGGAAACGTAAAATTAGGCAGCTTGAAACCGGGTACATGGCGTGAGCTTGAAGAAAAAGAAGTTACGTCGCTTAAACGTTCCGCGGGGCTTATAAAGAAAGACAAAAACAAAGCGGGTGCAAGGTATTGATAGAAATAAAATTTGCATCTGATAACGAGATAAAGAAAATATGTGACAAAATAGGAACTGGTTATCGGCCGGAGCTTAAAGTTTACGCGGCAGTCGAAGCAGGAAAACAACTCGGAGGCTGCGGATTTTTTGTGGACAGCGATACAGGAACACTCGTTTTTACTTTTATGAATGAGGACGGTCTCCAGATGATTGAAGACGGCCTTTTGAGAGCGTCACTGTCGTATATGTATGAGAACGGGGCAGAAAAAGCGGTTTGCAGCGGCGGAGTTTCGGAAAGAATGTTGCGCCGCCTTGGTTTCACGGAGCTTGATGGCTTAATGACGCTTGATTTGCTGCACAGCTTTTTGGCCCAGGGATGCTCATCAAAACAATAAAATATCTACAATTTCTGCTGCAGTATTGAGATAAAATATTAATATTGAATAAAATAGGCATTTATAAATGAAATTATTAATAATATTGCAAACAGCTATAGACAATTCTGACTTTCTGGTGTATAATATTAAAAAATATAAAAGTGATAATGCGGCGAAAGTACGCAAGATACCTTTTAAAGCGGTCCCGTGAGGCCGAAAAGGGTTTGTTTTATCAGCTTTTGGCAAATATGATGATAACACAACAGCCCGGGTATCATAACCCGGGCTGTATTTTTATACTTCGATTATGCATAAATATACATCAGGAGGTGAAGTTGATGCGGCGCGAAAAAGCTGAGATAATGGATGAGAAGGCAATATTTCGAGCGGTCGCGCGCATTGCATATGAGATTGTCGAACGTAACCACGGCGCGCAGAATCTCTGTGTAATCGGCATAAAAAGGCGCGGTGCGGTTTTGGCAAGGCTCGTTTCCGAAAAGATAATTGAGGTTGAAGGAACACCTGTCAACCTTGGAATTCTGGATATAACCCCGTTCCGTGACGACCTTGGGGATACAAAAAAAATAAATGACGACAGCGAGATACCATTTGATGTTGAAAATAAAAATGTTGTGCTTGTCGATGATGTAATATTTACTGGAAGAAGTGTGCGCGCGGCTATTGACGCAATCATGAATAAAGGCAGACCGAAACGAATACAGCTTGCCGTTTTAGTTGACCGCGGCCACAGGGAACTGCCGATCAGGGCGGACTTTGTCGGAAAAAATGTTCCGACTTCCAGAAACGAGTCGGTTGAAGTCATGGTGACGGAATATGATGGCGTTAACCGCGTCGCTATTTACGATAACGGCAGTGAAGGCGGTGAATACAGTGTCGAATGATCTGCTGCTTATAAAAAACTGCATGCTCTTTTCAAAAAGCTGCGACATATTAATCAAAAATGGATATATTGAAGAAATCGCACCGCAGATTGAGTGTGAGTGTGAAAGTATAATTGAAGCAAACGGCCTTTTCACCGCTCCCGGGATTGTCGATATGCACGTTCATCTGCGTGATCCGGGCCAGACACATAAAGAGGACATAATCACAGGATGTTCCGCGGCGGCTGCCGGAGGAGTTACTTCAATAGCTGTAATGCCGAATACAACTCCTGTTTGCGACAATCCTGAAACAGTAAAATATATTCTCGAAAAATCAAAGGCTACAGGAATACATGTTTATCCTATTGCTTCCATAACAAAGGGGCTAAAAGGACAGGAACTCTGCAATTTTTCAGAACTGAAAGATTCAGGAGCAACAGCGTTTTCCGATGACGGGAAGCCTGTTGAAAAAGCCGGTATGATGCTTAAAGCAATGAAAACGGCTGAAAAGCTCGGAATACCTGTAATCTCACATTGTGAAGATATGTCACTTGCCGGCGGCATTATTAATGAAGGCAAATATTCGATGGAGCTTAAAGTCAAAGGTATACCCAATGCCGCGGAAGCAGTTCAGGCCGCGCGCGAAGCGGCGCTTGCGATGACAACAGGACTTTCGGTTCACATCGCACATGTCAGTGCCGCGCAAACAGTTGACATCATAAGAAATGCAAAAAAGTGCGGCGCAAAAATTACAGCCGAAACCTGCCCGCATTATATAAGCCTTGACGACAGCCTGACAAAAACACGCGACGCGGATTACAGAATGAATCCGCCGCTTCGAACAAAACGGGATATTGAAGCTGTCATTGAAGGGCTTCGCGACGGAACGATTGACGCCATTGTTACCGACCACGCTCCTCACACAGAACAGGAAAAAGCGGATTTTGAAAATGCACCGAATGGTGTCGTAGGTCTTGAAACTTCACTTGCGGTTTGCATAACTTTTCTTGTGAGGCCGGGATATCTGACGCTGGAAGAATTGTTTGAAAAGATGTCCCAAAATCCTGCAAAAATCCTTGGCATCGAAGCGGGAATCCTGAAAAAAGGCAGACGTGCGGATATAGTTTTATTTGACCCTTGTGAAAGTTTTGTTGTTGATCCGCAAAAACTCAATTCAAAATCGCACAATACGCCGTTTAAGGGCATGACATTGTATGGCAGGGTTAAATATACAATATCAGACGGAGAAATAATATACAGGGGATAATATCGGGAGGAAACAAAGATGTCACTTGATTTGCTGATTAAAAAAATAAAACAACTTGAAAACCCGACTGTTGCCGGTCTTGATCCCGATTTTGGCAAAATACCGCAATATATAAAGGATCAGGCAGTTTCTGAATACGGTGAAACTCTTGAAGCGGCGGCTGACGCGATCTGTAAATTTAATTTTGGACTTATCGATGCGCTTTGTGACATTGTGCCCGCAGTCAAACCTCAATGTGCTTACTATGAAAAATACGGCTGGCAGGGTATGAGGGCGCTTGCGAAAACAATAGAGTATGCAAAATCAAAAGGTATGTTTGTCATTACTGACGGCAAGAGAAACGATATCGGGACAACAATGGAAGCATATGCGGCGGCACATCTCGGTTCGGTCAGCGTAAATTCTAAAGGGACTGAGCCGTTCGGCGCGGATGCTTTAACGGTGAACGGATATCTTGGGTCAGACGGAATTATGCCTCTTATTAAGATATGTAAAGAAAACAACAAAGGCATATTTGTGCTTGTCAAAACCTCAAATCCGTCTTCGGGAGAGCTTCAGGACAAAAAACTTGAGAATGGAAAAGAAATATACGAATACATGGGCGAAATGTGTGAAAAATGGGGCGAAGAGCTGACAGGCGGGTTCGGCTACAGCGGCGTAGGCGCCGTTGTCGGCGCAACATACCCGGAACAGCTTTCTAAACTTCGCAAAAAGCTTCCGCATACTTTTTTTCTTGTTCCCGGTTATGGTGCACAAGGCGGCGGAGCAAAAGATGTCGCCGGTGGGTTTGACAAAGACGGACTCGGAGCAATAATAAATGCCTCACGTTCGATTATGTACGCATACAAAAAGGAAGGCAGCCCGGAAACAGATTACGCCGCCGCATCACGACGAGAAGCAATACGAATGAAAAAAGACATTTTATCTAATATATAAAAAGAAAATCCTGTATTTTCATATGATTAAAGACAGTTTCACTGCAAGTGAAGGGAGAACATCAAATGTGTGAACAAAAAGCGTATTTACTGCTTGCCGACGGAACGACTTTCGAGGGCCGCTCAATTGGAAAAAGCGGCACTACTATCGGCGAGATTGTTTTTAACACAAGTATGACCGGTTATGAGGAAATCCTGACCGATGCATCATACTATGGCCAGATTGTTACCCAGACTTATCCGCTTATCGGCAACTATGGCGTAAACGCCGAAGATACCGAATCGCGGAAATCCTGGGTCAACGGTTACATTGTCCGTGAAGAATGTGAGGTTCCTAGCAATTTCAGATGTGAAGGAAACCTTGATGATTTTCTTAAAAAGCAGAACATCATAGGACTTTGCGGAATTGATACCAGAAGATTAACAAGAATAATCCGTGAACACGGCGTTATGAACGGCGCGATAACAGATGAAAAAGGTTTTTCCGATAAAGAGAAACTTTTAAAGTCAATCAACCAATATTCCATAAAAGATGCTGTGAAAACAGTATCAATTGAAGAAAAGTATGAAGCAAAAGCAGAAAACGGCAAGTTTAAAGTAGCACTTCTCGATTATGGCTACAAAATCAATATTATGCGCAGTCTTATAAACCGCGGCTGTGATGTTACTGTTTATCCGGCGACAACTTCACCGGAAGAAATATTAAAAGATGCACCTGATGGCATTATGCTTTCCAACGGCCCCGGCGATCCCGCGGAATGTACTGAAGCGATCGAAAACCTTAAGGTTCTCTCAAAAGCAAGCGTACCGATATTCGGAATCTGTCTCGGGCATCAGCTGCTGGCGCTTGCAAACGGAGCGAAAACTGCAAAGCTTAAATACGGTCACAGGGGAGCTAACCACCCGGTCAAGGATTTGAACCGCGACAGAACATATATAACAAGCCAGAACCACGGTTATGCAGTTCTTGCTGATACAATAGACGAAAAAGTCGGAAAAGTAAGCCACATCAATTTGAATGACGGCACGGTCGAGGGTGTTAGATACAGCAACGGGCATATGTTCACCGTTCAGTTCCACCCGGAAGCGTCACCGGGGCCAAAGGACACCGGATATCTTTTCGATGAATTTATCTCGCTTATGAAGGAAAGGAGCTAATATAAATGCCAAAGGATTTAAGTATAAAAAAGGTGCTTGTAATAGGCTCCGGACCAATAGTTATAGGGCAGGCGGCAGAATTTGATTACGCCGGAACACAGGCATGCCGTGCACTTCGGGAAGAGGGAATTGAGGTTGTCCTCATCAACTCAAACCCTGCAACAATCATGACCGACAAAATGATGGCAGACAAAATTTATGTCGAGCCTCTTACTCCGGAAGTAGTAAAAAGAGTTATAATGCTTGAAAAGCCCGACAGCATACTTCCGACGCTCGGCGGTCAAACCGGACTTAACCTTGCAATGGAACTTGCAAATGACGGTTTCCTTGAAAAAGCCGGAGTGAGGCTTCTCGGCACAAAACCGGAAACTATCAAAAAAGCGGAAGACAGGCAGGCATTTAAAGACACAATGCTCTCCATAAATGAGCCATGTATAGCTTCCGAAGTCGTCGAAAGCGTCGAAGCGGCTGTATCTTTCGCAAAAACAATCGGATACCCTGTAATAGTCCGCCCGGCGTATACCCTCGGTGGAAGCGGCGGCGGTATTGCCGACGATGAGGCGCAGCTTATTGAAATCGCCACAAATGGCCTTAGGCTTTCAATGATTCATCAGGTCCTTATTGAAAAATGTATATCCGGTTGGAAAGAAGTCGAATATGAAGTTATGCGGGATGCAAAAGGCAACGTCATAACCGTCTGCAATATGGAAAATATCGACCCTGTCGGTATCCATACAGGCGACTCCATCGTTGTTGCGCCTTCGCAGACACTGTCGGATAAAGATTATCAAATGCTCCGTTCTTCGGCGCTGAATATTATCTCGGCGCTCGGGGTCGAAGGCGGCTGCAACGTTCAGTTTGCACTTCATCCGGACAGCTTTGAATATGCCGTCATTGAGGTCAATCCACGTGTGTCCCGTTCATCCGCTCTGGCCTCAAAGGCTACAGGTTATCCGATAGCTAAGGTTGCCGCGAAAATTGCCATCGGCTACAGCCTTGATGAGATAAAAAATGCCGTAACCGGCAAAACATACGCCTACTTTGAGCCTGCACTTGACTATTGCGTTGTAAAATTCCCCAAATGGCCTTTTGATAAATTTGTATACGCAAAGCGTACCCTTGGCACACAGATGAAGGCAACCGGCGAAGTAATGGCGATTGGAAACAGCTTTGAACTTGCAATGATGAAAGCGGTTCGCTCAATAGAGTTAAAGCTCAACACTATGTCAATGCCGAAAATGGCAGCGCTTGACGATGAGGCGCTCGAAAAACAGCTGCACGAGCCGGACGATGAACGTATTTTTGCCGTTTATGCGGCGTTGAAACGTGGAATGTCTCCGGATAAGATTTTTGACATTACAAAAATTGATCGCTGGTTCCTTTACAAATTCAAGAAGCTTGCCGATATGGAAAATTCACTGCAAGACGGAAAACTTACACAGGAAAAATATATTTCGGCTAAGAAAATGGGATTTCTGGATAAGAGCATCGAAGAACTTTCCGGACAAAAGGTTGAGAACAGGCTTCATGCTGCTTATAAGATGGTTGATACATGCGCTGCGGAATTTGCAGCCGAAACACCGTATTTCTATTCAACCTGGGACGATGAAAACGAAGCGGCGCTCCATATTGCTGAACATGAGAGCGGAAAGAAAAAGGTTATTGTTTTCGGTTCAGGCCCGATTCGTATTGGGCAGGGAATAGAGTTCGATTACTGCTCTGTTCACTGTGTATGGGCGCTGAAAGAATGCGGTTATGAGGCAATAATCGCCAATAACAATCCTGAAACGGTTTCTACCGACTTCGATACGTCAGACCGTCTATATTTTGATCCTTTGACCGGTGAAGACGTATCCGGAATTATCGAAACAGAAAAGCCTTGGGGCGTAGTTGTTCAGTTCGGCGGTCAGACTGCCATAAAACTTACAAAATCTCTAAAAAATATGGACGTCAAAATTCTTGGAACAAGCGCCGACAGCATTGACGCCGCAGAAGACCGTGAACGTTTTGATGAAATACTCGAAAGGTTTAATA
This sequence comes from Ruminiclostridium sp., assembly GCA_036261235.1. Taxonomy (GTDB): domain Bacteria; phylum Bacillota; class Clostridia; order Oscillospirales; family Ethanoligenentaceae; genus Ruminiclostridium_D. The sequence goes on along the minus strand of DATALE010000147.1, from coordinate 8,008 downwards.
TTCCCCGCCCGGCAGGACACACTGTATTTACCGCTGAAGAAGCAGTTAAAGCGGCGAACAGCCTTCATTATCCGGTTTTGCTCCGCCCGTCTTATGTTCTCGGCGGTCAGAATATGATAATCGCGTACAGTGACGCAGATGTTGTCGAATATATGGGCATCATAACGAGGCAGGGAATAGAAAATCCTGTCCTCATTGACAAATATCTGTGCGGCAAAGAGGTCGAAGTTGATGCAATTTGCGATGGGGACGATATACTCATTCCGGGAATTATGGAACATGTTGAAAGAGCAGGAATCCATTCGGGCGACTCGATTTCAGTATACCCCGCTCAGACACTCTCAAAGCGCATAAGAGAAACAATTATCGACTATACCGAAAAGTTGTCGAAGGCTCTTAATGTTATCGGGCTTGTCAACATTCAGTTTGTAGTATATAACGACGAAGTTTATATAATCGAAGTAAATCCGCGTTCATCACGCACAGTGCCTTATATCAGTAAGGTGACAGGTGTTCCGATGGTTGACCTTGCGACGCGGTGCATGCTTGGATTCAAGCTTAAAGATATGGGCTTTGGGATCGGGCTTCATCCGGAAGGCGACATAGTGGCTGTCAAAGTTCCTGTGTTCAGTTTTGCGAAACTCCATGACCTTGACACACAGCTCGGGCCGGAGATGAAGTCAACCGGCGAGGTTCTCGGAATTGCGAAAACGTTCCATGAGGCACTGCTGAAAGGGCTTACAGCCGCGGGCTATAAAATGAATAAAAAACAACGCGGAGTGCTTATTTCAGTCCGCGATACGGATAAGCAGGAAATTATCCCGGTTGCAGAGGGCTTCGCAAAATTAGGTTACACTATTTATGCGACCGCCGGAACTGCCCTGACGCTTAACAACAATATGATTGCAGCAAACGCGGTCAGAAAACTTCACGAACCGGAACCAAATATCATGACGCTTCTTGAAAGCGGTAAGATAGACTATGTTGTATCAACTTCGGCAAAAGGCCGTATTCCGCAGAGGGACAGCGTAAAAATCAGGCGTAAAGCCGTTGAACGCTCAATTCCGTGCCTGACTTCACTTGATACTGCAAACGCACTGATAGAATGCTTAAGAATGGATAAAACAATAGAAGATGTTGACCTTGTGGACATAACAAAGATATAATATGAAGTACCAAGAGATAGGGGCGGTGAGAATCGCCCCTGTGTTTTAACATTATAACTTTTAGCAGGAGAAAAGCATGACTGTAGATGATTGCGTAATTACTTCTAAAAAAAATATCGCAAAAGGCGTATTCGATATATGGGTGAAATGTCCGCAGATAGCTGCACAGGCGAAAGCCGGACAGTTTGTTGATATAAAGTGCGATGGATTCACACTGCGCCGCCCTATAAGTATTTGTGACATAGATAAAAATAAAACTGCAATCCGGCTTGTATTCGAAGAACGCGGGGAAGGCACTCATTGGCTTGTCGGAAAGAATACAGGCGATAGTTTAGATATTCTCGGTCCTCTGGGCAACGGCTTTATGCTTGGAGACAAGGGCAAAACCGCCGTATTTGTAGGCGGCGGAATAGGGGTTCCTCCGTTGCTTTGCGCGGCGAAGCATTTTGGTACAAATGCTGTTGCAATTTTGGGCTTCCGAAGCGCCGGAGCTGTAATATTAAAAGAAGATTTTGAAATAGCCGGCGCGTCTGTTACAATTTGCACAGATGACGGCACAATGGGATTCCATGGTCTTGTAACAGAGCCGCTTAAAAAACTTATCAGCGAAAAAGATTGCTCTGTCGTATTTGCCTGCGGGCCAAAACCGATGCTGAAAGCAGTTTCGCAAATGTGTGAAGAAAAAGGTATCGATTGTTTTGTTTCAATGGAAGAACGCATGGCCTGCGGCGTTGGCGCGTGCCTTTCGTGTGCATGTAAGGTTAAAAAAGATGGTACTGAAAAATATCTTCATGTATGCAAAAACGGCCCGGTTTTCAACTCAAAAACTATAGTTTGGTAGTGTAATAATTAATATACAATTGGGAGGAAATATGTCAAAGCCCGATCTATCAGTAAAAATAGCAGGAGTAATGCTTAATAATCCGGTGATAGCGGCTTCCGGCACATTTGGTTACGGCCGGGAATACGCGAAACTTTTTGATTTAAAAGAAATTGGCGGAATTTCTCTTAAAGGAATGACGCTTGAGGAAAGAAACGGGAATCCCCCTCCGAGAGTAGCGGAGACGCCAGGCGGAATGTTAAATTGCGTCGGGCTTCAGAACCCAGGAATAGATTATTTTCTCGAAAATGAACTGCCTTTTTTGAAAAAGCAGGGAACGACGCTTATTTGCAACATAGCCGGAAATACTGTAAATGACTATTGCGCGATGGCACAGCGGCTTTCAGAAACAGAAATTGACATGATTGAACTTAATATTTCCTGCCCGAATGTAAAAAAAGGCGGAGCTGCTTTCGGAACCGATTGCGAAAGTGCTGCTGGTGTTACGCGCGAAGTCAGGAAATACTGTAAAAAACCACTGATAGTCAAATTGTCTCCTGCGGCGGCTGATATTACATTGATCGCTCAGGCTGTAGAAGCCGAGGGCGCCGACGCTGTTTCTCTTATAAACACGCTGCTCGGTATGAGAATTGATATAAAAACCCACAGGCCTGTTCTTTCAAACAATGTTGGTGGAATGTCAGGACCTGCTGTATTTCCTGTTGCCCTGAGAATGGTGTGGCAGACCGCAAGAAAAGTAAAGATACCCGTAATAGGAATGGGCGGCATCTCAAAATGGCAGGATGCTGTCGAAATGTTTCTTGCCGGTGCCTGTGCCGTTCAGGTAGGAACAGCGACATTTACTGACCCGTTTGCGATGATAAAAATAAGAGACGGAATCGAAAAGTTCCTCGAAGAAAACGGGTACAGTGGAGTCAGCGATATTTGTGGAAAAGTAAAACCATATGAAACCGGAATCCTGTGATACTTATTAATGTTACCGAATGACGGCAGGGGGTTTAAAATGACAAGGTTATATCTCGTCCGCCATGCGGAGGCGCAGGGCAATATTATGCGGTATTTTCACGGAATAACCGATGCTGATATCAGTGAAAACGGAGCTTTACAGCTTGAACAGCTTAAAGAGCGGTTCAGAAATATTGATATTGACACGGTTTATTCAAGTCCGCTAAAACGGGCATATAAAACCGCGCAGGCTGCGAGTTTTTATCATAAACTTCCGATAACAACTGATGAAGGACTTATTGAAGTGAATGGCGGACGTTGGGAATGTAAAAAGTGGGATGACATTCCTCATCTATACCCGGAAGAAAACGAGGCATGGGAAGAAAGACCTTGGCTTTTCGCACCTCAGGGCGGCGAGACTATGCGCCATGTTTATGACCGCATTTGGAAAACTATAATAAAAATTATTAAAAATAATAAAGACCGAAAGATTCTCATTGCTTCGCATGGCTGCGCAATTCGTAATTTTGCCTGCCGCGCAATGGGGCTGCCTTTAGAAAAACTCAATGATGTTGAATGGTTTGAAAATACATCGGTCAGTATATTTGATTTTGATGAAGATTTGAATATTAAAATATTAAGTTTAAATGATGTTTCTCATCTTGATAAAAATACATGGACTCTTTTAAAACAAGACTGGTGGAAAAATAAAAACGATAGAAAGGAGTGAATGCTTAATGAGAATAATGGGCGTAGATTTCGGCGACGCAAGAACCGGAATAGCTGTCTCAGATTCCGCAGGGTTTCTTGCTTCTCCTGTTTGCGTAATAAAAGAAACTTCATTCGACGAGACAATAAAAAAAGCCGCAATGTTCGCCGCCGAATACTCGGTGGGGCAGATTGTTGTCGGATATCCAAAAAATATGAACGGAACTGTTGGCGAGCGTGCTGAAAAATCGCAAAGGTTTGCTCAGGGGCTTGAGGCGGCAGCCGGAGTTCCAGTGAAGTTGTGGGACGAAAGGTGTACGACTATGTCAGCTGCAGTTTATATGAATGCAACTGACACAAAGGGACGCAAACGCAAAAACACAATTGACGCCGCCGCGGCTACTATTATTCTTCAGGATTATCTTGATTATAAAAGAAATATGAATATATAAAATTATGAGCTTTCTTAAAACCGCTGCAAGTTTTAAGAAAGCTCATTTATTTTCTATATCCGAACGTTCTTCCTTCGTTTTTTCCTGAACCTTTTTGCCTTTGTGAGGCGCGAACAGTTCCCAGATTCCCAAAACAAGAAGCATGACGCCGAATATCTTCCGCATAGTATAAGCCCCAAGATATCCCGCAATAAAACACCCCAAAGCTGCTCCTATAAGACCAAAGATGACAGCAGGCAGCGCAATTTTCCACTCGACAAGTTTCTTTTTGCTGTGCATGATAAGAGAAAATACGCCGATTGGGATAAAAAACAAAAGATTGATGCCCTGCGCTTTTAATTGACCGACGCTCATGAAGACTGTCAGGAACATGACAAGGACACCGCCGCCTCCAAGACCGAGCGAACCGATAAAGCCGGCAAGAAAGCCAATAATCGAATCCAGTATAACCATTATATCAGCCCATCAGCAATCGCCATGATGAGTATAGCATAAAAGCTCCGAATATTCGTCGGAGAAGGCGTGCTGGAATATGCGGCAATACTATTGAGCCGACAAAAGCTCCTATAAAACCAGCGGGAAGAAACGGCAAAACGTCGTGATAACTGAGGCTGCTTCCGAAAAGATAGATAGCCGCGCTGAGAATACACAGCGGTACAATGACAGCGATAGATGTTGCGTGGGACTTTGTTGGTTCAAGACCGCTTTTTTCCAGCATAGGGACAATAACCATCCCGCCGCCTGCGCCTAAAAGTCCGTTAAGAATTCCTGCGGCAAAACCGGGGATTGCTCCTTTAAAGTTCTTGATTTTAAGTTTCATAAAAGGACAGCCTCCAAACTTATTTTTATAGTTGCCGCATGTCAGTTTATTATTCAGACGGACAAGAATTACACGAAATATAAAAAAGTGCCGATTGGAAAAAACCAATCGGCAAGAAAACTAAGCTGAAACAAAAAATTATCCCCGCCTGGTCGTGTTACGGCGCATAATAACCTGCCTTAAATGCAGGTGGGTATCTTCCCCTTGGTTTCACGCTCCCTTCTTCCAACATCGGTCAAAGCCGCGTCGGGAGGTCTGCAATCCACTAAGGGCGAATGACTCCCTTATCATATGCTTGTAGGGTTATAATAGCCGTGGAATCACGCGCCGAGCAGGGTAATTTGCATCGGTAAAACTTGTTTAATTTCTTTACTGATATTATTATATACAATATAAACAAAAAACGCAAGAGTTATTTCTAAAATTCTATTAATTGGACAAATAGTTTTTGAATTCAGATACTTAAGTTAATTTTCATTACCGTCATCGGTATCATTGTCAATTATCTCATAATCATTTTCAAGCATTTTTTCAAATTCCGCCGAAATGGCGTCAAACTCATCATCGTCGTCAATGGTTACGAGTACGTCTTCGCCGTCTTCTTCTACTATTTTCAAAACAACAAGGTCGCCGTCGCCTTCAATCAATTCCTCCGGTTCCTGAAAAGCCGGAATAAGGGCTGTATAGGTCGAACCATTATATTCGAGGGAAGCGAGGTGCTCAAATTCCCTTTCTTTTCCGTTTTCATCAAGCAATGTAATCAAAGATCCTTCAGGCTCACGTTCCATAAAGGTACCCCCTAAAAAAGTAATGTCGTTTATAAATGAGATCAAACTATCATAACGTCTTTTTTAATGTGATATAATTTTAAATCCTAAAATAGTATAAGTCAATAATAATTTTTTAGGCAGTAAAAAATTTTACTTTGCAGATGTTTTATGGTATATTAATAATAGAATATGATAAACTATTGAAAAGAGGGAAACTTATGAAATGGACTGACGATCTTTCTGTTGGGGTAGAATTAATTGATAGTGAACATAAGTCGCTGATAAATGCCATTAATGAGCTTTTTGATGCTTGCGGCAAGGGATTAGGAAGAAAAAAGATAAGTGAAACTCTTGAATTCATGCAAAACTATATACGCACGCATTTTTCAGATGAAGAAAAACTTCAGAAAAAGTGCGGCTACCCGGATTATTCAAATCACTGCCGGTATCATGCCAGCTTTATTGAAAAAGTGGGCAATTACAGCAAAAGGCTCGAAGAGGAAGGTGCAAACATCGCGCTTGTTGCCGACTTTAACAGCTTTGTCACCGATTGGCTGATAAACCATATATCTCGTGAAGATAAAAAAATTGGACTTTACATAAAACAAAACAGTTAACTACATTCTTCAAGGAGAAAAAAATGACTTACGACGCTGCTTTGCAGTATATAGCAACGACTTTAAGGTTCGGCTCAAAACCCGGTCTTGACCGAATTAAAAATCTACTTGATTTAATTGGGAATCCTCAGGACAGCCTTAAATTTATTCATATTGCGGGAACTAACGGCAAAGGTTCGGTTTCAAAAGCTGTTTCTGCCGCTTTGACAAAGTCCGGCTTTAAAACCGGACTTTTTATTTCGCCCTATGTTATAGAGTTCTGTGAAAGAATTCAAATTAACGGTGAATATATTTCTCATGAAGAATTGGCAGAAGAAGTGGAAACAATAAAGCCGTTTGCGGAGGAATTGAGCGAACATCCTACCGAATTTGAACTGATTACTGCCCTGGCGTTTGATTATTTTAAAAAAAAGAAGTGCGACATTATCGTGCTTGAAGTGGGGTTAGGCGGGCGCTTTGACGCGACAAATATCATAAAAAATCCGCTTGCTTCTGTTATAACTTCAATTTCCTATGACCATATGGATTTTTTGGGGGATACTCTGCCTGAGATTGCGTTCGAAAAGTGCGGTATAATCAAAAACGACGGTGTCACTGTAACCTCACCGCAGCAAAAGCCGGAAGTTCTTGAAGTAATAATGAAGTCATGTGCTCAGCGAAATAATACTCTTGTTGTCCCAAATATATCTTCAGTTAAAATTCAAAATGAGGGAATTGACGGTACGGATATAAAATATGGCGAAATACCAATCCATATACCACTTGCCGGACGCCACCAGATACTTAATTTCTTAACTGCATTCGAGACGGTAAAAGCACTCTTACGCCGTGGGATAAATATTCAGGACAAAGCGATAATAGACGGTATGGCTGAAGTAAAGTTTCCGGCGAGGATGGAGATCCTTAACCGTCAGCCTCTTGTATTGCTTGACGGGGCACACAATTTTGCCGGAGCCGCGGCTCTAAGAGATTCAATAACGCGATTTATTAAAGAAAAACCTGTCCTCATCATCGGAATGTTAAAGGACAAGGAATATGAAAAATCTATTTCTTTGCTGGCGCCGCTCGCGAAGGCGGTCGTAGCAGTGAAACCGGAAAGTCCGCGTGCCCTCCACCAGAACGAACTGAAAGATATAATCAGCAAGTATTGTAAAAATTCAGCTGGTTGTGAAAATTATTCGGGGGCCTTTAAAAAGGCGATAGAATATTCAGGCGGCGCGCCGATTGTAATTTGCGGTTCGCTGTATCTTGCCGGAAGCATGAGAAAAACAGTAAAAGAAGTTTTTAAAACCACTAAGGCAATACCGCATAATTTTAAGTGTACGGACGTTTAGTGTAAAGGTCGTTAATTGTGCGGTGTTACTATAAGTAAATTTTTTGAAATTTTAAAAGGTGTTCGACAAATTGTGCGTGTAATAATTTACCAAATCCTTTATCCTATACGGGTAGAGGATTTTATTTTTTGTTTTCATTGGACAAGCTGATATTTTAAAAGTTTGAATAAATTTCATGGAGAAGTGATACAGTTTGGAAATCAACAGCGAAAGTAACGCACTCATGGCGGTCAGAATCGAGAGCGCTGATAATAAAGTAACTGCATATCTTGAGGGTGAGCTTGACCATCACACCGCAAAAGGTATACGAGAAAAGATTGACGAGCACATCGAGAGGCTTAGTCCTTCGTTGCTT
>DATALE010000060.1:0-11751 GCA_036261235.1 Ruminiclostridium sp. | reverse complement strand
CGATGAATCCGGTTCCGATCGGCGTACCCGGCGAACTTCTTATCGGCGGCGACGGCCTTGCTCGCGGGTATAAGAATCTGCCGGAAATGACGGCGGACAGGTTCATCCCGGATAAATTCAGCAAAAACCCAAATGACCGCCTTTATAAAACCGGAGATGTGGTCAGATTTACGTCTGACGGAAAACTTGAGTGCATAGGGCGAAAAGATCATCAGGTAAAAATAAGGGGATTCAGAATTGAACTCGGTGAAATTGAATCACTGATAAATATGGAGCAGTCCGTTAAGGAAGGAATCGTCGTCGCAAAGGAACTGGTTCCTGGAGAAAAATCACTTGTTGCATACATAATTCCTGCGTCAGACGATATAGATACAGAAAAAATCCGCGGCAAGCTTAAAGAAAAACTGCCGCATTATATGGTTCCTTCATTCTTTATGACAATGGAATCATTCCCGATGACGCCAAACGGAAAAATCGACAGAAAGGCACTGCCTTTGCCGCAGAGAAAGACTGCAAAGGCCACCGAAAGCTTTGCTGCCGATGTTAATAATGTTGAGGGCCAGGTCAAGGAAATCTGGAAAGAGGTACTTAATTTAGACGATTTGGATGTCAACGGAAACTTCTTTGATCTGGGCGGCCATTCGCTGCTGATGGCTCAGGTAAGGAGCAGAATAAAGAACCGTCTCAACAAAGATGTATCAATGATGGATTTGTTTAAATATCCTACAGTGGCGTCGCTCGCCGCATACCTTTCCGGAAACAGCACGAAGGACAATGGAAACGAATACAGAAAGAGCGGAAGCCAGCACACTTCAAAGATTGCAATTATCGGTATGAGCGGAAGATTCCCCGGAGCGAAAAATCTCAAGGAATTCTGGGATAATCTCTGCGGCGGCGTAAATTCAATTACACGTTTTACAGAAGAAGAGGTCATTGAAGCAGGCGTCAGCCCCGAAACCGTTAAAAAATCCGGTTATGTGAAAGCATGGGGAACACTTGAAGATATAGATTTGTTCGACGCGCAGTTCTTTGGATATAATCCGAGAGAAGCGGAAGTCCTTGACCCGCAGCAGAGAATTTTTCTTGAGGAGTCATGGAAGGCAATAGAAGACGCGGGCTATGACACGGAAAAATTCAAAGGTTCAGTCGGTGTTTTCGGAAGTGTCGGCAGAAATTCCTATGCGAAGAATCTTGAATCCGGAAATGATTCAAAGGGATTGGCAAATGATTATCAGATAATGATCAGCAACGACAAGGATTTCCTCGCAACGAGAATCGGTTACAAGCTGAACCTTGAAGGGCCTTGTCTGTCGGTACAGACAGCATGTTCTTCTTCACTTGTGGCTTTGCACCTTGCGTGCCGGAGCCTTATAAACGGAGAATGTGACATGGCTCTTGCAGGCGGTGTCAGTATCAGAATTCCGCAGAAGACAGGTTATCTCTATCAGGAAGGAATGATATTGTCTCCTGACGGCGATTGCAGGGCCTTTGACGATGATTCTAAGGGTACAGTCGGCGGCAACGGTGCCGGTGTGGTAGTCCTGAAGCGCTATGAAGACGCTGTTGCCGACGGCGATAACATAAGCGCGGTTATCTTAGGCTCCGCAATAAATAACGACGGCGCTATGAAAATCGGCTACACAGCGCCGAGAGTTGACGGTCAGGCAAAAGCTATCGCAAAAGCGCAGGAGGCCGCGGGAATCGACCCGGAATCTGTTACATATATTGAAGCCCATGGCACAGGAACGCCGCTCGGTGATCCGATTGAGATTGAAGCTCTTACAAGCGCTTTCAGAAAAGGCACAGACAAAAAGGATTTCTGCGCCATCGGGTCTGTCAAAACCAATATCGGTCATCTTGACGCGGCGGCCGGCGTGGCCGGACTTATAAAGACTGTTCTTGCCCTGCGCAGCAGGATGCTGCCGCCGAGCCTGAACTTTAAGAGCCCGAACAAAAAAATTGACTTTAAGGAAAGCCCGTTCTTTGTAAACAATTCGCTCAATGAGTGGAAAAATGGAAACAAACCGCTTAGAGCCGGGGTCAGCGCGTTCGGAATCGGCGGAACGAACGCACATGTTGTTCTTGAAGAGGCTCCTGAAATCATCAGTGACGCCGCCCAAAACAAACCGATGTTGTTTGTAATATCCGCTAAGAATAAAAAAGCACTTGATAATATTTCCGCAAACCTTGCAGAATTCTTTGAAAGCAACAGGAATATAAATCTTGCCGACGCTGCTTACACCCTCCAGATGGGACGAAGAGAGTTCGAACACAGAAGATTTTTCATTGCTTCTACCGTTGACGAGGCCATCGAACTGCTGAAAGATGCGGACAAGCATTCGGACAAAGTCTTTGACAGCGCTGATGGAAAAATCGGCGGAATTTCTCAGACAATCGACAAACCGGAAGAGAAAACTTTGGACGAAATCGGTCGTTTGTGGCTGAACGGTGCTTCCGTTAACTGGGCAGACCTGTATACAGGACAGAGAAGGAAGCGCGTGTCGCTGCCGACTTATCCATTTGAAGGACGTTCCTTCTGGGTCAAAAAGAGCGTTCAGCCGTCTTTGCAGGCACCTGCTTTGAAAAATAAGAAAAACGACGTTGCCGAGTGGTTCTATTCACCGATTTGGAAACAGTCTGTTGAAAACAGAGAAGACGTTGACAGCGATATTTCAAAAGGAATACTCCTCGTTCTGAAAGACAGCGGAGAATTTTCGGACGCGTTTGAAGCCGGGTTAAGAGAGCGCGGCGCGAATATTATATCGGCAGTATCCGGAAGTGAATACAAACAGACATGCGACGGGAAGTTCACCTTTGATCCTGAAAATCCGGAGCATTATGAAAAGCTGATAGGGGAAATTGCAAAGACAGGAAAAACGCCTGTCAGAATTGCAAATATGCTCGGACTTGAAAAGACTGAAAACCGCCTGTACTTTGGCGAGAGGCTTTTCTTCAGTATGATGTATACAGCTCAGGCAATCGGCAAAAACGGTGAGCTCCCGGTAGAAATGAGAGCGATAACGGGCAATACTCAGAGAATATTCAACGAGACACAGCTTAACCCCGAAAATGCTCTTCATCTCGGGGCTTGCAGGGTAATCTCGACGGAGTATGGAAATATCAAATGCTGCAGTGTCGATCTGAACCTTGTGGGAGACGAAAACAATCAGGAGCTTGCAGACCTTTTAATCGACGAGCTTTATTTCATGCCGTGTGACGGCACTGTTGCATACCGCGGTTTGGAAAGATGGAAGCAGGACTATGAAAAAATGCCGCTTAAAGAAAACGGTCGTGGTATAAAGTTTAAGGACGGCGGCGTTTATGTTATCACGGGCGGTATGGGCGGAATCGGTCTTATTACGGCACAGAACATTTCCCATGAAGTACCAAACGCCAAACTTGTTCTTGTCGGACGCTCCGGTTTCCCGGGACAGAGCGAATGGGACAGCTGGCTTAACAGCCATGGCAGGAGAGACCACACTTCACAAAAAATCCTCAAGATGAAAGAACTGATTTCCGCCGGAGCGGAAGTATTCACAGTTAAGGCCGACGTCACTCAAAAGGATCAGGTCGACATAATGCGCAAAACAATTATCGACAGGTTCGGGAGAGTTGACGGAATCATACACGCGGCGGGCAGACCCGGCGGCGGAATGATCCAGATGAAGAAAAAGGAGCAGGCTGAAGAGGTTCTGAAACCTAAGGTTTACGGTGCAATCAACCTGTATGAAGTCTTTAAGGATTCTGACATTGATTTCATGATTTTCTATTCTTCCCTCAACGCTATCACAGGTGGTTTCGGACAGATAGATTACAGTGCCGCGAATGCGTTTATGGACGCCTTTGCTCAGGCGCATGACAGCCGCAGAGGCACAAGGTATATTTCAGTAGACTGGGACAGATGGCCGGGAACAGGTATGGCGGTCAGCGCGTCGCAGGGCAGTGAAACGCAGGAAGAGGTTCACCCGCTTCTTGGCAGGTGTATCCTTGACAATGATGAAAAAACCGTTTATTCGTCACTGATGAGCCCTGAAAAGGATTGGGTTTTGTCTGAACATTTGGTGCTGGGGACCCCGACCATTGCCGGAACAACCTATCTTGAAATGGCGAGAGCGGCATACGAGGATATTACCGGAAATAGCAGAGCGGTTATTTCCAATGTATTGTTCCTAAATCCTCTGGCGGTTAAAGAAGGGGAAAAACGTGATGTCTTCACCGTTATGACCAAAAACGGGAACGCCTATAACTTTGCGATTATAAGCAAAGGCAGCGAAAAGCAAAAGGATAATGCCGACTGGACGGAGCACATTCACGGAACGATTGCGCCGGGCGAAGGTGAAAGCAAGGATTCATTCCGCATTGACGACTTAAAACAGAAATGCAGCTTAAAAAATATATATTCTGAATTCGGAAGTCAGAGCATATCCGAAAAATTCATTAGCTTCGGTGGCAGGTGGAGATCACTTAAAAACTATTCTGTTTCCGACAGCGAAGGACTTGTTGAAGTTCAGCTGAATGATTCATTTGCAGGCGATATGGAGAATTTCAAGATGCACCCGTCCATTCTCGACGTCGCTACCGGTGCTCTCAGACTGACGGCAAAAGGCAATTATCTGCCGTTCTCTTACGGAAAACTTGAAATATTCGATACCCTTCCCGCAAAAATTTACGGATATATAAGATTCAAGAGCGGATTCGACACAGCAGCTGAAATAATAACCTCCGATATTGATATTTTGTCGGAGAGCGGAGAACAGCTTATTAAGATTACAAATTTCTCAATGAAGCTTGTAAGCGAAGCGTCCGCTGAGCACATAAAGAACAGAAACGGTGCCGCACATGAAAATTCCGCTGTAACAGAGTATGTAATTAATATTCTTAACAGCCGTGAAGGCGGATTCCTGCAGGAAGGCATTGCGGTTCCGGAAGGACTCAAGGCAATGCGGATAATCATGAAGGGCTGCTTCAAACCGCAGGTTATCGTATCCACAAAGGATATAGACTACGCCATAGAACAGTCCAACTATATTGCTCAGCCGAACTTCAAGAGCACAATGCTTGAAGCCGCCGCCGCAAAGGCAAGGCATCCGAGGCCGGAAGTGGAAAGTGAATATGTTCCGCCAAAGAAGGATATTGAGAAAAAACTCGTTAATATCTGGGAAGATGTTCTGAGCATTGATAAAGTTGGTATTCATGATGATTTCTTTGCTCTTGGCGGAGATTCACTGCTGCTGATTCAGCTTCACTCAACCCTTAAAGAAAACTTTGAAACTGATTTCGCGGTAGTTGACCTTTATAAATACAACACTGTCGCGCTGCTTGCAAAATACCTGAGCGGCGGTAATGCCGAAGATGAACAGCCTGCTTTTGAAGAGGTAAACTCAAGGGTTAACAAGCAGAGAGAGCTTATGAAAAAGAGAAGACAAAATATGATGAGGAGAAAAGGAGTGAACTTCAATGAGTAATTATGATGAAGAAAGCATGGAAGGCGCTATAGCCATTGTAGGTATGGGCGGCCGTTTTCCAGGCGCTAAAAGTACGGAAGAATTTTGGAATAATCTTTACAACGGTGTTGAAACAGTAAGGTTTTTCGACAAAGATCAACTGTTAAAAATGGGCGTCAATGAAGATTTAATTGATAACCCAAGGTTCACATCGGCTGACGCGATTCTTGAAGGAATGGACGAATTTGATGCATCATTCTTCGGCTATTCGGCAAGAGAGGCCGAAATAATGGACCCACAGCACCGACTGTTTTTGGAATGTGCATGGGAAGTGCTTGAAAAAGCCGGATATACTTCAGATAAGTATGACGGAAGGGTCGCGGTTTACGGAAGCGCAAACCTGAGCGGCTATATGATTCACAACCTTTACTCAAACCCTGACCTTACAGATAAGCTGGGAAGTTTCAAAATCATGATAGCAAACGGACAGGACTTCCTTGCGACGAAAGTATCATATAAAATGAACCTGATGGGGCCGAGCATGAGCGTAAATACTCTTTGTTCTTCCTCCTGCGTTGCAATACATAACGCGTGCCAGAACCTGATGAACTATGGCTGCGACCTTGCGCTTGCCGGAGGCGTCAGCTTCCAGGTTTCACGAGGGGACGCATTCTTTTATCAGGAAGGCGGTATAGGTTCTTCCGACGGTCACTGCCATGCCTTTGATTCAAGGGCGAGTGGTACCGTCAGCGGAAGCGGACTTGGCGTACTCGCACTGAAGAGGCTTGAGGACGCGATAGCGGACGGAGACCATATTCACGCAGTCATCAGAGGAACGGGAATCAACAACGACGGCTCGCATAAAAACAGTTACACCGCGCCTAATGTTGACGGACAGGCGGAATGTATAGCCGAAGCTATTGCGGTGTCCGGCGTCAACCCGGAAACAATATCTTATGTTGAAGCTCACGGCACAGGCACCGACCTCGGCGACCCGATCGAAGTCGCGGCTCTCACAAAGGCTTACCGTTCCTACACAAAGAAAAAACAGTTCTGCGCCCTTGGTTCAGTAAAGACAAATATAGGGCACCTTGTGAATGCCGGCGGCGTTGCGAGCGTTATTAAAACAGTTTTATCCATGGAGCATAAGGTTCTGCCTGCGAGCCTTAACTTTAAAGAACCAAACCCCAAGATCGACTTTACGAATACCCCGTTTTATGTAAATTCAAGGCGTCAGAAATGGGAATCAAACGGTGCTCCTCTGAGAGCCGGAATAAGTTCGTTCGGCATCGGCGGAACAAATACACATATAATTCTTGAAGAAGCGCCGGCCGCGGAGCCTTCGGAAGATTCCGGACGCCCGTATCAGCTGATTGCCTTATCGGCAAAAACGGCAACAGCTCTTGAAAAAATGACCGGCAATCTTCTTGAACACATAAAGAAGAACCCGGAACTCAATATTGCCGATATCGCGTTTACGCTTCAGATAGGCAGACATGATTTTAATCACAGAAGGATTGTTGCCTGCACAAGTGTTGACGATCTCGTCAAAAAACTTGAAAATATGTCGGCCGGTAACGTTATATCACATTTCCAAAAGCCGAAAGATCAGCCGGTTGTTTTCATGTTCCCGGGCAGCGGCGAATATGTCGGCATGGGCAGTGAATTGTATCGTACAGAGGACGGATTCCGTTCGGCAATTGACGAATGCGCAAAGATTCTGAAATCACAGGCCGGAATAGATATTCTAAAGGTGTTTAATTCTGAAAATAAGGAACAGCAGCTTAGTGGAAGAACCGGCAAGACTGTTCTTTTCGCGGTCGAATATGCGCTGGCTCAGCTTTGGATGAGCTGGGGTGTGGAACCACAGTATCTTGTCGGCGAGGGAGCCGGCGAATATGCCGCCGCCTGCATAGCGGGAACTTTGAGCCTTGAAGACGCTTTGAAGCTTGCGGCTGCCGAGGATGCACAACTGCCACAGATAGTTTCGGCAATAAAGGTGAACAGGCCGGAAATCCCGTTTGTTTCAGCGGTTACAGGAGACTGGATTTCGGATTCCGACGCTGAAAATCCGCAGTATTGGCTCAAACAGAGATCAGGAGTACATTTTGAAGACGGCTTGAAGTTGGTTATGGCTGACTCTGACCAGATTGTACTTGAAATAGGCCCTGGTGACAGGCTGACGTCAGAGGCTATGAAATATAAGAAGCCTGACACTGATCAGGCAATTCTGAGCTGCATGACGGCGGAAAACACGGATTCTGAGGCCCAGGCACTGCTTGTCAGTATCGGTAAGTTCTGGCTTTACGACGGAATAATCGATTGGAGCAAATATTATGCCGAGGAAAAGCGCCATAGGGTGATTCTGCCGACTTATCCGTTCGAAAGACAGCGTTACTGGATTGAACCGGGAAAACGCGACGCTTCAAAACCTGATGTTTATGTTTCAGGAAAAGAGGATATAACTCAGAATATTGTTGATTCAGATATAAAGCAGGGAATCATCACTTTAAATGTCAATCTCGAAGACGCAAAAGATAACAAGAAACAGCTCGAAGAGATGTTTGCTTTCAGGGAGAAACTTGAACAGTTGAGCAAGGAATTCCCGAACATCCTTCCGAATCTGCAAATTTCCGAGATAGGACTTAAAACAGGCGGTAAAACAGGGCTTTCCGAAAACGGCGGCGAAAAGTTGAAGCTAAGACCGCGCCCTGCGCTGGGAACAGAATATGCCGCGCCCACAAACGAGGTTGAAAAAGCAATAATTGATAAATGGCAGGAAGTTCTGGGCTTCGACAGGATCGGTATAAATGATGACTTCTTTGAACTCGGCGGTCATTCCCTGATTGCCGCGGCGGTGGCCACCGACCTCAGCAAGAGATTTGACGTTCAGATCCCGTTCAGGACACTTTTTGAACTTACTACAGCGAAAGATATCGCTAAGTTGGTAGAAACCTATAGATGGGCTGCTGCAAGCAGCAAAGATGCTTCTGACGGCGAAGAGCTTGAGGACGGAGAAATTTAAGTAATTTTATAAAGTCAGGGGATGCAGAGTTGTCTACTGTTGAATTTTTATCAAAACTTCGGGAATCGAATATACAATTGAGGCTTGAAGGCGAAAAACTCAAATACCAGGCGCCGAAGGGCGTTGTAACAAAAGAAATTCTCTCTGAAATATCAGGGAGAAAAGGCGAAATAATTGCTTTCTTAAAGCAGGTCAGCGCGAGCAATCAGGAAGAAGCTCCAATTCCGCGTCTTGAAAGGGACGAGATAGGTCTGCCGCTTTCATATACCCAGCAGTCGATGTGGTTCTTCGACCATTATTCAAAGGGAAATCCTGTGTTTAACATTTGCAATGCAATGAAAATGAGCGGTGATCTTCACAAGGACCTGTTTATAAAAGCTCTGAATTATCTTGTGGAACGTCATGAATCTTTAAGAACGACTTTTAGGAACGTGGACGGAAGGCCCTTGCAGGTAATTCACCCGGCATTTCCGGTTGAAATTCCGGAAATCGACCTCAGAGCCGTGCCAAAAGAAGAGTTGGATTTAAAACTGAAAGAACTGCTGAAAAAAGAGGCAAGATGCAGCTTTGACCTTGAAAAAGGGCCGCTGTTTAAATTTACCCTCTTTATCCTTGGTGAACATGAATATGTATTTTGCATGAACATGCACCACATTATTTCAGACGCATGGGCAAACGCAATATTCTTCAAGGAGTTTTTGAAGCTCTATGAGGCTTATGTCAAAGGAGAAGACGTAGCATTCCCCGAACTCAAAATCCAGTATGCCGACTATGCCTCATGGGAAAGAAAAAAATTCGATGAGGAAATGCCGAAGGATTTGCTCGATTACTGGTCAAAGCAGCTTGAAAAGCCGACAACACTTCAGCTGCCTCTTGACAATCCGAGACAGAAAATCAAATACAATGACGGCGGCTATCAACCTGTAATTGTATCTCCCGACATCGCGGACAAATTAAAGGAAATAGGAAAATCCGAGGGCGCCTCGTTCTTCATGATTGTTCTGGCGGCATTCCAGACTATGTTTTACAGATATTCCGGACAGACAGATATTTTCACGGGGACAGTTGTTGCCAACAGAAACCGAAAAGATGTCGAAAATATTGTCGGACCTTTTATCAACACTCTTGTTCTCAGGACAAATTTTGACGATGACCCGACATTCATCGAAGTTTTGCGCCGTGTCAAGAAAATGAATCTTGATGCCTTTACATACCAGGAGATGCCGTTCGACAAGATGCTTGAGGTGTTAAAGCCTGAACGCGACCCCAGCCTGACACCTTATTTTCAGGTTATGTTTATCATGCAGAATACTCAAAAGGTCGAGCTTGATCTTCCGGGGCTGAAAGCTGAACAGATTGATGTTGAAAATGATTTGGCTTTGTTTGATTTAAGGCTTCAGCTCTACGAAACCGAGGACGGGCTCAAGGGCGGCATAGAATTTGACAGCAGGCTCTATAAACCGTCTACCATAAAAAGAATGAGCGAGCATCTGCTTAACATTCTTGAGTTTGTTGCTGACAATCCTCAGACAAAAGTCGCGGATATCACAATGATGACGGGGGAAGAACGCCGGCAGATTCTTGCTGATTTTAACAATACTGACGCTCCCTATTCAAAGGATAAAGTAATAAGTGAATATTTTGAAGAACAGGCGGAAAAGAATCCGGATACTGTTGCAGTAATTTTCGAAAATCAGGACCTGACTTACGGTGAACTCAATAAAAAAGCAAATCAGCTTGCAAGGCTGCTGCGTGAAAAGGGTGTAGGACAGGGGAGCTTTGTTGGAATTATGCTCGAACGTTCCCTTGAAATGATAGTAGGAATTCTGGCGATAGAAAAAGCAGGCGGGGCCTATTTGCCGATTGACCCGCGTTATCCGAATGAAAGAATCAATTATATCCTTGAAGACAGCGGCGCTGAGTTGCTTTTGTCAAACAAAAAGTTTGATGATATTGAGCTCAGAAAGCATGTTGACAAGATATTTATCGAAGACGAAAGCCTTTATTCAGGCGACAGCTCCAATTTGCCGGATAAACCAGATCCGCACAGCGTCGCGTATGTTATTTACACTTCAGGCTCGACAGGAAAACCTAAGGGCGCTATGATAGAGCAGCATTCCCTGATAAACCGCCTTGAATGGATGCAGAAAAAGTATCCCATAGGCAGCGATGATACGATTCTTCAAAAGACTACGTTTACGTTTGACGTATCAGTTTGGGAAATGTTCCGCTGGGGTATGCACGGGGCAAAGGTTTGTTTCCTTGAACCGGGAGCGGAAAAAGACCCCGGCAAGATTGTTGAGACGATCGAGAAAAATCATATAACGGTTATACATTTTGTTCCTTCCATGCTCACCGCGTTCCTTGAACATGTAAAGGATACAGGCGAAGCCCAAAGGATATCATGCCTGCGGCAGATTTTCACAAGCGGCGAAGCGTTAACTACGGCACAGGTTGAAATGTTCAGCAAGCTGCTGAGCGAGAACGGAACGAAGCTCGCAAACCTGTACGGCCCGACCGAAGCAACAATTGATGTATCTTATTTTGACTGTGATAAAGACAACTGCAAAAACAGTGTCCCGATAGGAAAACCAATAGATAATATCAAGTTGTATATAATGGATAATAAAATGCAGCTTCAGCCGATCGGTGTGCCCGGAGAACTTTGCATAGCAGGGGTTGGTCTGGCAAGGGGTTATTTAAACAAACCGGAAATGACCGCTGAAAAGTTTGTTGATAACCCGTTTGCTCCCGGAGAAAAGCTGTACCGCACCGGTGACCTCGCAAAATGGAGAGAAGACGGAAATATCGAATATCTCGGAAGACTGGATTTTCAGGTTAAAATACGCGGCCTTAGGATTGAACTTGGCGAGATTGAAAACGACATTTTGCAGCACCCCTCAGTTAAAGAATGTATAGTTAACGCGTGGGAGAAGAAGGCGGGCGATTTACACCTGGTCGCATATGTTGTCTGTGAGAGCGGCGAAAAGGTTGATTCCACTGAACTTGAAAAGTTTTTGGACAACACCCTGCCGGATTATATGATTCCGAGAATATATGTGTTCCTTGACACAATGCCCTTCCCTGCTCAAAGCCGTGAATCCTACTTTTTCGGATCCGTCGTTATTAACAGCCATTCCCTTGATAACGGCATAAATATGGTCTCCGTCTCTTACGGCATCCTCAAGACGTTTCAGCAACACGGTTCCAACAGCACTTGTAAATACTGTTCCGGAGGCATCGTCGTCAAAAGGCCTTATATGCCCGTCCGGTGAACTTATC
>DATALE010000135.1:0-2979 GCA_036261235.1 Ruminiclostridium sp. | reverse complement strand
TTATTCAAAGACCGTTGATACCATTGAAAAAATTGATGGCGTCAAATATGTACGTCAGGACGAAGGACTGGCAAGCAGGCTTGTCAGTATAAGAAAAGTCGTGGGGCTTACAGGTTTCTGGCTTTCGATTGTACTTGCAGTTATCTCATTGTTTATAATCTCTAACACAATAAAACTCGCAATGTTTAGCCGCAAGCGTGAGATAAATATAATGAAATTTGTCGGTGCGACAGACTGGTTTATCAGATGGCCCTTTATAATTGAGGGCCTGTTAATCGGATTGCTTGCCGGGGTTGTTGCCTTGGCGGCCCAGTATTTTGTGTACCAAAAATTCCTTTCCGGAATTATAACCGTACTTAATGCTACAAAGCCTCTTAATTATTCAGGCTTCCTGTGGTTTATCGTACCGGGATTTCTGGCAGGCGGCGTACTTGTCGGCGTGCTGGGAAGTGTTATGTCGGTCAGAAAATACCTTAAAGTTTAGGGGGTGCTTTTGTTGCGCAGCGAAAAAAAAAGGAAAATAATAGCCATAACGGCAATCGTAGTTGCAGCATTAATGATTGTGGGCGTACTCGCACCGGTTCTTATGTCAAACGCAGCCTCCTCATCCGGCAGCAGTTATGATCAGCAGTATGCTCAGCTCCAGCAAAAGCAAAAGGAACTCGAACAGAAAAAAAACAGTAACAGCGGAGCAATAAATCAGAATAATTCAACCGAAGCAGCGATTCAGTCTGAAATAGACAGCATACAGGCCAATATGGACATTGTGAAGCAGCAAATGGACATATTAGGCGATAAAATCGAAGACTGCAATACAAAAATAGCAAAAGCAAATACCGATATTGCCGATGCCCAGAAACGTATTGATAAAAACACGGAACTTTATAGACAGCGAATCTGTGCGCTGTATGAGGTCGGCGGAGTCTCCAGACTTCAGGTAATGCTCTCGTCACAGAGCATAACCGATTTTTTGACCCGCTATGAGATTATCAAAAAAATTTCAGAGCATGACAACGATCTGATAGCGCAGCTCAAAAAAGATAAGGCCTCGATTGAAGCGGATAAAAAACTTATTGAAGAGCAAAAGAGCAGCCTTGAGAAGTCTCAGAGTGAACTTCAAAGCAAAAAGTCCGAATATGACTCTCAAGCGGCACAGCGTCAGGCATCTATTTCTAAATTAAAGGATCAGAATGCCGAACTTCAAAGAGAAAATGACCAGATTGACAAGCAGGAAGCCGATGCAAGCCAAAAACTCGCTCAGATGATCTTGCAGAGACAGAAGCAAACAGAAAAAAACAATCAACCGATAGTCGGTGGCGATTGGATTTGGCCGGTACAAGGTACTTCAACTTACATATCAAGTCCGTTCGGACCGCGACCGAATCATGTTTACCCCCATACCGGCATTGATATTGCTGGCAGCAATATAGCTGGAAAGCCAATAGTTGCCTCTAAAGCGGGAACTGTGATTATTGCAGGGTTCGACAATTCCGGAATTTATGGAAACTATGTGGTTATAGACCACGGCGGCGGATATACATCACTTTACGGTCATTGTTCGAGACTTGCTGTTTCAAATAATGAAACAGTAAAGCAGGGGCAAGTTATCGGCTATGTTGGCAATACCGGAAATGTTGTCAGTCTTGGCGGCGGCGGTTATCATTTGCATTTTCAAATAATGGAAAATGGTACTCCTGTCAATCCATTAGGTTATGTCGCCCAACCGTAACAGTTAAAAGCGGAGTATTTTTACTCCGCTTAAACCGTTTATAAACAAAAATCCTGTCATGCTGTATTTTTTTATGCTATAATAGCAAAAAGGTCTAATTGACACCTAAAGTCCAGGTGCATAGGCACCGGTACATATGTGAGGTAAAAATGAACAAAAAAATAAGTCTTGGCGCGGCTATCGGCCTTATGGCACTTGCGGCTGCTGTAGCTGTTACCGCGACCTCCCTTTTTATGATGAAATCGCTTAATGTAAGTATCAGTGATTTTTCCCAGAGGTCAGCAATGTTTAAAAAGCTGGCGGATGTTGACGCGACTGCGCGGGGAAAATATATCGGAACTATTGACAAAACGAAGCTTGAGGACAGTACCGTTGAAGGCTATGTGAACGGTTTGGGTGACAAATACGGAAGCTATCTTGACGCCGACGATTATAAAAGTATAGCGCTCTCAAATGAAGGGCAAAGTATCGGTATAGGCGTCAATGTTGTAAAAACCGATGACGGATATATGAAAATCGTTTCAATTATTGCTGACTCTCCCGCAGAATCATCTGGGGTCAAGGTAAATGACGTAATAAATTCAATCGGTGAAGAAGACGTGAAAGCAACGGGGCTTGCCAACGCCATCAACCTGCTAAAAGGCAGTGAGGGTTCGTCTGTCTCCTTTAAGGTCTTAAGGGACGGCAAAACGATTCCGTTTACTATTACAAGAAAAAAATATTCGGTATCATCCGTTTCATCGAAGCTTATAGGCAATCTCGGATATGTTAAAATAATGGAATTTGACAAAAAAACTTCTTCGCAGTTTTCTTCACAGGTCAAGAGCCGTTCCGTCGGACAAATCATATATTTCCTGCATCGTGCCTTTTCCGTATGTCTTTGTTCCAACCGATTTGGCCTTCTTGTAATCCTTCAGCGCCGCTGTAAAGAGTTCCGCCGCACTTGCGGTATTCTGGTTGGTTATAACCGCCATCGGCAGGTTTATCTGCTTCGCGTCTGAAGTATACAGGACTTTTTTTGTACCGTCTTTATATTTTGCACTTACAATCGGGCCGGCGGGAACTATTTTATCAATAACCGGAGCTACAGACTCGAGAAGCCCACCCGGATTATTTCTGACATCGAAAACAAGCCCTTTTGCGCCCTGGGAAATAAGCTGGTCGACCTGTGAAGAAAACTGCGAAGAAGTTTTTTTGTCAAATTCCATTATTTTAACATATCCGAGATTGCCTATAAGCTTCGATGAAAC
>DATALE010000125.1:0-7117 GCA_036261235.1 Ruminiclostridium sp. | reverse complement strand
CGGTTGGTTGTACAATTCGGAATAAATGCCGCAGATAACGCTGCCCGCAATTTCCTTTTCTGCGATTTGTTCTGGTGTCAGCCGTATTTTGCCTGTGTTGGGGGAAAATACGTCGGCGAGCTCGTCAAGTGAAACGTCATCTTTCATGTTTGTTATTTTATTGATGCGCTCAAGGATTTTGCCTCGGGGGAAAAAAGTTTCCTGCCCTGTATAAGTCGAACGCCGTATAAACCAGTCTTCAGGAATAAGCCCTTTCCTTTTCCAGCGGTAAAGCTGTCCATAGGATATTCCGGTCAAAGTGAGTAACTCTTTCTTTGAAATAAGGTCATCTTCCATCGCTGCCTCACCTCCTGAGAATAGTGTAACATAACACTGTTTCATTGTAAAGATATATTTGCAAATTTTATTAAAATAATTTTAATGCTGATTCAGTCACAGTTACAGCATCACTTTTAAATCATACCCAACTTGAAACACAGCGTTTCGATTGCAATTTAAACA
Organism: Ruminiclostridium sp.; assembly: GCA_036261235.1. Classification (GTDB taxonomy): domain Bacteria; phylum Bacillota; class Clostridia; order Oscillospirales; family Ethanoligenentaceae; genus Ruminiclostridium_D. The sequence goes on along the minus strand of DATALE010000125.1, from coordinate 6,616 downwards.
CTGATATTATATAATTATTATTAAATGTATATACAAAATGCACTGCGTGTTTACATATTAAACCGCCGTTAAAATGCGGCATGGAGGGTAAAAATGGACGACAGGAAAAAGCTTGACGACAAAAAGAAAATCTCTGACAAACAAAGGGCGATAGAAACCGCGATTGCTAATATTGAAAAGCAGTTCGGCAAGGGCGCAGTGATGAAGCTCGGCCAAAACGCGGCGATGAACGTCGAAGCGATTTCAACCGGTTCACTGTCGCTCGACCTCGCGCTCGGTATCGGCGGCGTTCCTAAAGGACGTATTGTTGAAATTTACGGGCCGGAATCTTCCGGTAAAACGACCGTTGCTCTGCACATAATCGCGGAGGCGCAGAAAAACGGCGGCGAAGCTGCCTTTATTGACGCGGAACATGCCCTCGACCCTGTTTATGCGAAAAACCTCGGCGTTGATGTCGATTCACTTCTTGTTTCACAGCCGGATACCGGCGAACAGGCTCTTGAAATTGCCGAAGCCCTTGTGCGAAGCAACGCGATCGACGTAATTGTCGTCGACTCGGTCGCCGCCCTTGTTCCCCGCGCTGAAATTCAGGGTGAAATGGGCGACTCCCACGTCGGCCTTCAGGCAAGGCTTATGTCACAGGCGCTGAGAAAGCTTGCCGGCGTACTGGCGTCGTCAAAATGCGTCGCGATCTTTATAAACCAGCTTCGTGAAAAAGTCGGCGTTGTATACGGAAATCCGGAAGTTACAACAGGCGGACGCGCGCTCAAATTCTATGCGTCTGTCCGAATCGACGTAAGGCGTCAGGAGGCAATCAAAGTGGGAACCGAAACTATCGGTTCGCATACCCGCGCCCGTGTCGTCAAAAACAAAGTCGCGCCGCCGTTCAAAGAAGCTGAATTCGACATCATGTATGGTACAGGCATCAGCCGCGAGTCAGAAATACTCGACCTTGCGGTAAGGCTTGATATTGTTCAGAAGAGCGGTTCGTGGTTCTATTATGAAGAAAACAGGCTTGGGCAGGGCCGCGACAATGTCGTTCAGATGCTCAAGAATGACGATAAACTGAGAGAAGAAATTGCCGGCAAAGTCCGCGATAATGCCGATAAGCTAACCCCTGCTTCGAGAAAGGGCAAGGACAAGACTTCAAAAGCAAGTCCGGTCGCCGAGGATAAGGAGGAAGCTGCGCCGAAAGCGCAGGCGGCAGCTGCAAAAAGCTCCGGCATCGACATTGAAGCCGACGATATCTGATAAGCTATGACTATAACTCAGATAAGGCAGCAAAAAAACGGACGTTTTGCCATATATATAGACGGTGAATACGCTCTTTCGGTGGATTCCCGGACGCTTAACGATTCATGTCTCTCCAAAGGCGGTGTTATAACACTGCCGCAGCTTAATGAGCTTCGTGAAACGGCAGAATTCCGCACCGCAAACGACAGGGCAATGACAATCCTGTCCTACCGCGATCATTCAAAGGAAGAACTGCGCCGCAAACTTTCGCGCACAGTCGGGGAAGAACAGGCTGAAAAAGCCGCCGAGCATATGGAAGAACTCGGTCTTATCGACGACGCGGAATATGCGGCGAAACTTGCGCGTGAACTTCTCGAAACACGGCTTATGGGCGATTCCCGCGCGCTTTATGAGATGACGAAACGGGGAATCGACCGTGAAACGGCCGAAAACGCGATTGACGAAGCGAATTCCGACCCTGGCGAGCGGATATCAAGGTTTTTGTCAAAGAAATACCCCGGATGGGACGATGATGAAAAAGTGCGCCGCCGAGCTCTGGCGGCTCTTTCCCGCAACGGATTCAAATGGGAAGATGTCCGAAGGGTTATCGACGAATATTAGCATTACACCTATATTCCCTGCCATAATCTTTTTAACAAATTAACGCGGTCGATCATATATAACACAATAAATATTTAATATATCTGTCGGGCGCACACTGCTAATTTTATTATGTTATATATTGCGTATGTGCACACGCATATGGCGTTTAGCCCGAACTATATATATTTGAAATCAAACGGCATGCTCAAAACTTTAAATCGAGAAACTGTTGAGGAGTACATAAATGGCGGAAAAAAGTATCACACAAATATTCGGAAGAGTATCCCCGGAAGAAGATTCGGCGGAGCTTCTTAATAATACAAAGATACTTGAAATGACTATGTCACGCGAGGACAGGGGAATCGAAATTGCTGTCCATTTTAACAAAATTGCGCCGTTTTCCTTACTCCGAAGCTTTGAACTTAAAGCCGCAAAAACTTATAACCTGAATTCCGTTAAAATAAATCCACGCTATGACGGTGAGCTTTTCTGCGAGCAGAGCTTTTTTGAAATTATTGAGCAGCTTAAAAAGACAATCGCTACAATAAACGGATTCTTTAACGAAAGTGTCTGTGAAATTGATGGTGAAACCCTCCGCATAAAACTTAAAAACGGCGGAGCGGATATACTTAAATCTTCGCGCTGCGACAGTGAGATATCACGGCTTATTTCAGAGCAATACGGACGCAGGTTCAAGATTGAGTTTATTGAATTGCCCCGAAAGAAAACAGAGCTTCCCCCGTGGGAGCAACCGCTGCCACAGAACTATGTTCCTGTGGGTGAAAGACAGGCTCCCCCGCCTGACGTTCACCAAAAAGGAAAGCCGGGCGGTGAAACAGCCGCGAAAAAACCGAAATCCTATAACGCACAGCCGCCGGATTGGCTCAAATACAGCCCGTCGAGCGCAGTATGCGTTTACGGGCGCGAAATCAAGAAACCGCCTATCCGTCTTGACAGCGTAACGCTGGAATCAGGAAGGGTTGTCGTCTGCGGCGATGTTTTCGCGTTTGAGTCAAGGGAAACAAGGGACGGCACAAAATACATAATTTCCTTCAATATAACCGATTACACCTCTTCAAATACCATAAAGGTCATTCAGGACAAGAAGAAAGCCGAACCTGTTCTCGAATCCGTTAAAAACGGCGTTACCGTCATCGTGAACGGCGACGTATCCTACGATAAATATGACCGCGAAATAACTATCCGCGCGCTCGACATATCCACCGTTAAAAAGGTCGGCGGGAAGACAGACGACGCGCCGCAAAAGCGCGTTGAGCTTCACCTGCATACCACCATGTCCTCAATGGACGCAATAACGCCGGCGGCGGAATACATAAAAAGGGCGGCAAACTGGGGACATAAGGCGATAGCGATAACAGACCACGGCGTTGCGCAGGCATTCCCCGACGCTATGGTTGCGATGGAGGACCTCAAAAAATCCGGCAAGGAAATCAAAATTATTTATGGCGTCGAGGATTATTTTGTCGACGATACTGCGCCGACCGTTATCGGCGAAGACGATACGCCTTTTGACGGGGAATTTATCTCGTTTGACCTTGAAACGACCGGGCTTTCAAGGGAAAACGACCGCATAACAGAAATCGGCGCGGTGCGCATACGCGGTGGGGAAATCGTTGAAGAATTTGACACGTTTGTAAACCCCGAGCGTCATATTCCTGAAAATATTACAGAACTGACCGGCATTGACGACGATATGGTAAAAGACGCGCCGTCTGACAGCGAAGCACTTGCAAAATTTATTGAATTCTGCGGCGATGCTCCACTTGTGGCACACAACGCCCAGTTTGATGCGGGCTTTGTTCACGCCGCGCTCAAAAGAAACAATATGAAATTCGACTTTACATATATAGACTCAATTCCTATCTGCCGCGCTCTCTACCCCGAACTTAAAAGCTATAAGCTGAACCTTGTGGCAAAGCATCTGAAGCTTCCGCCGTTCAATCATCATCGCGCCTGTGATGATGCCAGGGAGCTTGCGGAAATCTTTAAAATCCTTCTTGTAGATTTAGAGAAAAAGCGCGGAGCAAAGTCAGTCAGGGACATCAACTCGGCGGTCAGCGGTGAGGATGTCAGGAAAATGCGTTCTTACCACCAGATTCTGCTTGTCAAAAACGCCGTCGGGCTCAAAAATCTATACAAACTTATCTCCAAGAGCCACCTTAATTATTTTTATAAAAAGCCGAAGATTCCGCGCAGCCAGCTTGTGCAGTACCGCGAGGGGCTGCTTGTCGGGAGCGCCTGTGAAGCGGGCGAGCTTTTCAGGGCGGTTCTTGACGGAAAGCCGGAAAACGAGCTGCGCAAGATTGCCTCGTTCTATGATTTTCTTGAAATCCAGCCTCTCGGTAACAACGCGTTTTTACTCCGTGAAGGCAGGGTACAAGACGAAAAACAGCTTCAGGACATCAACCGCACGATTGTAAGGCTCGCCGACGAGCTTCACAAACCGGTCGTTGCGACAGGCGACGTCCATTTCATTGATGAGAAGGACAAGGTTTTCCGCGAGATTCTTATGGCGGGACAGGGCTTCTCGGACGCCGACAAGCAGCCACCGCTTTATTTCAGAACAACCGAGGAAATGCTCGCGGAATTCGAATATCTCGGAAAAGACAAGGCTTTTGAAGTCGTCGTCACAAATCCGAACAAGATTGCGGACATGGTAGAGCAGGTGCGTCCGATTCCGGAGGGCAACTATCCTCCGTCACTCGACGGCGCCGACGACGAGCTTCAGGAGATCACCTGGAACAGAGCAAAGGAAATATACGGCGATCCGCTCCCGGAAGTCGTGCAAAAGCGGCTTCAGAGAGAACTCGACTCAATCGTCAAACACGGTTTCGCTGTCCTTTACATGATTGCGCAGAAGCTGGTCGCAAAATCCGAGAGCGACGGTTACCTTGTCGGTTCCCGTGGTTCCGTCGGTTCATCTTTTGTCGCAACAATGTCCGGCATAACGGAGGTTAATCCCCTGCCCCCTCATTATGTCTGCCCGAAATGCAAATACAGCGAATTCATTACCGACGGGAGTGTCGGCAGCGGATTCGACCTTCCGGAAAAAGAATGTCCGAACTGCGGTGAAAAGCTGCATGGGGACGGGCACGACATACCGTTTGAAACCTTCCTCGGTTTTGACGGAGACAAGTCTCCTGATATCGACCTCAACTTCTCGGGTGAGGAGCAGCCGACCGCGCATAAATATACAGAGGTGCTATTCGGAAAAGGTCATGTTTTCCGCGCCGGAACGATTGCTTCCGTTGCTGAAAAAACCGCATACGGTTTTGTTATGAAGTTCCTTGACGAAAAGGGAAAGATTCTTCACAAGGCGGAGGAACTGCGGCTCGCACAGGGCTGTACAGGCGTAAAAAGAACAACAGGCCAGCACCCGGGCGGTATGATTGTCGTGCCGCGCGATTATGAAATTTATGACTTCACTCCGGTTCAGCACCCGGCCGACGACACAAGCTCAGACACCATTACAACACATTTTGACTTCAACTCTCTTCATGACACGATTTTGAAGCTTGATATACTCGGCCATGATGTGCCGACGCTTTATAAACATCTTGAGGATCTGACGGGGATAGACGTTATGTCCGTGCCAATGAATGACCCTGAAGTAATGAAGCTGTTCACTTCTACCGAACCTCTCGGGGTAACCCCCGAAGATATCGGCAGTGAAACAGGAACCTTGTCCCTCCCCGAAATGGGCACAAAGTTTGTCCGTCAGATGCTGATTGATTCACAGCCAAAGACGTTTTCCGACCTTTTGCAGATATCCGGCCTGTCGCACGGAACCGACGTTTGGCTCGGTAACGCGCAGGAACTTATCAAAAACGGTACATGCACGATTTCACAGGTTGTCGGAACGCGTGACAGCATCATGACATATCTCCTTCACAAAGGGGTCGAGCCGAAACACGCCTTTAAAATCATGGAGATTGTCCGAAAAGGGCGCGCGCCGAAACTGCTTAACGACGACTACATAAACGAAATGAAAGAGCATAAAGTTCCACAGTGGTATATCGACTCCTGCATGAAGATTAAATATATGTTCCCGAAAGCCCATGCCGCCGCATATGTTATCGCGTCGATAAGACTCGGCTGGTACAAGGTTCATCGTCCGCTTGAATATTATGCTGCGTTCTTCACCGTCCGCGGAGGGGATTTTGACGCTGGGGTTGTCCTCGGCGGAAAAGAAAGCGTCAAGTCAAAGATGGTTGAGATTATTAACAAGGGCAAGGAAGCCACCGCAAAGGAACTTGACCTCGTAACAATACTTGAAATCGTCAACGAAGCTTATGCCCGCGGCATAGAATTTCTGCCCGTTGACGTTTATAAATCCGACGCGGTAAAATTCATTGTTGAAGATGGAAAAATCCGGCCACCGCTGAATTCCCTGAAAGGGCTGGGCGAGAGCGCCGCCAAAAGTATCATGGCCGCGCGTGAAAAAGGCCCGTTCATATCACAGGATGACCTTTCCGCACGCGGCGCAGCGTCAAAGAGTGTGGTTGAACTTTTGAACCTTGCTGGAGCTCTAGGCAATATGCCGAAAACAAGTCAGATGACATTTTTCTAAAAGACGCGGCGACGTCCGCCCAAAAAAAGTTAAGCCTCGCAGTGAACTTTGATCCGCACCCTGTCAAGTAGACAGACGAAAAAACAAGAATATTCAGTTTTGATGAAATCCACCCTGCTACGCAGCAGGGTGGATTTTTTTACGCAGCGAGAGCGTAGTGAAATTCGATAGGTGTCATACAATGCAATC